>JAQCEV010000020.1 GCA_027618515.1 Chloroflexota bacterium | reverse complement strand
TCCCCGTTGGAGCAGCCTGATCACAGTACGAGGGTGACGCTCTTACACCACTTGACGGGACACGACCCCGGTCATCGGCGCTATCAATGGTTGGGCGATGGGTTGGGGGTCGTGGTACGCGATCTGCACGCACATGACATACGCATCCGAACGAGCGGTGTTCGCCCAGCCCGAGGTGCGTCAGATCTCCAACACGCATTTCATGTGGACGTTGCTGGCAGGCTTTAAGAATGCGCTGCGCTACGGTTTGACGGGAGATCACATCGACGCCAGGGAGGCGATGCGACTGGGTCTCGTGAACGACGTTGTGCCCCACGACGAGCTCATCAATACTTGCTTCGAACTTGTCGAGCGTATCGCGCTGGTCAGCCCGGAGTCGATCGCCATGAATCTGGCGATCGCGACCAGGGGGCTGGACCTGATGGGTCTGAACAACGCGTGGCCAGTGAACGCGGAATACTCTGGCATGGTTCACGCATCAGTCCGCGAAGAGTGGCGTCGACCGATGGAGGAGGCGGCACGTGAACGCGGCGCCAAAGGCTACATCGACGTGCGAGATGCGCCATTCCAGCCGGAGCCGTTCGGTCCGAGGGCCGAAAAGAAGCCGGAACATACTCCAGAAAAAGGGTAGGAAATAAGCCTGGTGCCGAAGGCCGGAGTCGAACCGGCATGAGGTTGCCCCCAACGGTGTTTGAGACCGTCGCGTCTACCATTCCGCCACTTCGGCATGGGCGAACCCCGTCAGTTTACCTGACCCGGGGCCGGGAGGTCACCGGCCCTTCCCTGTTGTTGTGTCCGCACCTAGGGCATTTCTGCTAGCAGTTGACCAAAGCCGGAGACCGGCTCATTGACTCGCAATCGCTTCTGCACAGCCCAGACGCGTGCGGGGACCGGGTGGATGACCGGGATATCTAGGTCTTGCTCCAGCAACTCGATGGCGCCCAAGCTTCGCCAGCCTGATCCGAACAGCAAGATGCCATCGGCTTCAGGGTGACGTAGGACGGCTTGCTTGGTGTGGGCGTACACCTGGTGTTGGGACAGGTTGCCTGCTTGGTCGAATGGCACGGAGATACCTGCGTTCTCAAGCACGTGGATGCCAGCCTCTTCTAGGTAAGATGACACGATAGCGTT
This sequence comes from Chloroflexota bacterium, assembly GCA_027618515.1. Lineage (GTDB taxonomy): Bacteria > Chloroflexota > Dehalococcoidia > Lucifugimonadales > Australimonadaceae > CALGTL01. The sequence goes on along the minus strand of JAQCEV010000020.1, from coordinate 35,907 downwards.
GGTGCCCTCGTTCGAGTAGGAGGACACGACGACCTTTTTCACGTACAACGACTTGAGCGCTTCCACCTGTACCTGGCCGGACGTGACCATGGGAATGCCGTACTTCGTTTCCCAGCCATCGATGATGCGCTGTTCACCCGCGTACCCTTGAATCATGAAAGGCGGTGCGCCTTCGGGGTGAATGAGATCCACCTCGAGCTCCGCTAGTTCGGCAATCTTCGTCTCGTAGGCGTTGATGGCCTCAGTGAACTCGTCCACTGTGCCACGGGTGATCCCGAGGAATAGGGGGACAACTCCAATCCCCTCAGGAATCAACCGAATGAATTCCTCAAGCGACCCTGGACGGAGGGTTGGCTTGATGATCCCTACGTCGCCTCGCCATGATTTGAAGGCCATCGATTGCTCCTATTGATTGGTGCGCTGATTCTACTTGCAGTGTAGGTCGGCAGGCATGCGCAAAAGAATAGGCCACCGCAATGCGGTGGCCTTGATGTCCATCTGGAGCGGAAGACGGGATTCGAACCCGCGACCCTCACCTTGGCAAGGTGATGCTCTACCACTGAGCCACTTCCGCCGGTCTGGAGGCGGGCTTCCCCACCACGAAGGGTATTTTACACGGTGTGCGCGTTCGTGTCAGCGCTAACTACCCGACGCTACCTCGGGTAACGGGCTTCGATTGATTGCATCGGGATTCGCCAACCCGCTGGAAAGCACCGCCTGCATCGCCTCTTGTGGGGATACATCGGTGTCAAAGACCCGAAGAGCGCTAATCATGGCGATCCAACCTGAGTTGGGCATCGGGGCCGTGGGGAGGTAAACGAACGCATGTAGTTCACCATCCAACTGCGTGAACCCGGTCAGGAACCCGAGCGACCAAACCTGGTCACGGGGGTACTCCACCATCACGACGCGGCCAAAGCCCTCTCCGGCACCTGTCCCGGAGAAGGAGCCGGTCATCTTTTTGCCCACGCTGTAGACCACACCGACGCCCGGCAATTTCAGTACCAATCGCTCGATCCGGCCCGAAGCGCGTCGGATGAACCGACTCATCGCGAACAGGCCAACCATAAAGATCAGCAGTAGGAGGGCAAGCAGCCCCACGCCGGGTAGATTGCGTCCCGCCAGGGATTCGATCCCGGGCCCGAGGAAGTCATCAAGGAAGTTGAAAACGAATTGCAAGATCACGATGGTGATCGCAACAGGAACGAGGACGACCACTCCCACTGCAAAGCGGGCCGACATGAACGCGATCAGGTGCGAATACCAGCTCGATTCCCTACCGTCGTCAGCCATGAAAGGGCGCCTCTGCGGTCAGGAAGTGGTGCCGAGGCCCAGACTCGAACTGGGGACACCAGCATTTTCAGTGCTGTGCTCTACCGACTGAGCTACCTCGGCCCAAAGAGCCATGCTAGAGAAGCACGGCGTGGAGTGTCAAGGCACGTCCGCGCCCCTGACACTCCACGATTACCAATCATTACGTCGAATTACGCCCCTGAAGAACCTTTGCCCTTCATGAACAAGAACCCACCAGCTCCTCCGACGAGGACAACCACGACGATGACAATCACGATGATCAAGCCACTACCGCCGCCGCCACCACCCGGTACTGGCGTCGCAGTCGGTCCAACCGTTGCTACAGCAGGTGTGGGCGTCGCTGTCGGCCCTTGGGTCGCCGTCACCGGAGGTCGGGCCGTCGCGGTGGGCCCGATGGTCGGTGTGGGCGATGGTGTCGCCGTCGGCAGGCCCGGACGCGTGGCCGTTGACGTCGGGGTCGGGGTCGGGGGGATAGCCGTAGCCGTAGGCGTTGGTGTTACCGTCACATCCGGCGTGGGGGTCGCCACCTGCAGTACGGCCATCACCGCGAAGACAGAGAAGCCACCTGCAGCGCCAGTAAACACTGCCGTACACGTAGCGGTATTTCCCAATATCACGCAGGAGGCCACGGCCGTATACACGGCTCCCTCATCCCCAATCTTCGTGACGACGATGGTTTTACCTGCCGCCTGTTTGCCCCGAACCCAGCCTGCGTTTACCTGCATCTGGATCGAGTTGTCCCCTAAATCCGAGTTCTGAATGTTCTTGCGGGTGACTTGAACCGTGAAAGCGATGTCATCAGCACTTTCGATCACACCTCCAGCCACGGCTCCGCTCGCTGCCAAAGAAAAGACCGCCGTCGAATTTTCAACGAAAGCGTCAGCGTCCTTTGCGAATTCGATCTCCATGGAAGCTCCTTCAGGGAGGTTCTCTAGGCCAACGTTGAACGCGACTCCAACCTGCGTCACATCCGCGCTACCACCCGTGAGTTCTCCCGCGTCGGGAGCTTCGGGCTCAACCACCAATCGCGGGTTGTCGAAAACGACATCTAGCGCGCCGTTTTGAGGAACCAGTGTCACGTCCCCAACAATCTTGAGGCCAGTGGCGAGTTGGATCTCACCGATCCCCACACCATCGTTGGTGTTCACTTCCATGTTCCCGATAACGAGGTCAACATCGCCAGTAATGACCGAGCCCGTGGTTAGGCCGGTCACTTCCACGCGAGCGCCGATCTTACCGGGCTCCAGCACGTCAACAGTCACGGTTCCTGCCACCACTGTGACCGCTCCCCCACCACCCGCCGCGATTCCCAGTGCAGTGTTCAGGGCATCACTCGCGGCACCCGTCTGCTCCTCGGTGATAACGATCGCCCGTTCAATGGCAACTTCCTGTTTGCCAGCTCAGGCTCCAGGAGTTGGGGTAGGTGTGACCGCCGAAAACACCACGAACTGCCCTGATGGCCCGTCGGGAACCGACTCAGTGCCGGCTATGACTAGATAGCCGCCGGGCACAAATCGAGTGACCGTGGCAGTCACAATAGTCGCTCCGCTCGCGGCTAAGGTGACGTTGAGTACTTGGTCGGATTCTCCGTTCACCCGAATAGTCACCGGCGCGTCGGTGACTGCCACGCCGGCGGTTTCCGAAACGGTCATGGAAAGCGTTACGGGCTCGCCTGGTTTGACTTCAGTCGGGCTGACGGTCATTTCGAGCACTGAGATCGCGCCAACCGGAGCGGGGCCCGCAGGTACAGTGGGCGTTGCGGTGGCCGCAGGACCAGGACCAGGACCAGGACCACCGGAAGAAGGAGGCGGTGTAGGTGTCGCCGCCGCCGAAGGAGCCGTAGCTAACGTAAGGTCGAGCTGCGTGACTCCGCCGGGATGGTAAAATACTGTCTCCGCAGCGTAGCCACCCACCGTGCCTGGCGGAGTTACAAAGAATCTGATTTCCGCATTGAGCTCAAGGTTGCTGACCAACAACTTGGAATCCAGCCCGCCAGCACCACCGTATAAGCCAGATAGAGTCGTTGTCAGGCAGCCGTGCGCAGTATCGCCTATGTCGTGCCCACAAATCACCGTGTTAGCGGCGGCAGCGCCGCCCGCAATGGTGACTGTGCCATGGAAAGCGTCCGGCATGTCAGGGATTGGGCTTGGCTGCCGAGTCGGGCTGGCGGCGGCCCCCTGCCAAGCCATGAACGTACCGCCCAGCAACATAACCAACAAGAGCGACCAATTCAAAATTCGTGTCATTCTATCGCCCACGTATCGGGCCACATCTGATACTCAGGCCAATATGGCCCGACACAACAGTTAGCCACGATACGATGTTAGGGATTGACCGGAGTGCTGCTAAAACCGGCCAACTCATCGGCGTTCTCCATGAACACCCAGTAGCCCAAGAATCGCGCAAGGTCAACTCCTATAGCGCTTTCCCCCCTCGTCCACACGAATGAATCAGGGTTGATAGACGGACTGACTACTATTGTGTAACCCACGCCGCCGGATGGATCCGAGTTCGCACTGACCAATGCTTGATCCAGTTGCTTGGTTGCGGTTCCGAGCGGAACGGCCAAACCAATGGTATTCCAGCCCGCGCTCAAGGTGGTATTGGGCGGGTTCGTCACCGAAGTCTCGAAGATCAACACGGCCGCGTGCGCTGCATTCGACTTCACCAGCACCACTTCCAAGGGGAGCAGCGGAACACTGTTCGCTATCTGGTTCGCAGCATCAGTGACGGTGGTCACGACCTGTCTGAATTTTTGCGTAACGGAATCGAATCGATAGGCAATCTCCACGTTGGCGGGGTCCACAAGCCCATCCTGGCCGCTCGTTCCAAGGCCTGCAGCAGTGAAAAATCGACCGTTAGAAACTCTAATCGGAACCGAGAAGGTCTACCAGCCAACAGGCAGCGTGTGCGCCAGAGAGTCGACAACATCAAACGTCAATTCCGCCGACGCAGGAGACCCTGGGCCGGTGCCGTTGTCAACCGTAAATGTGAGAGTGTGCGTCCCGGACGGCGCGGACACGGGGAGTGAAATCGTACCCGATATCGTAATCGTTGCGCCGGCGACTAACGCTTTATAGCCGTAACCGTAACCCGTTCCAACAAAACCGTTGAAAATACTCACCTGCGTGGCGACGCCGGCGAGGAATGTATCATCGTTAGGCGTCGCAGACGCAATCGGCCCGAAAGCCACTGACTCCCCAACCCCTATTGGAATATTGTTCATGACGCGAACGAAACCACTGTCCGTTGGCCCCTCGAGCCCTGCTGTAACAACAGGTTCAAGAACTTCGTCAAGAGATTGGAAAGTAATGACGGCGCTAAACGGGACGTCATTCCCTACAGCAAAATCTGTAGCCGCACCGTCTAGGCCAACCGATATGGTGTAGCCGGACGCGGGCTTTGGCCAGATGAGGAGAGCCACAGCCACCAGTGAGACGATAAGCAACGTCGCTGGAAACCGCGGCACCCGTGATACTACAAATTTCACTACCGTACCCTCTAGGTCGCAAGGTTTTCGGCATGTTTAGCTTTTCAGGCGCGGCCCCCCCCCACGGTTGAAGCATACACCCCAGCCCGGTACCACGTATGCTTGCGAGAGGTCAAGGGTAGGGTCGCCCTAACAATCAGTCAGTATCCCTTGAAGTTTTCATGCAACTCAGATCAGGCCCAGTGGCCAACGGCCCTCAGGGCTATTGGTGTATTTGGTGTCACCGCCCCATCGAGAGCTAGCCGCGCAGTCCGCACCGGTGTGAGCCAAGGAGATGGCAGGCCAGCGGCCCTATATAAATCAATTCATAGCGTTCGCAGAAGGCGTGAGTGCCGCAATTCTAGTCTGCGTTGATCGTCATGACGGGGAGCAATCCCGCCACCTACCGCTGCCGCACTCCTTTAATTGGACGACCAATTGGACAACGGCAAATTCGCCTTCACAAACTTGGCAGGATACCGAAGAGGCAGCTACATGATCAGGCCTACGGTTTCCGACCAAACCACTGGTCCATTGAATCGACGGCAAATAGTCCAACCATGCACGGGACGACCGATGCGGCCAGTCTGCCATGCAATACCAACCTACTGGCGACGTCCGTCTTTCCTCGGTTGGAAGATTGACCCGGCTCCTGGCAGCCCCGCAGGGATGGAGCGGTCACCAGACTTGGATCCGGCGAAGGGGCCGCGTGAGAGCAATCCGAGTGCGGACGCGGCAGCTCCCGCGAGCGCAATTCGTTTGAGAAAGCCTCGCCGGGTGGTCGTCCCTTTGGCTACCGTTTCATCCGCCATGGTTTCGCCTCGCAGTGCTGTCGTTTTAACTCCAATGTACACAGAGATTCTATGACACCGAATAGGGTACCAACCATAACCGACTGCGGAGTTCGTAATATTTCAGCAAACCATGAGCGGGCTCACGCGTCTAGTGACGCGTCGCGCGAAACTGCGAAACCGAATCTCGGTGCTCACTATTCGAAAAACGTCATCAGAGGGGAGTTGACACTCGCTGGCGGGTCGTCTAACGTCAATTCTGTAAGTCAGCCGCTGGAGCCACGCTCTGGCCCCCCAACTCGAATCCTATGAGGCAGGCGCCCCCACTGAGGTGCCGTGTTGAGTGCGTAAAACCTTCCATGACAGGCCCCGATCCAGCTTTCATCACCAGCGTCGACTGGGCTGCAACTAGCGACCTGCTGGCAACGCTATGGCAAATCCTCGGCTCCGCTGCGGGCCTTGGTGGTTCGATGCTACTGGCCCATGGAATGATTCCGTCTCTTGTGGGCACCCGCGATTTATCTGCGGAGCTCGCCAAGAAGGTGCGGCCTCCGCTATACGCGGCTGGTGCTGCGTTCTTGGCCATGGGCCTTTTCAGCGCTTACCAATTCTCAGAGCGCCTCGATGTGATCACACGCATCTACTATCGGGGGGCACAATAGCGTCGCCCGTTAGCGTCAGCTCGTAAAGCTATGAACAATAACACTCTCATCAAGGTTATGGTGCCCGCCATAGGACTCAGCGTTGCGCTGGTCGTGGCAGTCGTTGGTTACTTCGTACTTCAGTCGTGGTGGAGTTCACCGCCAGCCGTGCTCGGCTTCGGCGATGGCCCAACGCAGCCGATCGCATTTCCGCACACCACCCACGTCACGGACGCCGGCATCGACTGCCAGTTCTGCCACCGCAAGGTGACGACCGACGAGGCAGCCACCATTCCGGCAGTCGCGCAGTGTCTGTTCTGTCATGACTTTGGCAAGATCGATGGCACGAAATCGACGAGCGACACTGCTGCGGCCGAGTTGGCAAAGCTCTTTGACGATAGTGGCGAGCCTCAGCCAGTCAACTGGATCAGGGTTCACCGTGTTCCAGATCACGTCCAATTCGTCCACGCTCCACACATTCAGAACGGGGTCTCCTGCACGACTTGCCATGGCGACGTGGCGAGCATGCAAGTTGTCGAGCAGGTGCGCAATCTCAAGATGCGTGACTGTGTCGACTGTCACCGCGACAACAACGCACCTACCGATTGCGCAACCTGCCACTACTAGGCGCCCGGCGACCTAGCACGGCATCACCACAGCAAGACCGAAGGAAGATCGAGGCTAACGGATGGGTCTGACACGAAGGCAATTCCTCAAGTGGGCGGGGGTCACAGGCGTAGGCGCCGTGGTCTTTAACGGCTGTCGTGTTCCTGATCACGAGATTCAGGTGCAGAGCCCGGTTGAGCTTCCTGAGGATTTGGTAACAGGGCGGGACAATTATTACGCGACAGTCGCACAGGTAGGTTCCGGCAGCGAAGGCCTGCTGGTTCGTGTGATGGAAGGCCGCGCGAAGAAGGTCGAGGGCAACCCCGACTACCCGCTAAATACTGGTAAGCACCACATCCGCTCTGAAGCAATGCTTCAGGCAACCTACCATCCCGATCGGATCAAGTCGCCGATGGTCAGGATCGCAAAGGGCGGTCCCTTCCGCGCCATCGGCTGGCCCGACGCTCTCGAACGGCTCACAAAGATACTCGGTGATGCTGACCCTGCGAACGTTCTGCTCGCCACGGGTCCTGTCCGAGGCAAGCTCGCTGACGTCACTAAGCTGTTCGCCAAGGACTACGGTGCTCAAGCGCTCGGGTTCGACCCCATTGACCAGCACGTGCTGCGAACCGCGATCAAGAACATCTACGATCAAGATGTCCTCCCTGATTTCGATATAGCTCACGCTGATTTCATCATGAGTTTCGGTGCCGATTTCCTCGGCACCTGGATTGACCCCACGCATTACATGCGCGGCTACGGTGAGTTCAGGCAGGGGGAGGATCGCGCCGAGCGCGGTCATCTCGTTCACGTCGACTCTCGCTTCTCTGTGACCGCAGCGGCAGCTGACGAGTGGAAGTATGTCAATCCCGGCACCGAGGGTTTGCTAGCTCTTTCGATGGCACACACCATCGTCACCGAAAAGCTCGGAGACGCAGGTGCGGCCCGCGCGCTTACCGGCGGAGCCGATAACCATCTTTCAAGCTTTAGCGCCGACAAAGTCGCGAGTCAGATCGGGATGTCTGCGGACGCGATCACGAACCTAGCGCACAAATTCGCAGGCACACGCGGTCGAGCCCTTGCCATCGGCGGTGGTTCAGCAGGTGCCCACACTAACGGTGTCTTCAATCTCACGGCCATCTACGCGCTCAACTATCTAGTAGGGTCCGTGAACGTCCCTGGTGGTGTTATTTTCAACCCAGCAGGGGATCAGTCCCAGATCACTGGTGCGCCGATTCGCGATTGGAAGGCTGCACTCGACGCAATGCGCTCAGGAGACATCAAGGTGTTACTGGTGCGTGACGCGAACGTTGTTCACGGACTTTCCAAACAATTGAAGGTCACCGAGGCCCTCGACAAGCTCGACACCATCGTCAGTTTCTCATCATTCCTCGACGAGACCACGGCCCGCGCGGATCTCATCCTTCCGGGCCACACACCTTTCGAGGAGTGGGGAACCGACACGCCAGATGTCGGCCCTGGGTATCGGACGGTAGCTTTCCAGCAGCCGGTAATCAACCGTTTCCGGGACACCATGGCGTTCGGCGACGTGCTCATCCGCACAGCGTCTGAGCTTGGCCACGCGATGCCCTGGGAATCCATGCGCGACGCAGTCCGAGCTGCCGCCCGCGATCTCCACAGCACGAATCGAGGCTCCGTTACCCAGCCGACGTTCGAAGAATTCTGGAAGCGATCGCTCGAGCGTGGCGGTTGGTGGGATCAAGGCGACACTGTTAGCGGTACACCGACGCCCCCGGTACTTCCTCGTGCAGCGGTGAAGGCTCAGATAGCTGGTGATGCCAAAGTCTTCCCCTTGCACCTCGTACCCTTCGAGGGGCACGCGATCGGAACCGGCCAGTACGCACACCTGCCGTGGGCGCAAGCTGTACCTGACCCGATCACCACTGTGGTTTGGACTACGTGGGTGGAACTTAACCCCAAGACTGCGGAGAGCCTGAACGTGAAGCAGGATGATGTGGTCACGCTGGAATCAGCAACGGGTGATTTCATCAGCGTGCCCGTGTACGTGAACCCAGCAACGCCGCCCGATGTCGCTTCGGTGCCCATCGGGCAGGGCCACGAGCAGTTCACGACCTACGCAGCGGGGCGCGGCTCCAACGTGTTGGACATACTGGCCCAGGCCGAAGACTCGGACACAGGGTCACTTGCATGGGCAAGCACCCGCGTCCGCTTGACCAAAACTAACGTAAGAGTAGGTTTGCCCAAGCTCGAGGGAATCGAAGAGCCCCGACAGCTCCCGGGGGAGCCCGTGATCGTAGTGTTCAGGCCCGGCGAAGAGGACGACAGTCACAGTTAGGTCCTTTCCTGGACATTGAGGCAATAGATGGCAACGCAGACGAAACCACAATCGGCAACGGACCGCTCCACAGCTTTCAAATGGTCTATGGTCATCGACCTAGATCGTTGCACGGGCTGTGAGGCGTGCGTCGTTGCATGTCAGTCGGAGAACAACGTTCCGATCAACGAAGAGTCGGCCTTCATCGAAGGACGCGCTTTCGAGTGGATCAGGCTCGAGCGTTATTGGGAAGGCGAGTGGCCAGACATCAAGGCCCGCTTCATCCCGGTTCTCTGTCAGCACTGTGAGAACGCGCCGTGCGAGCCGGTTTGCCCCGTGTATGCCACGTACCACAACAACGAAGGTCTGAACGTTCAGGTCTACAACCGCTGCGTCGGCACTCGGTACTGCGGTGCTAACTGCCCTTACCACGCAAGGCAGTTCAACTTCTGGGAGCCTGTGTGGCCTGAAGATTTGCGTCACCAGCTGAACCCTGACGTAACCGTCCGGACACGTGGTGTGATGGAAAAGTGCAGCATGTGCATTCAGCGCATACGCCGCGCAACTCGTTCCAAGACACCGAGTGACATTCCCGATGGCGCGTTCAATCCGGCGTGCGTACAGGCCTGCCCCACGTCAGCGATGACGTTCGGCAACCTGAACAACCCCGAGTCCAAAGTCAGTAAGTTGCAGAACGACGAGCGCCGATACCATATGTTTGAGCACCTCGGCACCGCCCCGACCACCTTGTACTTAAAGCAGGTCGACACGCATGGCGCATGAAGAGCACGCGATTCCGCAGGTGCCGACGCACCAAGAAATAGCCAGCGACATCATGGCACGCTTCCAAAACGTCAATCAACGTTATTGGAGTTGGGTCTCGTTACTGGCCCTCCTGTTCGTCGGAGGCATCGTCGGCTTCGTCATGCGGCTGTCTGACGGCTTCGATGATCGCTCCAACTGGGGCTACTACACGGCAACGCTGTCGTTCCTGGCCTCCACGTTTCTAGCCATGCCCATCATTTCGGCCGGTCTGCGCCTCGCGAAGGCTAACTGGCGCCGACCCCTAACCAGGTTGACTGAGAACATGGCCATCACGGGTGTTCTGATCTGGTTCATGCTCATTCCGGCTCTCATTGCGCTTCCGCCGACTGAAGGCAGGTTGAGCGTCTGGTTCGACTTCCCCCACTGGATGGCATTCCGTGGCGGAAACCTGATGGTTTGGGGCACCGTTGTCCTGATCGGGCTGTTTCTACTCTGGCTACTGGCGGTGCCTGATCTAGCCGCAGTTCGTGATCACATGCCTGCTTCTCCGCGCGGGAAACTCGCGAGAGTGTTGTCCGTCGGTTGGACAGGGAATACCCGTCAATGGAGAGTCCTCCACAGTGGTGCGCTGCTCTTCGGCGCTTTTTACTTGCTGCTCTACCCAACTTTGCAAACACTGTTGCAGGCGGACTTCCAAGCAGGTCTCCTGCCTGGCATGAAGGACGCAATTGCGCCCGCCACTGCCCTCATCAACGCACTTCAGGGTGCAGTCGGTCTGACGCTCGTGGTCATGTACGTAATGCGTCGATTCGGTGGATACGAACGTTACTTTGGAATCGACCAGTTTTGGGCGCTTTCCAAGCCTCTGCTGGCCTTTTCACTCCTGTGGTTCTATTTCTGGTGGGGCAGTTTCATCACGTTCTGGTACGGACGTCAGCCCGGCGAAAGTGAGCTGATCCGTTTCATGGTGCTGGACTCCTACCGGTACCCGCTAATGGTCTCGTTCATGTTGAACTTCATCGGCCCCTTAGTTGCTTTGGTATGGAACCCTGTGCGTCGCAGCATCTGGGGCCCCACCATCGTCGGCGCAGGAGTGCTCGTCGGAGCGCTTGTGAACCACATCCGTTGGTACGTGGCACCGTTCTCAGTGCCTGACCCGCCGGCAGGTGAAGCATGGCCCCACGTTTTGCCGGAGATCCCCGCGGGGCAATTGCCAGGTGCAGCGGATGCCCTCATAGTTGTCGGAGGCATCGCAGGAGCGGTTCTTCTGTTCATGCTCATCAACAAGATCATCCCCGTCGTCTCCATGTGGGAGGTAGGCGAGGGTCTACGCCTCGTGAAGGTCCGCCGCTTCCTCGCGCGGTACGCAATGGTCATCGCGAAGTCGCACTAGGATATTAGAAGCAGATGTATTACCGCCGAACACTGACCGAAGCACAGATCAACCAACAACTATTGGGTACGGTTCTCACCACACCCTTGTGGTGGATTGTGCTCGTCTCCCTCCTGGGCATCGTTGTCGCGGGCGCAGTTGGCGCCGTGGGCTGGATGATCAACCAAGGGTTGGGAGTGACTGGCCTTCGCCAACCGGTGTTCTGGGGATTCTTCATCACCAACTTCATCTTCTGGGTTGGCATCAGCCACGCCGGAGTGATGATTTCGGCCATCCTTCGTCTCAGTCAAGCCGAATGGCGGCGCCCCATGGTTCGCGCCGCCGAGACGATGACGGTTTTCGCCCTGATGGCATCTCTGGCGATGCCGTTGGTTCACGCTGGTCGTCCGTGGAGGATTTTTTACTGGGTGTTCCCGTACGACTGGGCACGAGGCATCTGGCCTGACGTGCGCTCGCCGCTCGTTTGGGATCCGATCGCCATCACCACTTACCTCACGTCAAGCATGCTTTTCGTCTACACGGCGCTCATTCCTGACCTCGCTATCATTCGAGACCGTAGCACGGGATGGCGTCGGTCGGTCTATGGCGCCCTCTCTCTTGGATGGCACGGTAACCCCCGTCAGTGGAAGATTCAGGGCTTCGCAGGCATTTTGCTGTCTGCTTTGATCCTGCCGGTGTTCGTTTCCGTGCACAGTATCGTTTCGTGGGACTTCAGCGTCTCGCTGGTTCCCTCGTGGCACGTGACGATTTTCGCGCCGTATTTCGTGATCGGGGCCGTTCACTCTGGGGTATCCGCAGTGGTCACGTTGATGATTATCATGCGGAAGCTCTACAAGCTTGAGAATTTCATCTGGGAAGAGCACATCGATGCGCTCGCTCGGCTGCTGATGGTCGTCGCGCTGGCGTGGATGTTCCTCTTCTGGCTGGACTTGGTCTTCGCGTTATGGTTGAGGGAAGAGCAAGAAATCACCGTATGGATGCTCCGGATGTTCGAGCCCCCATGGAGTTGGTTATTCTTCCTCTTCTTCATGTTCTCGTTCGTCATTCCTGTGCCGTTGTGGATGTTCCGAAGGGTCCGCCGCAGCTTCACTTGGATGTTGTGGACCAGCCTCTTGGTGAACTTTGGCATGTTCCTAGAGCGGTTCCTGATCATCGTTCCTGCCCTAATGAGGAAGGGACCACAAACGTTCACATACGCGACGTATCGGCCAAGTCCGGTGGAATTCACCATCATCTTCGGCACGATCGCCCTGGTTTGTTTCTTGCTGCTGATATTCAGCAAGTTCTTCCCCCTCATCCCGCTCTGGGAAGAGAAGGAAGGTCAGCTATTAATCGATCACGTCAAGGTGGGCAACGTCTACGTGCCCGCATTGGTCAAGGAGCACTAGGCCAACGGCCAGTGCAGAGAGAGGAGAACGGAGATGGCCAACACCCAACTCCTGGGACTGTTCGAAGACCCGCAGAAAGTCGCGGACGCCATGGGGGAACTCAAAGGCGCGGGCTTCCCTGTTGAGGATCTAGACATCTACTCCGGGAGCCCCTTTCCTGAGGGTGCTTTCGGTGAGCACGAAGCCGAGCATCGGCTGTTCATGTTTCCGTTGGTCGGAGCTCTCATCGGCTTCTCCATCGGTCTGCTGTGGACCGCCGGTACGCAGATTTCATATCCTCTCATCACCGGTGGTAAGCCCATCCTGAGCATCCCACCGATGACCATCATCATGTACGAGAACACGATGCTGGGTGCAATCCTGTTCACAGTGCTTGGCGTACTCTTCGAGTCACGCCTACCTAAGCGTGACCTTGGTTTGTACGACGAGCGGATCACCGAGGGCTACATCGGCATCTACGTGGACTGCCCTGTGGAGCGCGCAGGCGCTGCCGAGGCGGTTCTGAACAGCAACGGCGCAGAAGAGATCAAGAAGGCATAAGCGCGAGCATACGCTGCTCGGATCGACAGGATGAGACTTGAGTTCGACGAAGCAACAATCGATGTGGCTCTTGATCGTGGCTATGGCCGCGATGGTGATATTCGCCGCGTGCGAACCCGGTGACCCGGGCCGCTCCACCGGCTCGTACCCCATCGACATCTTCCAAGAGATGCACTACAACCAGTCAGTTAAGGCTCAGGAGCCTCCGCGGTTCTCAGCCCCGGAGGATTCCATTCCCGTTAGCGGTGGGTACATCGCGGCGCCTGCAAAGGCGGACGCCGCTGACTTGGTGAACCCACTCGCGGGGGACGCGAACGCTCTCGAACGTGGAGCATTGCTGTACAAGCAGAACTGCTCTATGTGCCACGGTGCTACCGCTGGTGGCGATGGCTACGTCTGGGTCAAGTTCGGAGACTACCCGGCACCTACCCCGCCAGAGTTCGCCAGCGTCCGCATCACGCAGCTGACGCCTGGAGAAGCATACGCATCCGTCTCCAACGGCGCGGGATTCATGCCGTCATTCCAGGGTCTTCTGAACGAGGCGGATCGCTGGGCGTTAGTGTCGCTGATAGAGGCCACGGCTGCAGAGCGCACCGCCGCGCTAAACGCGGTCAACACCGTGGCTGCAGGCGAAACTGACATCGAGAACGAGATCAAACGAGCGCTGCGTCTCAACGAGCTACGCGCCAACTAGCCAGGGCCGGATGAGTGGGTGCGGGATACGCTCCCGCACGGTGGACAGTGAGTGGTCTTGGTATCCGATTTCCTTTTCATAGATATCTCAATACGAAAGCGCGCCCTCGTGGGCGCGCTACTAGTCTTGCTCGTCTTGGCATCCCTCGGCGCCCCAGGAGCGGTCCGTGCCCAAGAGTACGTTGAGCTTACGCCTGAGCTCGATGCCCGGGCAGCCGACTTGTACGCCGGCATCATGTGTCCCATCTGCAACGGTCAGACCATCTCTCAATCGCACGCTGCCATCTCCGAAACCATGCGCCAGATGGTTCGCGAGCGATTGGTCGCGGGGGACACTGATCAGCAGATATACGATTTCATGACGGAGGCATTCGGACGCGACATCCTGGCTTCGCCGCCCAAGAGTGGCATCGGACTCGCGGTGTGGTTTGTGCCTCCTGTTGCGCTGCTGCTTGGTGCGTTCGCGGTAACATTGTTCGTGCGGCGTCTTCGCTCGGCCGATGGATTGGTACGCCAAGGCAGTGGAGCCGGTCCCGGAGATTTGGCCGATGCCCACGGTGGAACTGGCGACGGTCTGGAGCCGTATCTTCAATTAGTGGATGAAGAAATGCCTGATATTGAGGAGCGTCCCTAGTGGCAGACCTTGGAACCTCGGCGATGCTCATCGCCCTTGCACTCGCTGTCTACAGCGGCGTGACTTCGCTGGTGGGAGTACGGACGCGGAATAGCGCGATGGTGTCCAGCAGTATGCGGGCCAACTATCTCACGGCATTCGCCCTCGGAATCGCCGTCCTAGCGTTGGTTCTGGCATTCCTCCGTAATGACTTCGCCTTGAGGTATGTTGCCCAGCACTCAAACCTGGCCATGCCCCGAATCTATACGTGGGTGGCGTTCTACGCGGGGAACGAAGGCTCGCTGTTGTACGTGGCCTTTGCGCTGGCAGGGATGGCCGCGCTTGCCATGTACCTCGTCCCGCGACGCATGGGCTCGCAGCGCCCTTACGCCAACCTCGTGCTCATGCTCATCCTGTCCTTCTTTATCGCGGTGAATCTGTTCATGGCGAGCCCCTTCGCAACTCTGCCTGTGACGCCTATCGACGGTGTCGGCATCAACCCGCTCCTGGCTCACCCCGGGATGTTCATCCATCCCCCGCTCATCATGGTCGGACTCATCGCTATCGCGGTCCCATTCGCGTTAGGCATAGGTGGGCTGCTGTCCGGCAGGATCGACGATGAATGGGTCGACGCTGGCCGCACTTGGGGCCTCGTAGCCTGGGTATTGCTAGCGATAGGCCTGCTGCTCGGCGCTTGGTGGGCTTACACCATCCTCGGTTGGGGAGGCTACTGGGCCTGGGATCCGGTCGAGAACGCGGCGTTCATGCCCTGGCTGGCGCTGACCGCATTCATCCACTCGATCATGGTTCAGAAGCGCCGCGGGATGTTCCGGCTTTGGAACATCGCTCTGATCAACATCAGCTTCATCCTGGGAGCGTTCGGGATCTTCATCAACCGTGGAGGGCCCGTGCCGTCTGTCCACTCTTTCGGGGCCTCGACCCTAGGGTGGGTATTCCTGTTGTTCCTCGGGGTCGTTGCCTTCGCGTCTTTCGGCGTGTTTTTCTACCGCTTCGCTCTGCTGCGCAGTACAGGGAGTCTCGAATCAGCGTTGTCGCGAGAGTCAGCGTTCTTGGTCAACAACCTACTGTTTCTCGGGGTGGCCTTCGTCACGCTTTGGGGTGTCGTGTTCCCCATCATCTCGGAGCTCGTGCTCGGTGAGACCATCACTGTTGGGCAACCCTTCTACAACAGCGTGAACGGCCCGATCTTCCTGGCGCTGATCTTCCTGATGGCTATCGGCCCCGTCTTGCCCTGGCGTCACGCCACCTGGGCATCGGTGCGTCACGCCATCCTGATCCCTGGGATCATCACGCTGTTCATCACCGCCGCTGTCGTAATCATCGAGGTACGCAACGTTGCGGCCATCGCTGGTATCGCTGTCAGCACGTTGGTCGCGGTTCAGATCGCCCAGGAAATGATCCGGGGAACGTTGGCTCGGCACCGAGCGACCAAATCGCCCTACCCTCTTGCTTTCCTCCAACTCGTCGGCTCCAATCGGCCTCGGTATGGCGGCTACCTGGTTCATCTGGCCGTGGTGATGCTTGCCTTTGGGATCGTTGGATCGTCGTTCTACAGTCTTGAGCGTGACGTGATCCTGAGCAAGGGCGAAAGCGCTGATGTCGGCGCATACACGGTGGAGTTCACCGACACGACCACCACAACGTTCACTGATCGGACCGAACGCACCGCCACCATGAGGGTGATGAAGAACGGCTCGTTCGTCGGAACCGTTGAGGCGTGGCACGGGGTGTACCCCTCGTTCAACATGCTGTCGACTCGGGCAGGCATCCGTTCCACCCCGGTGGAGGACTTGTACGTCATCTACAGCGAACTGCAGCCGGACGGTAAGACGGCGGCGTTCAGGTTGCTGCTCAACCCCATGGTCTGGTGGATGTGGCTGGCGGGGCCGTTCGTCATCCTGGGCACGGTCGTCGCGTTGTGGCCGGCCCGACAGCGCGCAGTTGCGGTAGTCACGAGTCCCTCGCGGGAAGGAGCGCTGCCATCTGGCGGCGCGTTGTAGCCGTTGCCCATATTCCTCATGACTCTGGTACTGGCGGTGACGCTGGCCGTTCTCGCCTATCCGTACCTCGTGGCACCTAAGCGTAGCGGCACGCTCGACGACGCTGCGGAGGAGCTTGGGCAGCGCTTGCGGCGATCCAGGGATCGGGTCTACGAGGAGATACGGGCGCTGCAGCAGGAGTACTTCCTGAAAAACATGACTGAGGATGAGTACAGGGCCCAGCTTCAAGCGGGGCGACTCGAAGCCGCACGTCTGATGCAGCAGCAACAGCAGGTCCAGCAGACCCTCGCTGACATCGACGCCCTGGTGGAAGAAGAGATGAACGCTGCCGTCAAACAGGCCCCTCTCGATGCCGCACCCGAAGGTGAGGTCAAGTGAGGCAGGTACGTGCGCTTTGCGTCGCTCTGGTAGCGGTTGCGGCCCTCATGATAGGGAGCGGGCCGATGGTCGGCGCCCAAGACGCGACTTCCGCCACGATCGTGGGGCGCGTGGTTCATGGGGCTGACTCGCCATCGTTCGATCCGACGAAGGTCGTCGTGACGCTTAACGTGTTTGAGGGCATCACGGGGTTCGATCCCGTTAGCGTTACGCCGGCGAGCGATGGCTCGTTCGAATTCACCGTCACCGTTTCCAGCAATCGGTCGTACTTCGTCGGTGCGGTGTATGAGGGAGCTCGGTACTCCGAGACCCTCACTTCCGCAGACTTGCAGAATGAGTTCGTCATCCGGGTTTACGACGCCACCCACGATACTTCGGTGCTGCAATTCGTCAGCTACTCCGTCATCATCGCCGGAGCAGTCGGGGCCGACGGCTGGATCGAGATCATCGAGCGCGCCAGCGTGGTAAACGAAAGCGGTATGACGTTGATCCCCGACCCGGCCGCAGAAGGGCCGGGGATGCTGAGCTTCCTGCGCTTCGCGCTGCCCCCCAACGCGTACAACCTAGACGTGCGCTCCAGCCTGGTGGGCGGAGACATCATCGAGGTGGACCGTGGGTTCGGACTTACCACTCCTGTCGTGCCGACGACTGGTGATCCCCACCTCTTCGAATTCGTTTACCGCCTCAATTACGACGAGCCAACTCTCGATCTTTCACGCACCATGCGATTCGGCGCGGAGTCGTTCCGGTATGTGGTTCCGGCCGATACCGGTCGCCCTATCGCGTCGCAACTCGATGATCTTGGCGCCACCGAGCTCAACGAGCGCTTCCTACGCCTGTTGGAGACCACCGACATTGAGCCAGGTCAGGTCGTCGAACTCTTCATCACCGATCTGCCCATGCCCAGCGCCTTCGGCCGCATCGGCGACTCCGCCGGTGAGTGGTACGTGCGGTACGCCGCCCCTGGGGTGGTTATAGCCACGCTCTTGCTCATCGCGTTCCTCAACCTACGCCGACGTCAGGCGCTCCCTCGATTAGGCCCCTCCGGGGACGCCGAAGCCGTTCGCCGGGCGCTCCTGGCACGGATGGCAGAGGTTGAGGCTCGGCACGACGCGGGCTCTCTGTCCCAGCGTCGCTACGAGGCGTACCGGAACCAGATCAAAGAAGCCTTGGTCGATCTGCGGGTTCGTACGCAACCCGGCGTCACCGACACGGAAGAGTTGTAGGCTCCCTCAAGCCCGCCGGTGCCTCATCCGTCTTGATGCGTCTCATCTCCCGGGCTCGTTGGTGGGTTCGATCGTGTAGCAAGTCGGGGCTCGCCCTCGGACCTCTTGGCTTCGCCGCCGGACTGAAGGTCGATTGGCCGCTCCGGGACCCAGGCTCGGTGGTAGGTTCTGGCGTGTAGCAAGTCGGGGCTCGCCCTCGGAACTCATGGCTTCGCCGCCGGACTGAAGGTCGATTGGCCGCTCAGGGATGGGATGGACTTTGCTCGGGCGTCTTGATGTGTCCATTTTGTTCCGTTTGCTCCTGCGTAAACGGTAAGCAGAGCAGCCGAGTTCGGCGACCTAGACACGCTTGGGCGTAGGTAAAACAGGATAGGGATGAGGTGGGTGACCGCGCTACTCAACTGTCGCTGCATGAAGCGCCCGCTGGGCCTTCACTGGTGGCTTCCAGCAGGTGCTTGCGGCGGGGACTTGGGGCCGTCTCCGTCGGCGCAGATATGTGCGGAGTCGCGCAACGCGTGTCAATTTGTTAGTACGTACATTGCGTGAAAATTCGTGCGGACGTATTCTGCTGAGGTGTTCACGTTACCTACACGCTCAGCGCGCCCCGTGGCCGCGTCCGTCGACCCGAGTGGCCATGCTGTTCACTGCATCGGCCTGACCAAGAGCTTCGGCGCGACTGAAGTCGTCAGCAACGTCAATATTGAGCTCCCCAGGGGCGACATATTGGCGCTCCTCGGTCCCAGTGGTGGCGGCAAGACGACCACGCTCCGGCTCATCGCAGGATTTGAAACCCCTGATTCGGGTACCATCGAAGTGGAGGACGACATCGTCTTCGGCCCGGGCCGGTTCGTTGCACCCGAAAAACGCCGTGTAGGCATGGTCTTCCAGGACTACGCCTTGTTCCCCCATATGAACGTCGTGAACAACGTCCGGTTCGGACTTGCCAACGACGATGGACGCGACCGCCGTGTGGCAGAGGTGTTGGACATCGTTGGCCTCACCAAAGAGGCGCTGAAATGGCCACACGAGCTGTCCGGTGGGCAGCAACAGCGGGTCGCGCTCGCGAGAGCCCTTGCCCCCAACCCGGCGGTCGTGCTGCTCGATGAGCCATTCTCCAATCTTGACGCTGCTCTCCGTGACATGGTTCGCACGGAAGTCAGGCAAATCCTACGGAACGCCAAAGCTTCTGCCATCTTCGTCACCCACGACCAGGACGAAGCCTTCGGCCTCGCAGACAAAGTTGCGATCATGCTGGGGACAACCGTCGTCCAGACTGGCACACCTGAAGAGGTCTACGTGGCACCCGCCAACCTCGCTATCGCACGCTTCCTCGGTGAGATCGACATCCTGGACGGCGAAGCCTCCGACGGTTGGGTAACGTGCGAGATGGGTCGCCTCCCGTTGGCGGAATCAATCGAACTCACGGGCCCGGTCAAGATAGCTATCAGGCCAGAATCGCTGCGACTGCACCCTGAGAGTGGCCCATCCACACCCGCAACGGTGGTGGACTCGGAGTTCCGTGGGATCTACAAGCTGGTCAAGGTCCGGCTCGCCTCAGGAATCACCCTCAACGCCGTGATGGGCCTCCACATTCCGGTGAACGTTGGGGACGAGGTTCAGGTCGGCGTGAACTCCACGGTCACCGCCTTCCGGGCGTAAGCGGCACCGAACGATTGCGGGAGGAAGGCTCGTTCGCGATAATGGGCCAGCCAATCTACGTTCGCGCCGTGAGGGTACCTAGACTTGCATCCCTACCAGTACATCCCTGCAACCAACATCACTGAAGCTGTTTCATTACTGGCCCGCTATGGGCCCCGCGCCCGCGTCATGGCAGGCGGGACTGATCTTCTCGTGCAACTGCGAGGCGAGCGCTACGAGCTTGACGCAGTCGTTGACGCTAAGGCCATCCCTGAGCTCATGGCGCTGACGCTGGCGAAAGACGGCGCGCTGTCCATAGGCGCCGCCGTGCCTTGCTACCAGGTCTACGAGGACGAGGCCATCGTGGCAGCGTTCCCCGGCATCATCGACGCCGCATCGCTGATTGGTGGCATCCAGGTGCAATCGCGCGCAAGCCTTGGCGGCAACCTGTGCAACGCCACTCCCAGCGCCGACGGCATCTGCCCGCTTATCGTGCACTCTGGAGTGGTAACGCTCACGGGCGTCGGCGGCACTCGCACGATGCTCGTTGAAGAGTTCACGACGGGCCCCGGGCGCAACGCACTCGCCCACGGCGAGATGCTGGTCAAGATCGATCTCCCGAAGCCCGCCGCCCACTTCGGCGCGGCCTACCAGCGGTTCATCCCACGCAATGAGATGGACATCGCAGTGGCGGGAGTGGCTAGCGCTGTGACGCTGGACGCTTCCGGCCAGAAGATCGAGAGCGCTCGCATCGCACTCGCCTCGGTTGGCCCGACCCCCATCTTCGCCAAGAAAGCCTCTGACTTCCTCGCTGGCCAACCGGCGACGGAAGAAACGTACGCCAAAGCTGGCGAGGTAGCATCGACCGAAGCAACGCCCATCTCAGACATGCGCGGCACAATTGAGCAACGGCACCATCTAGTGGGCGTGCTCACACGCCGCACTCTCGCGCAGGCGGTTCAGCGCGCCCGAGGTAATTCCTGATGACACAGACTCCCGAACAATCCGTCCGTAAGGTCTCCGTCCAGTGCACGCTGAACGGCCAACCGACCGAGTTTCTGGCTGCACCCTACCTGAGCTTGCTTGAGGTCCTGCGCGAAACGCTGGGGCTCACGGGGACGAAAGAGGGCTGCAACGATGGCAACTGCGGTGCCTGCACCGTAAACGTCGACGGCAGGATCGTCGACAGTTGCCTGATGCTGGGCGCTGAAGCGGAAGGCAAGACTATCGAGACCATCGAAGGTGTGGCGCCCGCGGGCGGTCTGCACCCTCTCCAGCAAGCGTTCCTTGAAGAGGCCGCCCTCCAATGCGGCATCTGCACTCCAGGGTTCCTCGTTTCCGCAAAGGCGCTCCTCGAAAGAGAGCCCGACGCGGATGAGCCACGCATCCGGCTCTGGCTCGCAGGCAATCTTTGCCGATGCACCGGCTACGACAAGATCATCCGAGCGGTCGAAAAAGCCCGCGACGAGATGAAGTAACTACCAGCTATCCGCACTTGCGGTTGATAACGGAGTCATCAATGACCACCACCGAGAAGCCCCAGGAATTCAAAGTCGTTGGCACACGGCCGATCCGGCACGACGGGATCGACAAGGTTTTAGGCCGGGCCGTCTACGGCTCCGATGTCCGCCTCGCGGGCATGATCTACGGCGCAGTGTTGCGCAGCCCGTACGCCCACGCCAAGATCACCAAGATTGACACATCCAAGGCTGAGGCGATGCCTGGCGTTTTCGCAGTGATGTCCGGCAAGGACATGCCACTGGTAGCGTCCGGCGCGCTGGATCTCGGCGAGACCGTTGACGACACCGCTTTCACCAGCGACCGCGTGATGGCCCACGACAAGGTTGTTTTCAAAGGCCACCCCGTCGCCGCCGTCGCCGCAATAGACCAGAACACAGGACTAGAGGCTCTCAAGCTGATCGAGGTTGAGTACGAAGTACTGAAGCCCGTCATCAGCCTGGAAGATGCGATGGCGCCCGGTGCAGTGGTCATCCACGAAGGACTTATCGGCGACGACCTCGGCGAGAAGGTCAACAACACGAACATTGCGGTTCACAACCGGTCAGAGTTCGGTGACCCCGAGGCGGCATTTGCCAAGTCTGCGACGGTTCTTGAGCGAACGTTCATCATCTCGCGCGCTCACCAGGGCTACATCGAGCCCCACGCCTCAACGGCATTCTGGGCCCCGGACGGCAAAATCACCGTCTGGACGACCACCCAGGCGCCCTTCGGCGTCCGTAAGACCGTTTCGGCCCTCCTGGAGCAGCCCCTCTCCGACATCAAAGTAATCCCCACCGAGATCGGTGGGGGATTCGGCGGCAAGATCCCCGTGTACCTTGAGCCCGTTGCAGCCGTCCTCTCGAAGAAGGCTGGCAGGCCGGTGAAGATCACGATGGATCGCCGCGCCGTGTTCGAAGCTTCGGGCCCTGGCCCTGGCGGCACGATCAAGGTCAAGATGGGCGTAGACGACAAGGGCAAGATCACCGCAGCCACGGCGGATATCCGCTACGGCGCTGGCGCCTACCCTGGTGCGTCCATAAACCCTGCGACCGCCGGTATCTTCGCCTGCTATGAAGTGCCCAACGTCAGGATCGATTCCTACGATGTTGTGATCAACATGTCCAAGACAGCGGCATACCGCGCCCCCGGCACACCGCAAGCGACGTTCGCGAGCGAAACGCTGGTTGGGGAGCTTTGCGAGATCATCGGCATGTCGCCCATGGACTTCCACCTGCTCAACGTGTCCAGAGAGGGCACGCGCAGGCCTGACGGCCCCGTGTTCCCGCGTATCGGCAACGAGGCCTGCCTGGAGGCCATCCAGGGCTCTGAGCACTTCAAGAGCACGTTGGAGCCTTCCACCGAAAGCAAGCTTCGCGGCCGTGGTATGGCCAGCGGCTACTGGAACGGCATCGGCAACAAGTCCTCGGTGACCATCAACGTCAATGAAGACGGTCTTGTCTCACTGATCGAGGGCAACCCTGACATCGGAGGGACGCGCACGACCATCGCGATGCAGGCGGCGGAGATTCTCGGTTTGCCTGCGGAGGACGTTCACCCTGCTGTCGGTGATACCGACAGCATCGGGTACAGCGACCTGACCGCTGGGAGCCGGACGACTTACGCCACAGGAACGGCTGCAATCGAGGCCGCAAAGATGGTTATCGACGAGATGAAGAAGCGTGTCGCGATGATCTGGGAGACGGAGTACGGGAACATCGAGCACGTCGATGGACTGTTCGTCAGCAAGGTTGCACCCGATCATAAGTTCACGTTCAAAGAGGCTGCAGGCAAGCTCGGCCAGACAGGCGGGCCGGTCGCGATGACAGGCACGGTCAACGTTCGCGGTTCAGGCGGAGGGTCGTTCGGCACTCACCTGGTGGACGTGGAAGTAGACCGCGACACCGGCAAGGTGGAGATCCTTCGGTACACAGCAGCACAGGATGCGGGCAAGGCCGTTCACCCATCCTACGTTGAGGGTCAGTTCCAAGGCGGCGCCGTCCAGGGCATCGGTTGGGCATTGAACGAGGAGTACTACACCAGCGACGACGGCGTGATGGTCAACTCGACGTTCCTCGACTACCGCATGCCCACCTCTCTGGATGTGCCGATGATCGAGACGATCATCGTTGAGGTCGCCAACACCAACCATCCGTTCGGCGTCCGGGGCATCGGCGAGACGAGCATCGTTCCGCCCGCGCCGGCAGTGGCGAACGCTCTGGCCAACGCGATCGGCGTGAGGCTCTACCAGACGCCGATGAACCCTGGCCGGATCCTGGAAGCCCTGGCCACGAAGAAGACCGGCAAGTAGCCGGCGTAGGAATCCTGCATGGCAACCGTCTTCCTACCGATGCCCATCCGCAGGCGCATCGGTGGGGAGCCGTCGCTTGTGGTTGAGGGCGCAACTCTGCGCCAGATCATCAACAATCTCGAAGAGATTATCCCGGGGATCCGGGAGGAACTCATCGACCCTGAACTCGACGACCGAGTGATTCGGACTATCAGCGCGATCATCGACGGCGAAGCCGCAGACATGGGGCTCCGCACGACAGTTGGCGAAAACTCCGAAGTCCACTTCATCCCCGCCATCGCAGGCGGGGCACCAATACCCTTGGCTTCTCAAGACGGAAACCGAAGCAAGAATAGGAACGAGGAACGATGAAGCTCGCATCTCGCATGTCCCGGCTCGGCACTGAAACAGCGTTTGAGGCGCTCGCCCGCGCGAAGGCGCTAGAGGCACAGGGGCGCAGCATCGTCTTCCTAGGGATCGGTGAGCCGGATTTCGACACGCCGGAGCACATCATCGACGCGGCTAAGGACGCGCTGGAGTCGGGCTTCACGCACTACACGCCGTCGACAGGCATCCCTGCTGTACGCGAGGTCATCGCCGCCGACATGAGCGCCAGATTGGGCTATGAGGCGTCCGCCTCGAACGTGATCGTCACTCCGGGTGGCAAGCCCATCATGTTCTTCACGATCCTCGCTCTCGCCGAGGCAGGGGATGAGGTGATCTACCCCAACCCTGGCTTTCCCATCTACGAGTCCATGATCCGATTCGCGGGCGCCACTCCCGTTCCCATGCAACTGCGTGAAGAGTTGGACTACAACCCGGACATCGACGAACTCCGATCGCTGGTCAGCCCGCGCACCAAGTTGATCATCATCAACTCGCCGAACAACCCATGCGGCAGCGTTATCCCAGAGAAGGATCTTGAAGCCATCGCCGAACTGGCGAACGAAGTTGACGCGGTGGTGTTGAGCGATGAGATCTACAAGGATTTCTACTTCGAGGGCGAGCACGTGTCGATCACTAAGTTCCCAGGCATGCGTGAGCGCACGGTGGTGCTCGATGGCCTCTCGAAGAGCTACGCGATGACCGGCTGGCGCATCGGCTACGGCCTGTTCCCCGGCGAGTTGGTAGAGCCGATCACGCGCCTGGTCACCAACTCCGTGTCCTGCACAGCGGCGTTCAGTCAGATGGCGGCAATGGCTGCTATCCAGGCGCCTCAGGAACCCGTTTACTCGATGGTCGCTGAGTTCAAGCAACGTAGGGACATCCTGGTTGACGGTCTGAACGCGATCCCGGGGATCAGTTGCCCGATGCCGAAGGGCGCGTTCTACGCGTTCCCGAACATCAGTGGGACGGGGCTGACCAGCCAAGATTTCGAGGCGCGATTGCTGAACGAGACGGGGGTGTCGATCCTGGCGGGGACGTCGTTCGGTGCGTTCGGTGAGGGCTACGCTCGATTCTCGTTCGCGAACTCGCAGGACAACCTGCGCGAGGCGCTGCGCCGGATCGGCGAGTGGGTTCCGACGCTCTAGCGCCTCACTCGTCGAGGAAACCTAGCACGGCACGCATGACGCGATCCCACGCGCCGTCGGTTGGCGATGTGAGGTTGTGAGTCGCATCGAGCAGTTCCAGCTTGGCGCCTGCGATCGCTTTCAGCAGAGCGTCCGTGTCTTTAGGTTGCACCATCTCGTCCCGCAGTCCCTGCACGATCAACGTCTTGGTGGAGGAGCGACCTCCCGCCTTGCGCGCTCCGCCACCTGTACGGCGTAGCTCGTCCAGCAGTTGAGTGGGGACGGTGAACCGGCGGAGTTCTTCCCGGACGGTGGCATCGTCGAGGTCGAGGTCAGGGAGTATGCGGAGTACGCCGGAACGGATGCGTTCATCGTCGAAGTTGGCGTTGCCGAGCGGTTTCCACCTGCCAGCCCAGAGGCGCAAGACTGGCCATAGGGTGCTCTTGATAGATCCGCCGAAGCGCCAGTACGGAGCCAAGAGCACCTGCGCGTCCACCTGCTCCCGTTCGGTCGCCAGCAGCGCCAAGGTGGCTCCCAGCGCATGCCCCACCAAGACGACCCGCCGATGGGTAGCGCGCGCCTCCACGATGGCCGCCTGGATGGCGTTACGCCACTCGCTATGCGTGCGCTCAGGGAGCGTGGCGATCTCGGGCCCGAACCCTGGCAGTAACGGCGCCACAACGGACCAGCCAGCATCGTGCAGGGCGTCGCCAAGCGGTCTCATGTCAGCGGGAGTACCAGGGAATCCGTGGACGAGCACAGCCACGCGCGAGCCATCACCGTCCAGGCGGAACGGCTGGTGGCGAGGCTCGGAGAAAAGGTCAAGGGAACGCAGGAACGCGTAGCGGTCGGTAGGCACAGATCCTCTTACTTGGGTGGTAGCGAGAGGGCATACGACAGCCCTCGGTCTACCCAGGTGTGTAGTGTCTCGTCATCTGCGATACCGCTGGGACTGACGAACACCCAGCCTGCCATGGGCTTGCCAGTGAAATCCATCGGGCGGGCATCAGGCGACGCCAACGCATCGTCGTACGCGTCTTTGCCGACACGCACGCACAGGTCGTCTTTCACGACGCCGCAAGCGAAGTTTCCCTGCACCATGAACGAAACGCCACCGAACATGGCCTTTTCCTCTAGGCCAGGTTGGCTTAGGAGTCGTTCGAGCACGCGGTCTGCTAGATTCTGGTCGTAGGCCATAGGCACCTCCTGCGGGCCGCCGGATACTACCACGGCATTCGTTGATCGATGGTCGATTGACCCCCGACGATGAAACGGGTACCGTCGCCACAATACTTGTTCGCGAATAGCGGAGGCTGGCATGGTAGGCGTAATCGATATAGATACACACATCATTGAGCACGCAGGCGTCTGGGAGCAGTTCGACCCGGCTTTGTATCGGCGCAGGCCGGTGCTGGCGTCGATCGACGCTGACGATGTAGGCGCGGCACGCGATGCTGTGTGGATGATCGACGGCGCGGCAGTGCCCAAGCGCAGCGGTAAGGGCAGCATGGCGCTGGCGGTTGGCGGTTCTGACTCGGAGAACGCACGCAAAGACATCTCAACGGGCGTGCGCTACCTGACCGACCCGCTGCAGCGCGTCCGCGATATGGACGAGCGCGGCGTGGACACGGAAGTGGTCTTCCCGACGCTCCTCCTCGCCTACCTGACCGACGATGTGGAGCTCGAGGTCGCGATATGCCGCGCGTACAACCGGTACGTGGGTGAGGCGTGGCGTCAGGCCGGCGACCGCCTGCGCTGGGTGGTCGTGCCGCCCCTGCGTGACATCAAGGCGTCCGTTGAGGAGATCGAGTGGTCACGTGAGCACGGTGCGGTGGGGGTGTTCTTCCGGGGAGTGGAAGGCGACCGCTCCCTTTCCGACCGCTACTTTGACCCGGTCTACGAGGCCGCGAACCGGCTGGGTATGGCCGTTTGCGTTCACACAGGGCCGGGAGCTCCGGGGATCACGCAGGTGTTCGACCGGACAGTCAGCCATAACTTGCCGCAGAATCGTGCGTTGCCTCTGTGGGCGTTCCGCGATCTGGTGGCGCACAAAGTGCCCGAGCGGTTCCCAAACGTGAGATGGGGCTTCATCGAAGCCTCAGCATCCTGGGTTCCGTACGTGCTCCACCACCTACAGCGATCCACCCGGGCGTCGACCCTCGGTGCAAGTCCAGATCCCTCGACCGAGTGGGGACCGCGCTTGTTCCGCGACTACAAGCTTTACGTGGCGACGGAAGCGGACGAAGACATCGCATACCTGACACGGTTCATCGGCGAGGACAACATCATCACGGGGTCGGACTATGGGCACCAGGATCAGTCTCGTGAGAGGAACATGGTCAAAACGATGCGGGCTCGGCAAGACGTGTCGCCAGAGGTGATCGAGAAGATCCTCGGCGCCAATGGCGCTCGATTCTACGGTCTCGGCTAGGAGCAGGTTGTGGGGAAGTCGAGCGCGACCACCGTGGAGGCGTACTTGGACGAGCGTCCTGTCGATCGGCGCCGCGCCATCGAGGCCGTCCGTGAGGTGATCCTCGCGCATCTACCAGTGGGGTACGTCGAGACGATGCAGTGGGGCATGATCAGTTACGTGATCCCACTGGAACGGCACGGAGACACGTATAACAAGCTGCCACTCGCTCTCGTTTCGTTGGCTGACCAGAAGAATTACATGGCGATCTACCTGAACAATGTCTATGGGGATCCCGATCTGGAAAGTTGGTTTACGTCCCGATACTTGGCCACTGGCAAGCGGTTGGACATGGGAAAGTCCTGCGTGCGCTTCCGCAATCTGGACGATCTGCCGATCGATCTGGTGGGCGAGGCGGTCGCGAAGACTCCGGTCGATGCGTTTATCGCGATGTACGTGGAAGTGCGGCGATCAACCGCGCGAGGTCACTAGGCGTGCGCCAGGGACGACGGCACCTCGAAGAAGAACGTGGTACCCAACCCCAGCTTGCTCTGCGCCCAGATCCGCCCACCATGTTGCTCGGCGATGGCCTGCGACACGGCAAGACCAAGACCCCAACCGCCTTTGGATCTCGTGTCGCTTGAGTCCACCTGGTGGAATCGATCGAAGATCTTTGCGAGGTGGTGACCAGGAATGCCTGGGCCGTGATCGATGACCGCGAACCGAACGACACCTCCATCGCTTCGCACCTGAAGCGTCACCGACGATAGACGCTCCGAGAACTTGATGGCGTTGGATAGCAGATTCGTAAGCACCTGGGCCACCCGTGTCTGATCCGCCATGAGCGATATAGGCGATGCGTCCAGGTCAATTTCGATCCCCGCTTGATCGGCGAGTGCGGCAATCGAATCTCGGGCCCGCAGTGCGAGATCAGCGGCGTCGCTAGGAACCAATCTCAAGGTCAGTTTGCCCAAGTCCATGCGCTCAAGATCAATGAGATCAGTCGTCAGAGTAACCATCCTCTCGCTGTTTTCAGAAGCGATTTCCAGCAAGCGTTGAACCGGGCGCGGTAGCTCACCGTACGCCCCACTCGCCACCAGCAAAACAGCAGCGTGGATAGCCGTTAGCGGGGTGCGCAGCTCGTGGCTGGTCACGGCAATAAACTCGCTCTGCGCGCGCTTCATGTTCACCCGCTCGGTAACATCCTCGAAAACCCGTAGAGCATAGAGAAACGCCCCATCGTCGTTGCGCACAGGGATCGTGATCATGTGAGCAACCACTCCGGAGCCATTGGTGTGAACGAACTCACGGTCCCCGGAGACCTCGTCAATCTCACCAGCCACCATTCGTCCGTACGCGTTGCGTTCCTCTGCGACCCGCTGGTTGCTACCAAAATCGCGCACCCGGTGCCCCACCAAGTTCTCTACGGTCGTGCCGAGCATCGCGGCCAACGCAGGATTCGCGTCAATCGTCACTCGGTCAGCGTCCGCGATCGCGATTCCCACCGGGGCGAGTTCGAAAAGCTCGCGGAACCGAGCCTCGCTCGCGCGAATCGCACGTCGGTTCGAGTCGTTTTCGGTGACGTCACGGGTCACCGACACCCATGCCGGTGTACCTTCATATTCGATCCGCGAGAACGTAGCTTCCAGGATCTTCCTTGTGCCATCGGGTTGACGCAGCCCGAAACGGAAAGGGGAGGCTTCGCCGAGATGGTCTTCGACCTCCCGCCACTTCAGCAGGTCTGCAGGGTCACTCCCCACGTGGGCCTCTGAAGCGAGCGCGCGATCAATGGTGCCCAATCCGTGTTGGTCTACGTAGGTTTGGTTGACGAACAATCGGGTGTCGCCCCGGAAGATGCAGATGCCGACCGTGGCAGTCTCAACCAGGGTTCGGAATATCGCGTCGTCAATCCCCAAGGTCAGTCCACTGTCGTGATTCCTGACCCGCGCTTGCAGCGGAGCAGGTATGTTACCTATCAACCCCGCGCACGCAAACCGTCAGCGTGGTCTTGCTCTCGGGAACGGTGCCCAAGGAGGCGAACTAACAGCAACACTCCACATCAAGAAGAGGAACAGAAGGTCATTCGCTGTTGTGGGAGAGGAGAGGGAGGATGGTACCCCTGCCGGGACTCGAACCCGGGCACGCGGTTTAGGAAACCGTTGCTCTATCCGCCTGAGCTACAGGGGCACGTGATACGTTGACGCCGACGGGGATTGTAGCAAATCTATCAGGGATACCTGCCGGTCGAATGGTCGATGTATTAACCTGTTGACCATATGAATGGCCTAAGCATCGGATGGATCCTAGCAGCCGTCACCTGGTTCTCGGTTTTCCAGCAGCCCCTCTGGATGGGTGCGCTCAGCGGTCTGGCGTTCGGTCTCCTGCGGTGGCAGGTGATCCGCAAACGGCAGGGGTGCCTGGGATGTCTCGCGTCGAGCTTCTGGGCGTGGCCGATCGCCGCACTCGGGGGCATCGTTTGGCTAGCTAGAGCGATCTGATATCGCTGGCGGGGACCGATGTTGACGGGCGCAAGCCAGGATGCCGCGTGCGCGCGTGCCAGCCGACCGGGTGTAAATCGGTCAGCACCCTAGCGACTCTTGGAATTAGCGCGCCGACGAGGAGTGGGGCGCTGCAACTGATCAGTACCCCACGCGTAGCTTTCATCAGCCGCCGACGCCGAATATCCATTGGGTCTCCGTTTGGGTGCTGCCAGACCACGTCAGTGTCATGTTCCCGAAGGTGTAGGCGACCGTTTCCATGTGGCCGTACGTCGGATCGGTACTGATGCGTTGCGCGGAGATCAAGCCGGTGGACAGGTCATAGGAGACCGTAGGCAGGTAATTACCGGATTCGGTGGATCGCTGGTACCCGACTAGGGTAACTTCTACGGTTTGCCCTCTGGTCAATGCTTCGGAAATCAATGGGGTGGCGGAATCAACGCGTTTGGTGAAGATCAATGGCGACATGGCGACCGACCCTGACGCGCTGCCTCCAGTGACCGCTCTTGAGCCGGATTGGCTGTACGAGATGACATCCATGAAGAATGCCGAGTCGAGCGGGCCTGCGGATGTTATCGAGTTGTAGCCAGACAACGTGGTGCCGTTCGCGGTGACTCTGATCATGTACCGGATGTCTGCCGTGATCGCCGCCTGAGCGCTCGGAGCGCTGCTGGGCGCTGCTAGTGCTGCGTCAGCAGACGACTGGTTCAGCACTGCCCCGCCGACCGCAGACGCGGCCATCACGGCGAGCAACAAGCTGGTCATGGCAAGTCGTGTGACCCAGCGGTTGGGTAGTGTGCGTAGCTTGTAACTCATATGTCCTCCTGATTCGAAAAGCGCGTGGTCTTTCGTGACTGGCGTGGCTGGTTGTCTTCTAGGTTGCTGGGCATCCGAGAACCTGAAGCAGTTCGTAGGGATCCACTGTGTTGCCTAGGAGTAGTGAAACGGAGAGGGTGGCGACTACTTCGCCGCTCTCGGTGATATTTGGTGGATCCATTGCAGCGGGGTCGAAGACACTCTGGTTCCCAAACGGGCTTCCGTAGGGGCTTGTGATATCAAGCACGGCGCCGAAGGGGTCGCAGATGGAGACGATGGCGTGCCCAAGGGATGTGATATCAGCGAGGAACGTGCCGTCAGACGCGATGAGCTTCCCGCCAACGAACGTTGAGAGGTACGACGCCGCTGGTACGGGGGTAGGGGCGCCGCCACCGCTCGTAGTTGGAGGGACAGGCGTGCTTGTCGGCGTGGGCGTTGGCGTGGGAGCCAGCGTGGGCCGCGCAGGTCGAGGGGTTGGAGTGGCGGTAGGTTTTGGCGTCGGCGTGGGTTTGACGACGGCTTTGCTACCGGGAATCCCGCCTGCGCGCCAACTGGGGGCGTATTCCGACGAACGATTCGTGGTGATGCGGCGCGGTGCTGAGCCAAAGGTGGTCATGACCCAGATGTCGGTGTTCCGGCTGCGCGTTGCGGCCCACGCTATGAGGCGGCCGTCTGGCGACCAGGTTGGAGCTGAATCGGCCTCACGGCTGCTGGTAAGCCGCCTTGGCCTGGATCTGGTGAAGCTGGGGTTTCCGGAGCCTGTCGCGATGACGGTATAGATATCTCTGTTGCGAGAGGACATCTTGGTGTACGCAATCGAACTACCGTTCGGAGACCATACTGGTTCATTTTCCTGGTCCTTGGTTCTGACGACAGAGGTGATCCGTCCGTTCATGTCGCTGTAGGCGATATCCATGTTTCGGCCGTTGGTCTGGGTGAACGCGATGAGATTCGTGCTCGACCAGTCCGGCTCCGATTCAGGGCTTCGGCTCTTGGTCAGTCTCGCGGGTTTGCCGCGCCCGTCCGCACGGACGGTATAAGGGTGCTTGTTCTGGTGACGCGAGTGGGCTTTCCTCGTCCGTCAGGATCAGTGACGTAGATCTCCTGGTTCCCGTCGCGTCGAGTCTGGAAGGAGATGATGGAGTCGCCTGCGGCATCTAGCGGGCGCGACAGTACGGTACTCGTCGCTAGGGTCGAAACGATGAGCACCAAAAGTATTGTGGGAAGAAACTTATTCACGAGTCCCAGGCCGAACCAGCTAGTCGTGGATCCGTTGGCAACGAGTTGTCCACACCAGAACCGAGCCGGTGCTGTCAGTGATCGATCTCAGCATTTCGAATCGCTCCGTTGACACGAGTCTTAGTTGCCGTCTACTGCCAGAGTGTGGCGTCAGGGGCGGAGCGTATTCTTTAAAGCTCGCGACATCAACCATGAATCGGACTGAAGGAACCCTGGCTTGGTGCAAGAAAGCGGTAAAGGTGGCGAGGACGGGCACCGCCTGGAACTCGGGTAGCTCCACCAGATGAGGCTACGCTAACGGGGCCATCAACGGCGTAGCTGCCAAGCATTGGTATCAGCCAATCCGTTGATCGATCAACGCCCGTTGGTGTGGTGCCTGCCAGGAAAGAACGCTGGCTCCCGCGGTAGGACTCGAACCTACGACCAGTCGATTAACAGTCGACCGCTCTACCACTGAGCTACGCGGGAACGCGTGAGGGTCGGCGGGTCAACGCCAACCTGAGTATCATACCAATCCACAGGCGATCGATGCAACGGCGAAAGGGGCGTTTGGCAGGCCGTGGCCTACGCCAGGGGTATTTCACAGCCTTGACCGACGTTTGACTTCGGCTCTATAGTTGAGGGGTGCGCCGCTCCTGTGGTGCCGTGGTTCCGTGGGGATATAGCTCAGCTGGGAGAGCGCCGCGTTCGCAATGCGGAGGCCGGGGGTTCGAGTCCCCCTATCTCCACCACGCCACCCCCCGCTCTTGGAGCGGGCCCCTCTGTCTCGGATGACCTCTCTTTTACGTCTAGGAGAGTTAGCGGTCCGAACCGGCTAAGCTCCTCCGGACGATCATCGTCATCCCAGTAGCGACGGAGCGAGTCACTCCCATCACCGTGCCCCAACAACCGCCGCGCCACGTCCTGTGCCTCACTTGTCCCTCCCCCACTTGCCCGAACTGCACGACCCACCAACGTCGCGAAACTATCCCGCAGGTCGTAAGGGATGGCGTCCGGGAGCTCTTGGCGCACGCCGACCTGCTCGAAGAGCCGACGAATGATTCCTCGTACACCCTGACTCCCCAATGGCCTGCCCTGATGGCGCCCTGAGGTCCCCCAGAACACGGGATCGCTGTCCTCTAGGTCGTGTTGCTCCTCAGCCAGGTCCCGGAGGACGTTCAGCACCTCAGGCACGATAGGAGACGGTGATTGTGCCACCTTGCCGGAACGGTATTTCTGCTCCCGTTGGATGAATCCGTCGTTCCGGGCGAAAGCTTGCCGAACGTGCCCCATCAGCAAGCGTTCGCACTCCACGGGACGCCACCCCAGCCCAATGCGCAGCAGCCATACCGCTTGATCACGCAGCGGAGCTGCCATCGCGCGCTCGTGGATGCTCTGAAGCAACTCCACGCTCAAGGGGTTCGCCGGTCGCGATTCCGCCTGAGGTCGCCGCGCCCCTTCCAACGGATTGAAGGGCAGAATCCGGAGGGGGTTTACCCCGTACTGGAAGAGCCCGAACAATGAATCGAAGCGGTTCCGCCGTGTTCGCCCCGTGGGCCCCTGGTAGGTTTCGTTGAGGAAGTCGCGAACAGAAGGCCACGTCGTCGGAACCGTGGGAAACCGCTCGATGAACTTGGTCTTGACCTTGAGCAAATCGCGCAGCTTCTCTGGGCGGTCCGCGATCTCGCGTTCGTATTCGGCAAATAGGGACTCCGACGTCGCCGTCGGGTTCTGTACCTGTTGCGGCGTCACAAGCGGGGCGACAAAAACCCCTGCGGGTGCCCCCGGTATGACCAGTGGGCCGCCACAGAGCCAATGGTCGGCTCCTTTAGGCTCTAGGCGAGGGTCCGTGCTCGGGAATGTCAGGACTGGGGCTGAATCAACGGACGAAGTTCCCGTCGATCTTGACCGGGCAGAGCTGCGTTTCATGTCACCCCTCCTCTGCGAATCCACAATGCCTCATCCCTGTACCATGGGAAACTTAGGACATAGGGGGCCCAACGGCATCGCGGGCGCTAAATGGTAGAGAACCTGCAACGAGCATATGCACATTGCGCCGAGCGCACAACTAGGTCGTTCCATCGTTGGTCGATCGCTACGCGCTCGACCTCAACGCAGAGCAGCAATTGCAACAGCGGCTTCCGCGCTCCGGTCGGAGATCCGGGCTTCTTCGATCGACTAACGGCTCCAATCCGTGCCGGTGCACGCGTAGGCGCGATCTGTGAGCCCAGGCACGAGTAACGAGGAATCGCAATCGAACGGCCGCTAGGTGTCACCAAACCGCTTCGCCGGGCAATGAAACTGCTGAGCTATGTTTGGGGTCGGTACTAGCTCTGTATGCGGCCTCCGTAGGGTCTAGATAGGACCTCCGTAGGGTGTCCTTCCCTCCACCCGACACGTGGGCATTTCCAATCCCCACGCCAGCTCTTGAATTACGAGCAAATCGCTCCCACGTTGATACCTCATGGGCTCTGGATTCCCCTCATCCTCAAGAGTGGACGAAGCCAAGTCCGCTCCAATGTCGTCCCCATTCCGAATAGTCATCACCACCATTCAACGACTGCGCTGGTGAGATGGGGAAAGGAGCTTGTCTCAGAAGTCCAATATTCGTCCAGGATGGGACGACTAATGGCAACACGGGTTCGTCGAGCGATCGGCTGTGTGCAGATGTAGAGAACACTCGTACGGACTGCGACGCGACGAAGGCGCCACTCCGACTTCTGAGGCGGGCTCGAGGGTCGAACTCCCCGTACCGCTAACGGTGCTCACAGTGCCGATCCACGAACCGAACTACACCGCGAAGTGCTCCTCGGCGTCATATGGCTACTGGTCCCCACGGAAGTTCGCGAGGAATCTCGATCGGCCTAGCAAAAGGGGTTACGCAACGCCGAGCCCATGTTCGTGCAATGGAGCTAGACGATACCCGACTAGTCCGTATGCCATTGGACATTCCGACGACGTCAATATCGGGGATGGCTGCCGTGGAGACTACGGGCATTGCACTAGCGGCCTAGCCAGTAGCTACCCGTGTTGAACCCCGGTTGGTTCTGTCAAAACTCAGACCACGGATCGCTGACAAGCCGCGAACCCCCATACCCCAACGGGGACTAGGCCGCCAACTCTCCCATCAGCGTTGACCATCTAGCGGTGAAGACCGCCCTCTTCTCTGCTGCTGTTATGCCGTCGTGGTTTGATTCGGTCACCCTCAGATAGTTTCGTAGCTCATCGAACGCGGTGCAGAACCGACTGGCTGATTCGAACGTCCCGAATCCCAGCATCGGATAGTAGCGCTGCTTGATCGGCCCATGATGTTGTTCCATCCGATTGTTCAAGTACTGGTTCGTGCGGTGGAGGGCTTTGCGACCGACGATCCACCGGATGGCCTTCGTGTACGCAGGATGCTTGTCCGTCGTCAGGCGCAGCGGCTTGTGTCCGTGAGAATGATCAGGCGACGCAAGAAGCGCCTGGCTGCTTCTCTGTCTCTACGCTCACTGAGCATCGAGTCCACGAGGTTGCCGTCTCTGTCGATGGCGCGGTAGAGGTAGCACCAGCGCCCGCTGACTTTGATGTACGTCTCGTCGAGGTACCAGGAGCGCCCCGCCTTACCGCGCCGCTTTGAGCGCAGGTTGTCAGTGACCATCGGCGCAAACCGGAACTCCCATGTCCTGACCGTCTCGTAGCTGACCTCGAATCCCCGTTGCAGCAAGAGCTCCGATACGTCGCGGAAGCCCAGCTTGTAGCGGAGACGCCACAGGACGGCCATCAACACGATGTCGGTAGAGAATTGGAGGTCATTGAAGGGCGTGCCCGTACGTTCGTTGAAATGCCGGAGTAGAGTCCCAGGACGTGGTGTAAGAGACAGCAGGGCCTGGCAAGACAGAGGCCACCGCGTCAC
>JAQCEV010000122.1 GCA_027618515.1 Chloroflexota bacterium | reverse complement strand
GGTGACGCGGTGGCCTCTGTCTTGCCAGGCCCTGCTGTCTCTTACACCACGTCCTGGGACTCTACTGTGATTCGCCTATGCGTAAATTGCCGCTCCTATCGCGGTTGGGGTAAAATCAGGGGGTCGCTTGAGCGTCGTGGCACCGAGGGCCCTACCGGGAACTCGGTCTTTGTTTATTTCGGGTTATTTCTCGAACGCCCCATCCGTGGAGGAACAGCATGGCCCCTAACGACACCTACCTGACCACCGAAGGCCTTAGAGCGCTGGAGGAAGAGCTCCAGGATCTCCGCAACGTTCGTAGGCCTGAGATCGTTGAGCGCATCCAGGACTCGAAAGAAGCTGGCGAACTCGAGAACGCCGAGTACGAAAAGGTGAAGAGCGAGCAGGGGTTCATCGAAGGCAGGATAAAGGAACTGGAATCGATGATCCAGAACGCGATCATCATCCCTGACCACTCAAACGCCAAGCAGAAGTCGAGCGTCATCGAACTCGGCTCGATGGTGAAAGTCCAGCGCGTCGGTGGCAAAAAGCCCGAAGCCTACACCATCGTAGGTAGTACCGAGGCATCGCCCACGGAGGGTAAAATCTCCAACGAGTCGCCTTTGGGCCAAGCCCTACTTGGCAAGTCGGTCGATGACGAAGTCGAGTTCGCTGTGCCTGCGGGTGTTCAGCGTTTCAAGATACTGACCGTTCGCTAGCCCTCAGCACAAACCCATTGCCGCAGACGGAGTCGCAGATGTCAAAGCGCGGAGATGAGCTCCTGCGGAGCCGCCGCTTGAAGTTGGATAGGTTAGTGGCGCGCGGAGTCGATCCGTTTCCGCCTCGCTTCAACCGGAGCCACACCACCGCTGAGGCAGCGGCGGCCCTCACAGCTGGGCCCGCTGGCCCCGATGGGATCGGCACGGATGTGGAAGGCGTTGAAGTCTCCGTGGCCGGCCGGATGATCCGGATGCGGAGCATGGGCAAAGCGTCATTCGCGGACATCGAGGACTCCGAGGGCCACCTTCAACTCTTCATGCGCCAGAACACGCTGGGGGATGACTACGCGCTGTTGGATGACTTGGACCTGGGCGATTTTGTCGGCGCAACAGGCACGATGATGCGCACGAGGACGGGCGAGGTTTCGGTCGAAGTGCAAAGCGTGATGCTGCTGGCGAAGGCGCTACGCCCGCCGCCGGAGAAGTTCCACGGTCTACGCGACGTGGAGCAGCGCTACCGTCAACGCTACCTAGACCTGATCGCCAACCGTGACGTGCACGCGACGATGCGTGCTCGCAGTCGGATCGTCTCGGCTATCCGGGCGTTCTTCGACAGTCGTGGGTATCTGGAAGTCGATACGCCGGTTCTCGTGCCCGTGCCCGCTGGTGCGATGGCGCAGCCGTTCATCACGCACCACAACGCGTTGGATCGTCAGCTATACCTGCGGATCGCGACGGAGTTGTACCTGAAGCGCTTGATCGT
Organism: Chloroflexota bacterium; assembly: GCA_027618515.1. Classification (GTDB taxonomy): domain Bacteria; phylum Chloroflexota; class Dehalococcoidia; order Lucifugimonadales; family Australimonadaceae; genus CALGTL01. The sequence continues at coordinate 5,294 of JAQCEV010000122.1, read as the reverse complement.
GGGCGGGATGGACAAGGTCTACGAGATAGGTCGCGTGTTCCGCAACGAGGGGATCGACGCCGACCACAACCCGGAGTTCACGCTCCTTGAGAGCTACGAGGCGTACGCTGACTACAACGACATCATGCGTTTGGTAGAGACATTGGTCCCCCAGATCGCCCAGGAAACCACCGGCAGCACCACGGTGACCTACGAGGGGGTCGAGCTACACCTCGCGGGCCCCTGGCCACGCGTGTCACTCCACGAAGGCGTGAAGGAACACGCGGGCATCGACCTGAACGACTACCCGGACGCTGAATCGCTGGCGAACAAGATGCGTGAATTGGGCGTACCCGCCACATACGCGGAGAGCCGAGGTCGACTCATCGACAAGCTGGTGGGGACGTACGTGGAGCCGAAGTTCATCCAGCCAACGTTCTTGGTGGACTACCCCGTGGAGATGTCGCCGCTGGCCAAGGCCATGCCCGCTGACCCACGCTACGCGGAGCGCTTCGAGGCGTTCGCCGCAGGCATGGAGATCGCCAACTCGTTCACGGAACTGAACGATCCGGGCGTGCAGAAGGCGCGATTCGTAGAGCAGGAAGAGCTACGCAAGCGCTACCAGGGCGAAGACCTCGACCGCATGGACGAGGACTTCATCACTGCCCTGGAGCACGGAATGCCTCCCACCGGTGGCCTGGGGATCGGCATCGACCGGCTGGTGATGCTGATCACGGGGCAGCAGTCCATCCGGGACGTGTTGCTGTTCCCCCAGACGCGCAGCACCCAGCCGCTTCCCGATGCGGACGACGATGAGGATGAGGAGCCCGAGGCTGAGGCTTAGGGCTCAACCTCGATAACGGCTTCGATCTCGACGGCCATCCCGTTGGGGAGCGTGGCCAGGCCCACGGCGCTGCGGGCGTGCTTCCCACGATCGCCGTACAACTCGACGATGAGGTCGGAGCAGCCGTTGACGACCGCAGGAGGCTGCGTGAAGTCGGGGTCGCTGTTGACCATGCCAAGCAGCTTTACGAAGCGCACGACTTTGTCCAAGTCGCCGATCTCCGTGCGCAGGTTGCCGAGCATGCTGACGGCACACCATTTCGCTGCTTCGTAGCCCTGCTCCACAGTGAGGTCGCGCCCCAGCTTGCCGATGACCAACTCACCGTTGGCTTGTCGTGGGCCGACGCCCGCGAGGTAGACGAGGTTCCCCGTACGCACGGCTGATACGTAGTTGCCGCCGGGCTTGCCTGGGGGTGGCAACTCGATCCCCATCGCTTTGAGCTTGTCTTCGATCTGTGACATGGTGCGCCTCCGGTGGTTGTTTTGAGGCATACAGTACCAGTGCCGAGGCGGCGATGCTCCCCGCAGTTCGCGTTTCCCTAAGTCGCTTCAGTGACGCTTGCTATACTCGGCGTCACAATCCTGAGCACCGGAGACGCTAAATGGTTATTGGCAACAGGGACACAAGCTACCCCGAAGCAGAGTGGGACGCGCGGGTCGCGCTGGCCGCCGCTTACCGTCTGACCGACATGTTCGGGATGACCACTCTGGTCTACAACCACATCACTGCCCGCGTGCCTGGAACCACCGATCAGTTCCTGATCAACGAGTTCGGGATGGGCTACGACGAGATCACCGCATCCAACCTGGTGAAGATCGACATCAACGGCCGGGTGCTCGAAGGCGGGCACACGATCAATCTGCCGGGATACGTTATCCACAGCGCGGTGCATGCGGCGCGGCATGACGTGAATTGCGTGATGCACACGCACACGCCGTACGGCATGGCCGTTTCAGCGTTGGAGACTGGGTTCAGGCCGCTGCAACAGGACACCTACGGCTTCCACAACGACATCTCGTACCACGAGTTCGAAGGCCTCGCCGTGGACGTTGAGGAACGCGAGCGCTTGGTGACGGACCTGGGCAACACCAACAATATGGTGCTGCGCAATCACGGCCTGCTGACGCTCGGCCAGAACGTGTCGGACGCGTGGGGCCGAATGTGGAATCTGGAGCGCGCCTGCCAGGTGCAGGTACTCGCGATGTCCACGGGACAACCGCTAAACCAGGCACCGATCGAGGCGATCGAGAAGACCGCCGCGTTGGTGGGCAAGAACCCCGCTGGCATGGCGTGGCCATACCTGCTTCGCAAGCTCGATGCCAAAGACCCGTCCTACAAGAACTAGTCCCAGTCCGAGCATAGACCTGCCCTAGAAGAGAATTGCCACATGATCAGCATCGACCTCATCAGGCGCGACCCGGACACGGTTCGCCGCTCGCTCAGCCGCCGTCAGGAAGAGACAGACGTTGTCGACGAGATCCTCGCGCTCGATGAGCAGCGCCGGACGACGATAGCCGCCGCCGACACGCTACGTGCGGAGCGCAACGAGGCCAGCAAGGCCATCGGCGCTCTCATGAAAGCGGGGCAGGGGGATCAGGCCGAACAGCAGAAGGAGGCCGTCCGCCAAACAGGCGAGCGCCTCAAGGAACTCGACGAGACCTTGCGAGGCCTCGATGAGCGCACGAGTGAGCTGATGCTGAACCTGCCGAACGTGGTTTCGGATGAGGTGCCGGATGGGCCCGACGAGAGCGGAAATCTGGTGATCTGGGAAGAGGGCGAGCGCTCCACCTACGACTTCGAACTCAAGCCACACTGGGAGCTATCGGAGTCCCTGGGCATCACGGATTTCGAGCGTGGCGCGAAGGTTTCGGGCCGCATGTTCTACGTGCTGGGCGACACGGGCGCTCGACTTCAGCGCGCGCTGGTCACCTACATGATCGATCTGCACCGTCGCGAGCATGGCTACGAAGAGCGTGGCGTGCCGTTCCTGGTGCTCAAAGAGACGATGATCGGCAGCAGCAATCTGCCCAAGTTCGCGGACGCTCTCTACCACGACGATGACGAGGACCTTTGGCTGATCCCGACGGCCGAGGTCCCACTAACGAACCTCCACCGTGACGAGATACTCGACCCAGGCACGCTGCCCATCCGCTACATGGCGCACACGCCGTGCTTCCGCAAGGAACGCGCAGCGGCAGGTCAGCAGGTGCGCGGCCTCAAGCGCGTCCATCAGTTCGAGAAGGTTGAGATGTACCAGTTCGTGGAGCCTGAGCAGTCGATGGAGACGCTCGACGCCATCGTGCAGGCGGCGGCGGACGTGATCCGAGGCCTCAAGCTGCCGTTCCACCTCCTCCAGCTATGCACCGGGGATATCAGCTTCCCGTCGGCCAAGAGCTTTGACCTGGAGATCTACACGCCAGCCAGCGACGAGTGGCTGGAGGTAAGTTCCTGCTCCAACTGCACCGATTTCCAATCGCGTCGCTCCAACATCCGATTCCGACGTGAGACCGGCGGCAAGACGGAGTTCGTGCACACGCTGAATGGCTCTGGCCTGGCGATCCCGCGCGTGATCATCGCGATCCTGGAGACGTACCAGCAAGCCGACGGTTCGGTACGCGTGCCAGACGTGCTGGTGCCGTACATGGGCGGGCAGGAAGTGCTGGAGCCGGTTAGGTAGCGTTTCTTTCGACCAAAACAAAAGCCCCGCTCTACGAGCGGGGCTTTTTTCATGCTATCCAAATCAACTAGCTGCTTAGCAGCAGCCGCTGCCGCCGCACGCACACGAGGATCCGCCTCCAGCCATGGGGGCTGAACTGGCGCCAACGCCTGCACCAACAGCGACACGAGCGGAGAACATGGAGATCACCCGCGGCGAGACCTCGCCACAGACGGGGCAGCTCGCTGCCTCTCCCTTGCTCATCGGGCTGAGCTTTTCGAAACGGTCATGTCCCTCGGGACAAACGTACTCGTAAATCGGCATATCGGTTCTCCTTCGCGGCGCTACTGTAATGCGAGTCTAGGCCACGATGGCAAGCCTAGGCAATCTGTCATTGCAAACGGGTGATCGATCAGCTCTCGTACTGCGCTCCGTGCTTCGGATGGGTTTCGATAACGGAGAGCGCGATAAACGCACTAAGGAACGCGAGCAACGCCACTATGTAGATCACACCTCGGAGGGCATCGATGAATGCTTCGTCGATGGCTAGTTGCGCGGAAACGGCCGCCTCGCCGGCCAGTTCTGGCGGAAGATCCGCCCCGGCGAGCTTGGTGCGCTCCCCATCAAGGTACTCGACAACGTCGGTCGAGGCGGCGGACGCGGTCAGGTTGTCGTCGAGGGCATTGTTGAACAGGCCAAGGGCGACCACGCCGAACACAGCGACCGCGAGCAGCATGGCCGTGCGTGAGAGGGCGTTGTTGATACCTGACGCCAAGCCGGAAAGCCGCTGATCGACCGTGCTCATGACGACGGTGACCAGTGGCGCGACGGTGATGGCCATCCCCAGCCCGGTCAGGAAGACGGCAGGGAAGTACTGGGTCATGTAGGTCGAGAACCCTGGGCCTTCGATGCCAGGACGGGCGAACAACAGCAGGCCGATGCCCACGAGGCTGGGGCCCACCGTGAGCGGTATCTTCGCGCCAACCTTGACGACTAGGCCGCCAGACCAGCGCGATACGGTGGCAATCAAGAGCATAAACGGGAACATGGCCAGACCCGCCTCGGTCGCGGTGTAGCCCTGCACCTGCACAAGGTTCAGAGGCACAAAGAAGATGAATCCACCCAGTGCGGCGTAGAGGAACAGCGTCAGAATGTTTGCGCCCGTGAAGCTGCGATTCTTGAAGACGCCCAGCGGCATCATGGGATTCGCAACCCTGGACTCAGCCACACCGAATCCGATGAGCGCGGCCACACCCACGGCCATGGATGCGAGGACGATCGGATCCCCCAGGCCAGAGTTGGTCGATTCAGTAAGGCCGTAGACCAGACCGGCGAGCCCGATGGTTGCGAGTGCTCCGCCAAGCCAGTCGATCTTGCTGTCGCTAGCCTCGCGGCTCTCAGGTACGCGGGCGATGGCGATGGCGATCACGATGACAGCGATGGGTATGTTGATGAAGAAAACCCAACGCCAGGAGAACTCTTCCGCGAGGAACCCACCGAGCACTGGCCCAGCGACGGTTGTCAGGGCACTAGCGGCGGACCAGGTACCGATGGCGGAGCCGCGCTCGGAATCCGAGAAGCAGGCGCCGATGAGCGCGAGGCTTCCGGGGACGAAGATCGCGCCACCGATACCTTGCACGGCACGGGCGATGATCAGCGACGTTGAGCTCTGCGATAGGCCTGCCGCCACGGATGCTGCAGCGAAGATGGTGATGCCGACGATGAACATGCGCTTGCGGCCGAGCCGGTCACCCAACGCTCCGCCGACCAGAGAGGTGGCTCCGGAAAACTGAACAGTGGGGATAAGTGGATTCC
>JAQCEV010000121.1 GCA_027618515.1 Chloroflexota bacterium | reverse complement strand
CATAAGCAGGCAGGGAATCCACTTATCTCGACGGCCCTGACTGTTCAAACAACCGGGACCACCTCAGACCTAAAAATAGGTCAACAATTTATCTAATACGGGCTGCGCCCGTTTTCAACGAAGCCACACCCACACCAAGGAGGGCTGCTTTGATCACGTCCCAGGAGAACGACCAGCTCACGCAAGTAGGGAAGGGCACTCTGATGGGCAATCTGCTCCGGCAGTACTGGCATCCCATCGCATCTGCGTCCCGACTTGATCAAGAGCCAGTCATTGAGGTCGACCTACTCGGTGAAGAGCTGGTCCTGTTCAGAGATCGCAGCGGTCGACTCGGCCTGCTAGAGCGTGGCTGCGCCCACCGTCAGACCTCATTGGGCTTTGCCATGCCCGAGGAGAACGGCGTTCGGTGTGCCTACCATGGCTGGGTGTGGGATGCCGACGGCAAATGCCTGGAACAGCCATCGGAGCCCGAGGGCAGCTCGTACTTCGAGCGCGTAACCACGATCGCGTACCCCGCGCGTGAACTCGGTGGACTAGTGTTCGCGTACTTGGGCGCGGGCGCGCCGCCTCACTTGCCGCGCTACAACGTGCTCGTGTGGGACGACGTCTACCGCGAGACTAATGGCACGACCGTCCCCTGCAACTGGCTCCAGGTGCTCGAAAACCTTCTCGATCCAGCGCACATCGAGAACCTCCACGGACGCTACTTCGGCTACGTCCTTGATCGCACCGATCCGCAGGAGGCTGAATTCTTCCGGTCGCGCATCGCGCCGAAGCCAATGAAGGGCATGGACTTCGATCTGTTCGAGCAAGGCGTCATCGAACGCCACTACTGCATGGACGAACAGGAGCATAGCTGGACCACCGGCTCACCCATCTTCTTCCCGTCGACCGCTATGATGGTCCGTAACGAGGGCTCGGGCACGCTCATCTTCGTCGTACCGCTCAGCGACGACCGTACGTGGTTCCTTGAGCACCGTGCGATGCCATTGGGTGGCAGGCCTCTGCCAGAAGGCGGAGCGCCCTATCACGACGTTCCTGGCACCGACAGCTTTGGCAAGCTGCGGGTGGGCACCGCCAATGGGCAAGACCACATGGCCGTCGTCACGCAGGGCGCGCGCACATCCAGGCAGCGCGAGCACTTAGGAGCCACCGACGCAGGGCTTATCATGTATCGGCAACTGCTGCTGGACCAGGCGCAAGGGTTCGCCGATGGCGCTGAACCTATCAACGTACACCGTGGACTTGCAGCCAATAGACAGATCGACGCGCCGCCCGCCAGAACCGCCGAAGTGAATGTCTAGCAACAGGCATCGCTAGGCAGCGCTCCCCCTGGGGGCGTAGCGGCAGTGTGGCTTGTGCGTTCCTGCATGGTCCGGGACGCAGCCCAGGCACTCATCGGCCCAGTACAACGTCTCCGGGGGTGTCGGTGTATGGGGTCGGAACTGACCCAACGTGACTCCGATGAAGATGAGTACACCGCCGGGACAACGATTCTGCTGGAGTCGATGGGGCTTCCCTAGGGTCGGCGTTACATGAACCGCGATACGACCGCTGGGATCCAGCGGCTTCTGAAGGTGACAACTAGGGCACGTCGCAACTTGCATCACACTATCCCTCCGTCGATCTTGCATGGAGAGAAACTACATCACTCCCATTCGAGATCGGGAGCAGTGCGATTTCAGTTGTGTTGCAGTACAGGAGCAATCGCCACCAACTGCGGGGGCCTAGCCGCCTGCGGACGACGCTGTTTGGCCCGGGCCAACGAAGCGATTGTCGTCCAACGTCGCGATGTCTTCGGGGTAGAGCGTGTCTTCCGCGCCAACGGCGGCGGCTCCTCCACCGAGAACCTCAACGTACTTGACGCGCGCGCTGCTGTCCGCAGCGAGCTCGATCAGTTCCACCACATCGCCCGAAACGGTTACCAGGCGAGTGCCACTGGGGATGCCGTCTAATTTCATAGTGCCAACTCCTTGCTCGTGCTGTGTATCGCCAAACGGGCGGCGGCCAATCGTTGACCGCCACCCGCGCAGCGTAGGTCTGAAAATTGAGTTGAGGTGCGACTAACCGGGCGACACCTCGACCGCAGTTTTAGCCGATTCCGGGAACGGAGGCGGAATGGGCTTGCCCAGCTTCTGCGCGTAAGCCACATTGAACGGGTTGAACTTGCCAGACGAACCTGCACCCAGCGGCTCATGTTCGCCCTTGCTTTCTTCTTTCGGGATGCTCCGCATACCCTCGATGACCTCATCGCCCATGCGGTCGTACGGTATCCAGACGATCTCGTTCGTGGCTGGATCGCGGAACGTATTCATCGGCTCACCGCCGTCTTCGACGATCTTCATCTGCTCCATCAGCATGCGGCGGAAGAGGATGATACCTACGTCAGATTGGCCCAGCCGCTCCAGCCATCGTCGCGTGCGAGGCCCCTGCGACGTCCACGCGAAGTGATCCTGTCCGCTGTTGTTGTCGAGTTGCTCCCAGATGGGTTGCCCCTCGCCGTCTACGCCTGCGATAGGTACGTGGTAGACCGGGATGTCTTCCTGCGCCTGATCCACAGGCTCGCCTTCCCTGGGCAGGTTGGCGTAGTAATACACGTAGTACGTATTTTCGTTGTCCATGGGCACGCGGATCTGGAAGTCATGCCCTCCGGTTCCTGACTCTAGGTTCGGGAAAAGGATAGGGTGACCGATGTTCCAGCCGATGGACTCTTCCTTCGTCTCTCCCTCAAGCCAACGGTGCTTGAGAACCCCATGCTCAAATCGGCTGGTGGAGGCCGATATGTGCCGCATCGACCGTCCAGGCTTGCGCCAGAATTCCATGCCCGGCTTTTCAATCACCGGCTTCTTGCCGTAGATGTCTCCACGATGCTCGATCACGCCCATGCGCTGAAGCACGTACTTCGAGAAGTAGCCGTGTAGGAACTCAGCATGGATCGGGTCCAGCGAGTTCTCCATGATCTGGAGCCAATTGCAAGTCACGTGCGTCCAGCCGATGCTGCGCACGCGGCCCTCTTCAACGAACGGGTAGTAGTGCGGGATCAGCGGGGCAGGTTGCGGGCCCAGGTACGCCCAAAGCAGCCCACCGAGGGCTTGGACTGGGTACGCCTTCAACTGCACCCGCGTCGGGAACGTAGAGTCCGCAGGCTCGGCTGGCATCTCCAGGCACTGGCCGGTCTCATCGTAGAGCCAACCGTGGTACGAACAGCGCAAGCCGTTCTCCTCCGGGATGCCCCACAGCATGTTCACGCGGCGGTGCGCACATGACGCGTCGATCAGTCCGTAGTTCCCGCTCTCGTCCTTGTACAGAACGAGATCCTCGCAAAGCAATCGGATCGCCTTGGTTGGCTTGTCGTTCATCTCAGACACACCTGCGATCGGCTGCCAATAACGACGCATCAGTTCGCCCATAGGTGTGCCTGGGTCAACCAGCGTTAATCGATCATTCTGTTCTTGGGTAAGCATTAGTATCCCCTTCCATCGAGCATTAGCCCCGCTACTTTAGGTGCGCAGAGGCAGAATCGGCAAGCGGCTTAACTCCACTCAGAGAGCTTGGTGCCCTCCCCTGAGAGCAAGACTTCGACATCATTCTTCACTTCGATATTGGCGAACGGTCCGCCCAAGATACCCTCGTAGCCCGTGTAGTCGAATCGCTCGCACGGCGCTTGGATTACGGAGTTGGTCGCCGGGTCTCTGTACGTATTCATCGGATCGCCACTGCCGGATTCCACCAATTGCATCTGCTCTTCCAGCATTCTGCGGAACATGATGATTCCTACGTCGGATACGCCAAGCCGCTCAGTGGTGCGATCCATGATGGCGCCTTCGATGACCCATGCTGCCTGGTCTTGCGCGATGGCTGCCGCGATGAATGAATTGGGCCCTGGCACGTCATAAACGAGATCTATCTCACCGTTCGGCTTCCTGAAGGGAACTTCTCTGAATGGCACGTGCTCGTTCGTTGATTCCCCCGGTTCCAGCGCGCGCCAATCCAGCATCATGTGCAAGGAGTTGTAATCATCTACGGGCACCCTGAACTGTAAGCTGGTGCCCACCCAAAGGATGTTGGGAAAGAAAATGGGGTGGCCCAATCGCCAGTGGGCGTCTTGCTCAGTCTCATCGCCCACTAGTCGACGTTTGATGACACCGTAGCTGGTGATCTCAAAACCGATCTTGCGGTGATCCGCGCCCCTCGCAGCTGAGGCCGCGTTGAACACGTCGCGTTTCTCTGGTGGCAGGCGTCGGTTCATCTGCCAACCGCCCCAGTAGCGATGGAGCCACTGGAAGTGGAGCGGGTCCAACGAGTTCTCGTGACACTGAAGCCAATTGCAGGGGAGTGCCACCGACCAAGCACCGCGAATGCCGTCCCGAACGAGGATCTCGTATCGAGGCAGCAGCGGCGCAGGCTCGGGGCCCATGTACGCGAAGATCAACCCGCCGAGCTCTTCCGTTCGGTACGCCTTGATCTTGACCTTGTCCTTGAACCGACTACCCGCAGGTTCCGACGGTTGATCCACGCAATTGCCGTTCTCGTCGAACAGCCAACCGTGGTACGCGCACCTGATGCCCTCGGGCTCGGGCACACCATAGGAAAGATTCGCCTTGCGGTGAGGGCAGGAAGGCTCGATCAACCCGATCTGGCCTGCTGTGCTGCGGAACAGCACTAAATCCTCCCCAAGCAAGCGAACCTCTTTGGTCGGATTTTCCTCGCTCAGTTCTGAACTGCCCGCGATCGGGTGCCAATAGCGCCGCATCAACGTCCCCATCGGCGTGCCGGGACCAACCCGTGTTAACCGGTCATTCTGCGCTTGGGTCAGCATTCGATTCCCCTTCGGCGAGTAGTGCCGCTACTGTAGGTGTGCTGAGGCCGAACCCGCAAGTGTCTGGCACTTACGCACCCCTATGCCTTGTCTCGTGATACAAAGAGACCCCGGAATTGCCGGGGCCTCTTTGCTGCTGTGCTGCCGTGTTCAGTGTGGGCTACGGGACGTTGGACACAACCTCACAGGTCTCAGCTGTGTCAGAGGTGCCGCCGCCACCGTTGCAGGTATCGTTCCCTGCCTCGCCCTTCATGCGATCCTTGTCGGCGCCGCCTACCAAGATGTCATCGCCAGCGCCAGCGTAGTACACGTTGTACCCGCTGCCGCCATCCATCCAGTCGTTCTCGCTTCCGCCGTAAAGGCGGTCGTCGTCCGCGCCTCCTAGGAGGTAGTCAAAGCCCGCCTTGCCGTCAACGGTGTCGTTGCCTGCGTCGCCGAAGATGCGGTCGTCGCCGTTGTCTCCCTTGAGGCGATCGTTGCCGCCATTACCGTGAATCTCATCGTTGTCGTCGCCACCGTAGACGACATCGTCGCCCTCGCCGCCTTCGATGTAGTCACTGCCGTCCTGACCTCAGATGCGGTCGGGGCCGTCGCCGCCGAAGATGCGGTCATTGCCATCGCCGCCGTCGATCTGGTCATGGTCTTCGTTGCCACAGATCACGTCGTTGCCGCCGAGGCCGTGGATGTTGTCTATGCCCGCGAGACCAACGATAACGTCGTCACCCTGCGTGCCGTAGATGTCGTCATCGCCAGGGGTCCCGATGATGGTTGCGAGCAGCCCGTCACAGGTCGGCCTAGCGGGGGCAACCCATTCCTTGAAGACGACGACCGACGTCTGGGTGGCTCCCGCATCGTCTACAAAGCTCGCTTGGATCTGATCGATGCCGGCGGTCCCGTTGCTCGTGTACGTGAACGTTGCCTCGCCGAAGGCGTCAGTCACGTCCACCCCACTAGCTCCCGTGTTCGGACCGACGGTTACGTTGAACGTGACCGTGGTTCCCACGACCGGGTTACCCAGGCTGTCTGAAACGATGGCCGTCACCGTGTGGTCAGTGCCAACCGGGTTCGTGGCGGTGCCTGGGACAAGGTTGATGCCCTGCGTTACCGCGATCCGGCATGCGGTTAGCAACGCATCAAGCACAGGTTGAGGGTCTGCGACGAACGCGCTTGTGACGAAGGTGCTCCCGCCGGTGTGTGCAGCCAAGCTGCCTGCGTTCGGGCCGTAATCGCGCTCGCTATTGCCATAGAGGCCGGGCACGATGCCGAAGAAGACTGCACCGCGGGCGTCCAGGTCGATCTTCGCTTGCTCGCGACTGGCAATCTGCCCCGCTGTCGTGGTCAATGGGTACCCATCGTTGTCCTCATCGGTGATGAGGACAACGCAAGTGCCAGCTCCCGGGCGCCATCCCGTCAGATTGTTCATCGCGAACGACGTCGCGTAGGCCCCCGCCTCTTCTGCACCCCAGTCGGGGAGCAATAGGGCAGTGGCAGCCGCGAGTCCGGCTGTGTTCGTGAAATCGGTGCGAATCACTGCGGGGGTTGACCGTGGAGATGATCCCGATCTTGCCAGCGATCCGTGCGCGAAGCCGAGCAGCGCGTACTGAGGGTCAAGCGATGCTTCCAGCGCGGTCGCTATGAAATTGATGTTCGCCGCCACAGCAGCGATCTCCGGCCCCATGCTCAGGGATTCATCCACGATGAACACAACGTCCACCGGTGGGTGCACCGGTCCATGGGATGCGAATACCGAAGATGTCGTTAGCAGCAGAATAGCGAGAAGCGCTCCCGCGATCATCGCCGCTTGCACCTTGCGCAAGCTCGACGTATTTCTTGTCTCTCGCCCAGCAGTTTCCATGATCTTCCTTTTCGCATCGAACACAGATTCACCCAGATGGGGTGCCACGTTCACTCTCTGGTGCCAGCCGATTTGCATTCAGCGACGATTCAATGCACAGATGGTTC
>JAQCEV010000120.1 GCA_027618515.1 Chloroflexota bacterium | reverse complement strand
GAACGCCAGCGTCCAGTAGCCCGTCGCCATCGACGCCACCGCGTACCCCACCACCACCCACCACACCGTGCCCGTCATCATCAGACCACGACGGCTGAACCGGTCAGCCAATATCCCGGAAGGTAAATAGCCCAACCCGGCACCGAAATTGTGCGCAGTGATCAGGAACCCGATCTCTGCGGGCGACAAGTCCCAAGCGATACCGACCGCCGGCGCGATCAACCACAGCGCACCGCCCGGTGTATCCACCGAGAAATGTCCCAAGGGGAACGCGATCATGTAAAAGATGTGGCGGGCTCGTTCAGACATACGCCACCCAGGGTAACCGCTCTCACCCGCTGATAGACTTATTTCACTATGCAAGCCACAGTGCAGACCAAAACGCAGATCAAAACAGCAGTCATCACAGCAGCCGGATTCGGCACCCGATTCCTACCCGTCTCCAAGGCCGTACCCAAAGAGATGCTCGCCCTCATCGACAAGCCCGTGATCCAGTACGCCGTCGACCAAGCCGTCGAGGCAGGCATCGAACGCATCATCCTCATCACATCCGAGGGCAAGGAGGCCATGGAGGCCTACTTCCACATCCTCCCCAAGCTCGAAGAAGCCCTCCAGAACCGCAACAGCCCCAAGCTGGCTGAGGTCCAACGCGTATCGCGCATGGCCGAGATCATCCCCGTCATCCAGGAACTCCCCCTCGGCCTCGGACACGCCGTCCTCTGCGCCAAAGAAGCAGTCGGCAACGAGCCCTTCATCGTCTACCTACCCGACGAGATCCTCCTTGGCGAACCGTCCGCCACGCGCCAGATGATCGACTCCTTCGCGCGCCTCGGCACCAGCGTGATCGGCGTCAAGCAAGTCCCGGCTGAAGACGTCGGTCGCTACGGCGTCGTCGCTGGCGAACCTGTATCCGGCAACGAGATTCGCCTCTCCCACACAGTCGAGAAACCCAAGCCCGCTGAAGCCCCATCAGACCTCGCCATCTTCGGCCCCTACGTCTTCACCCCCGAGATTTTCGATTGCCTCGAAAACATCACCCCGGGCGCAGGCGGAGAGCTTCAGCTAACCGACGCCATCGACATGCTCGCCAAGCGTACGCCCGTCCACGCATGCCGCCTCGACGTCCATCGCTACGACGCTGGAACCCCCCTTGGCCTCCTCGAAACCGCCGTCGAGCTCGCCCTCCAGCGCCCCGACTACGCCGACGACGTCAAAGCCTGGATCAAAGACCTCGCCCAGCGCTTGGACTAGACCGTTACACGGAGACACGTTTGTCCTGGATAACGTTGGCGCTGCTAAGCGCCGCGATACTTGCCCTCTCCAACCTGCTCGATAAGACAATCGTGCACCGGTATGTGGCCACCCCACTCACGCTGCCCTTGATGGTAGGGATCGCCCACACCCTGTTGGGATTGGTCATCCTCGCCGCCATCGGCGTTCCTGAAAGCGCGACCCTTTCCGCCAATCTCTTCGCCCTCGCCTCAGGCGCGCTCATCGGCCTTGGCGGCCTCATATGGATCGTCGTCATGTACCGCCAGGAGATTTCACGCGTGATCCCAGTCACGCAAACCTCCCCCATCTTCGCCGCCATCCTCGCAGTCGTGTTCCTCAACGAATCCATGTCCGCCTGGCAGTGGGCAGCCGTCGTCGCCACCGTCTCAGGAGCCATCGCCATCTCGATCAAGATCGGTGAAAGCTACCGTGACATCTTCATCCAGCGATCCTTCTTCATCCTCATCCTCGCCGCCATCATCGCCGCAACCGCCAACATCATCGGCAAAGTCGCCCTCAACGACCTCCCCATCCTGTACACCCACGGCCTTCGCTCCATCGGCCTCGGCACCCTCTTCCTCGTGGTCGGCATCCGGCGCGCCCCCCTTGCCAACCTCTCAACGCTCATTCGCACGCGCAGTCCCGCCCTACTGGTGTTCGGCGTCAACGAGTTCATCGTCGCCAACGGCGCACTACTGCTGCTGCTCTGGGCGCTATCGGAAGGCCCTGCCTCTCGCGTCCTCGCCCTAGCGGGCACCCGCGCCATGTTCGTCGTCCTCTTCAGCACATCCCTCGCCCTCATCTGGAAAGGCGCCCTTGGCGAAGACACCACCCGCCGAGCGATCGTCATCAAAGTCGGCGCCGTCATCGCGATCGTGCTTGGCATAGCAGGCGTTTCCTAGACGGAAACGCCTGCCCGCCAACGACCAACCTCAAACCTTGCCGGCCTCCGCCTCCCCCGTCTCGCAGTCCGCGTCACCCTTCCGCTTGAACGTCGGCCAACCGAGCCAGACCCACATCCCCTCTTTGCGGGGTGGCTTCACCGACATCGACCGCGCGAGCACCGCCAGCCCGATACCGATGAATATCACCGGCCAGATCACATTCACCAGAACCCCGATCCCAACTGCTATCAATATGAACCCAAGAATCTTCATCTCGTCTCCTTTTTCTTTCGTCAATCACCGATCCAACAACCGAGATACGTGCGTCAACTCATGACCCTGCCCGCGAGGCCAAACACACTTACCAGAAGCACGATCTTTTCCGCTGGCCTCAGCATCGTCGTGCGAACTTCGGGGTTACGCTTCGGTAGTGGAGGGCTAACTGCCTGCATCGGCCACGTTCTAGTGCCACGTCCTTGTGCCACGTCCTCGTGATGGAGTGACTAGAACGTAACTGCAACCCAGTCACGCGCACCCGTGCCGATGGTCACCCTAGTAGTCACGTGATTCGTGGTTTGGAACGCGACCGCACATAATACGCAGCGCCCCCCCTAGATCGACCGGCGCCCAGGGTCACATGACAAGCCCGTGACCCATGGCACTGGTATGGCGAACTCCCGCGCCACACCATGAAACAGTCATGCCAACGCAAATGTTCAGCGAGACCGAATCACCGAAAGCGAACGCAACAGAAACGCTGCTGCGCACCGTCATGGCCGCCTTCTGGTTCTCCGGTTGGTACTTCGTTGGTTCGTCCAGCGTTGGCGACTTCTGGAGCGTGGTCCTATTCATCCTCTATACGACCTTCGGCGTACTCCTCGTACGAGCGCTACGGGACAGCGCAGACTCCGCACGCATCAACAAGACGATCCGTATCCAGGTCGCCATCATCATCTTTGGCCTTATCATCGACCCGGACAGCTTCAACACCCTGAGCCCCATCGTCGGCATGCTTGCGGCGATGCGCCTACCTCGTCGCCGCTGGATCCAATGGGCGCTTACCCTCGGCGCGTTAACCCTCGTCATCGACCTCACCCAAAGCGGCTACCCTCTCGGGTTTTTCGATGGCCTCGTAGGAGCCACCCTCATCGGCGCGTGCTCCACCTTCTCCTACAGCCTCACCCGCACCCAAGCCGCGCGCCTTGAAACCCAGGCCCTCCTCGCAGACCTACGCGAAGCCCACGAGCGCCTGCAAAAGTACGCGGAACAGGCCGAAGATCACGCCATCGCCGAAGAACGCAGCCGCATCTCCCGCGACCTCCACGACACCCTAGGCCACCGCCTAACCGCGTCCATCGTTCAACTCGAAGGCGCAGGTCGCCTCGTTCCCGATCAGCAGGAGCGTGCCATCCAGATCATCGAAACCGTCCGTGAACAACTTGCAGAAGGGCTAGACGAAGTACGGGAAACCGTCTCCATGCTCCGCACCCCCGCGGGCACGGGCATCTCCCTATCAGCGGCCCTCACGCAACTCGCCGCCGACTTCGAGCAAGCGACCCACCTGCCGATCGCCGTATCCGTGCCAGACGACCTACCGCCGCTCCCAGAGGCCGCGCGGCTAGCGCTCTTCCGAGCCACCCAGGAAGCGCTCACCAACGTCCAACGACACGCCGAGGCCACCGCCGCCTCCGTCCTCCTGACCCTCGGCCCTGGTCTAGCGAGCGTGAACGTCCGAGTGAAAGACAACGGTCGTGGAATGGCAGAAGACGCCATCAGCAACGGCTTCGGACTCCGGGGGATGCAAGAGAGGATCGCGCAGCTTGGCGGCACCGTGGACATCGAGTCCACCCGCACAACGGGAACCAGCGTCTCCGTTACCCTGCCGATTGGAGACAGTCGTGACCCAGCCTAACCAGATCCGCATCCTCATCGCAGACGACCAACGACTCATGCTCGACGGTCTCCGCACGCTGCTGGAGTTAGAGCCAGACCTCACAGTGGTCGGCGACGTCGAGGACGGCCAATCAGGCGTCGACGCCTACGAGAAACACAAGCCAGAAGTAGTCTTGATAGACATCCGCATGCCAGGCATGGACGGCGTCGAGGCGACCCGCCAGATATGCGCCAAGTGGAGCGGCGCCAAGGTCATCATCCTCACCACGTTCGACGACGACTACTACGTCTACGAGGGCGTGCGTGCTGGCGCGTCTGGATACCTGCTCAAAGCCATCAAAGGCGCTGAGCTAGCTGCGGCCATACGCACAGTCGTCGCCGGAGGTTCCTTCATGGAGCCAACCGTCGCCCACAAGCTCATGTCCGAGTTCGCACGGATCGCTGACCCTGGTCGGAGCAGCAACCGCGACCTCGCGCAGCCGCTCTCTGATCGCGAGCTTGAGATCCTGGGCCATCTTGGTCGTGGGCTAACCAACCCTGAGATCGCAGCGCACATGCACCTCGCGGAAGGCACCGTCAAGAACTACGTCACCAACGTCCTGAACAAGCTCGGCGTGCGAGACCGCACCCAAGCCGCCCTACGCGCGCGAGACCTCGGCGTCCTCAAGGACACCTAGCCACCGCATCGCGCCTGGCTAGCGAACCGCCGCCACCTCGCCGCGCTCGACCGTCGTCGACTCCTTGGGCAACGTGAACGCGAACGTACTACCACTGCCGACGACACTGTCGACCCAGATGCGCCCACCGTGCGCCTCAACGATGCCCTTCGCGATGGCCAGCCCCAATCCGGCGCCCCCCGATGCGCGAGCCCTCGACGTATCACTCCGGTACGCCCGCTCGAACAACCGGCCCAAGTCGTGTTCCGCGATGCCCTCACCGCTGTCGGAGACCGCCACGCGCACCGCAGGTCCTTCGTCCCACGCTGAAACATCTATCGAACCGTCCGCTGGCGTGTGCCGGATAGCGTTCTGCACCAGATTCGCCAACACCCGCTGCACCCGGCGCGTGTCCATCTGGGCTTGTAGCGGCCCACCGTTCACCGCACCATCGAGATGCAGATGCTTCTCTCCCGCCTGAGCCGACATACTTTCAAGCGTGTCAGAGATCACATCGTCTACAGACGCGCTCTCGATGCGCAGTTCCAGCAGCCCCGAATCGAGTTGCGAAAGCTCGAACAGATCGTTGATCAATTGGCCGAGGCTCTCCACCTCAGAAACCGTTCTACGAAGGTAGCGCGGCACCGTCTCTTCGTCGGTCACCACACCGTCGCTCAAGCTCTCCACCATCGCCCTGATCGACGCCAGCGGCGTACGTAGATCGTGCGAAACCGCCACGATCAACTCCCGCCGGGCCTGCTCGACCCCGTGCTGCTTGTCCAAGCTTGCCCGCAGTTGCAGCGTCATATTGTTGAACGCCGTCGCCAACTGGCCAACCTCATCGTCGCTCCGCACCGGCACATGCGCGTCCATGTCCCCTTCGCTCAAGCGACGCACCCCCTGCGTCAACTCCACCAACCCTGCCACCACTGGCTCCGAGCTGGCCATCGCAACGAACACCGAGATGCCGAACGCAAACGTGATCAACCCCATAAGCAACGCGAGGTCATGGGAAGAGATGAACATCAGCGAAGACGTGATAACGACCGTGGACAGCGCCAAAGTCGCGGTCAGCAACGACACGACGAACAACTTGATCCGCAGCGTATTCGCCCGGCGCAGAACCGGCCATCGAGGTGCCGCGAACGCCAGTCCGATGCTCACCCCACCCGACGCCAGCAAGAAGGTGGCTAGAAGCAGCAGGTCGTTCATGGGCGCATCGAGCGTCGCCGTTGCGATCCCGATTACCAGGGCAGTCAGGCCCGCGAGCACCCCAACGCTGACGCCGATGCGCTTCCCTATGGTGCGCATCGCATCACCCCTCAAACTTGTACCCCACACCCCACACCGTCTTGATGAACCGAGGCTTAACGGGGTCAGGCTCGATCTTCTCGCGCAGACGGCGTATGTGTACCGTCACCGTACTGTGGTCGGACGCATACGTGTAATCCCAAACGTGGTCCATCATCTCCGCCCGCGTGAACACCCGCCCTCGATGCGAAGCCAAGAAGTACAGAAGATCGAACTCCTTGCCCGTCAGCGAAACGTCTTTGTCATCGATGGACACCGCACGTGTTCGCGGGTTGATCACCAAGCCATCGAACCGCAGCGATGACCCTGCCTCAGCCGGAACCGCACCAGAGCGGCGCAGAACGGACTTCACCCTCGCGGCAAGTTCGCCAGGGCTGAACGGCTTCACCATGTAGTCGTCCGCCCTAAGCTCCAGTCCCACGATCAGGTCTGCCTCATCCCCACGCGCCGTCAGCATGATGATCGGCGTCAAGCTCTCCTGCCTGATCCGCCGACACACCTCTAGCCTATCGATCTTGGGCAGCATGACGTCCAGCACCACCAGGTCCGGCGCCCAATCGCGGGCTGCCTGCAACCCTTCCTCGCCCGTCGTCGCGACACGCACGTCGTACCCGTCGCGACGCAGGTATTGCTCAACAACCTCAGCTACCACCGCCTCGTCGTCGACGACAAGGACACGTTTTTCGAAAGACGATCTGTTGACCAAGTGAGGTGGTCCCGGTTGTTTGAACAGTCAGGGCCGTCGAGATAAGTGGATTCCCTGCCTGC
>JAQCEV010000019.1 GCA_027618515.1 Chloroflexota bacterium | reverse complement strand
GTCCTGGACGTGGAGATCGCCGACCGTATGGAGGATTCGATGCTCCCCGTTGGAGCAGCCTGATCACAGTACGAGGGTGACGCTCTTACACCACTTGACGGGACACGACCACCCTAGGATCGCCAGCACGATGTAGTGCGGGATCAGCAACAGAGGCTTCACGATCCACAGCCAGCGCGACAAAGGCTCACCTAGCGTGGCATAGAGTGTTACGGGGTCTCGATCGGGTGTCGTTGCCATCGTTGCTCCTCACCGTTCGTCTATCGGCTTCTCTCTACCAGTCTCCCATAGGATGGCTGACTAGCGTGTGTCCAGTGTGATGAGTCGGCCTGCGGTTGTGAAGCCGCTATGCACGTGACGCCGGGTTGCTGTGCCTTTACCCAAAGCTGAGTCAGCGTTCCTGCCGTTATTCCGTAGTCGAAGACAAAAAGAGAGGGACCCACCGCATCTGCGGTGGGCCCTCTCTTCTAGACCGGTATCGTGTGATCGTGCGGGGACTTGGCCCGCTAAAGAGTGATCTTCTTATAGAGCTGGGGCAGTCGGCGAGGGAGCTCCATGATGTCGGGGAGCACTTCGTAGCCAAGATCGCCAGCCATCGTGCGTAGGTAATCGTGCCCGTTGCGGTCGACGGTTAGGCAGAACGGCGTGATGTTGGACTGCCGGGCCTCCATGAGTGCCATACGCGTGTCCTGTACTGCGTACTCTTTCTCCACTCCCTCGCGGCTGTAACCACGGTCCTGCGGGCGACCGTCGGAGATGACGAACAAGAACTTCGTCTTGGCGTCGGTCTTCGCCAGCTTGGCGGCAGCGTGGCGGATGGCGGGGCCCATCCGTGTCGCGTGAAGCGGAGCGACCTTGTCGAGGCGGCGCTTCGACTTGTCGGAAAATGGCTCTTCGATCTCTTTGATGACGTAGAACTCGACGTTCTCGCGACCGAAGCCGGAGAAGCCGTACACGCCGTAGCGGTCTCCGATGGCTTCAAGCGCCGTCATGAGCAGAACCATCGACTCCTTCTCAACGTCGATGATGCGCTTGTAGGGACGACGTGAAGTCTCGCCGCGGCGAGCGCGGAGCCACGCGGTGTAGGCGACCGGATCGCCGGGTGCGTTCCACTCGCCGTCACGGGAGCCTTCCTCAACGGCCTCCGCTGTGGAGGCACTCATGTCCAACAGGAATGCGACTGCCACATCACGTTCGTCCTTGTTGCGACGCCAGTAGATGCGGTCGTCGGGCGAGATGTTACTGCGAAGGTCGATGAGCGCCTCGATGGCGGCGTCGAAATCGAAGTCTTCGCCCTCGGGCAGGCGCTTGTGCTTGCGATAGGTCTCAGGACGGATCGACTCGAACTGGCGTCGGATCTGATCCATGAGGCCGGAGTACTGCTGCAGCGTCTCCTGGAAGAACGTTGTCTCACCAGCGACGGCGGTGCGCTCTTGCACCACGCACCAGCGCGGGCGGTAGTCATTGGCTCGGAAGTCCCACTCGTCATACACGAAGCTGCGGGGCTCGGACGGCTCCAGCGGGCCTCCCTCTTCGTCCTGGTGGGGGATGGAGTTGTAGCCCTGGGCAGAGGGATTGTCCGGTGCGTCAGAACCTGCCTCCTTCATCATGTTGGAGGCGACCTGCTGGACCTCAGCGTCGTCGCCGAAGTCGACCTCAGACGAATCGCGCAGCATCTGCTCGATCTCTTCTTGAGTCAGTCCCTCGGCCATCTCCTGAGATTCGTCTTCTGAGCCGCTCTGCTGGCCCTTCATCTTGGCGAGCATTTGCACCATCTCTGGCTTGAAGTCGCCTCGGTACTCAACGTCCTCCGGCGATTCGTAGTCCTCGCCGCCCTCGCCCTCTTCGCCTTCCTCCATCTGCTTTTGGAGGTTCTGGACGATGTTCTCTACGTCGGGCTCTGAGAATTCCGTTTCCGACAGATCTGCCTCTTCCCAGTCGTCCGGCGGAACTTCGTCGTTGGGTATCTGGGAGATCAGGTGGTAGATGCGCAGGGTTGCTTCCGCTGTGTCTTCTACAGTGGCGTTGGGGTCCTGCACCTGCCTGAGCAGGGCCGCGATCTCCTGAGCTTGCTGCACGTACTGAGTAGGTACTTCAGCGTTCTCGGACTGGTGCAGGCTGAGCCTGATCAGTAGTTCAACCATCGCTTGTTGCGCGGGCATCTCGTGGATGGGGGAGCGACCCTTCAGCGTCTCTTCTTGGACGCTGTAGTAGTGCTCCTGCAATCCCTTGTAGCGGTCGAGGAGATTTGCGTCGACGCGGGCGTCCTCGACGACTGAGAAAACGTCGGCAGCGAGCGCACGCGCGGGGAACATGTCGAAGAAGGACGACACGTCCGTTGTGCTTGGTTTGGCACCGATCCCATCGGCGACTTTGCGGCGTAGGTCTTCGAAACGTGAGGCCTCGCCGTTGAAATTGAAATCGAAGCTGTTGAACTCAATGTGGCCCACTTGGTGAGTGGTGACGACCTTCAGCCAAGAGAAGTTCTCCGCCTTGGTCTCGCGCTGGTCAACCATCTCAGGCAGGAACACATTCTTGCCGTCGGTCGTGGCAAGTTCCATGGACACCCAGCCGATGTTCTTGTGCGCCAATTCGCCGACGGACTGGAGTTGCACCCCGGTACCTGCAAGGGCGTTGGCGTACATGCCCAAGAGGCCACGCACGCGTTCCAACTCGATGCTCGACGACAGCGCCTCAAGCAACTGCTCGGCGCGCTGGGACTCTAGCTTGAAGTAGGCGACGCCTCCGTCGGGGTTCTCCTTGAGGAACTCCAGCCCACGGTGGTACCAGTCGTCCAGTTGGACGGTGCTTATGCGCTCCAGCACAGTAGGCGCGGTCTTGATGAACGCGCCTACTGCCTCAGCAGACGTGTCCGCCAGGTCTTCTGCGCGCTCCAACACGACCATCTGCTGCTCCTGCGGGAGGCGGGCTAGCGATGCGGCTGATTCCAACATGAATGCGGATACGTTGGCCATTCCAGTGCGTGCGAGACGCTCGGTTAGCGAGAAGTAGCGACGGCGCAGCTTGCGGTCGACGCTGAGGCTCACGCGGGACGCGGCCTCGAAGGAACCGCGTACCTCACGCCAGCTTGTTTCTGCGAGAACCGTTGCCAGCGAGATCAACTCTTCACGTTCTCCGACGGCCGGCAACACGCGCTGGCCGAGCACCAACGCCTCTGAGGCGAGGTCGTAGGAGCGATTGGATAGCGTCTGTACCAGCGCTACGAAAAGCTGGAGCTCGTGGAATGTCACGTTCTGAACGAGGTCGTTGCTTACGTCGAAGAAACGAGCGGCAAGGCTGGACGACTTCCACGTGCCCTTGGAGAGGCTCTGGCCCAACGTTGCCCAACCCGCGATGTGCCGAGGGGCGAGGGTCGGGAGCACATCAGGACTGGCTCGGAAAAAGGAGGAGGCGACTACGGGAGACTCCTCGACGAGTGCCGTACCGCTTTCCAACCAGCGTTCGAACTGAGGGAATCCGATGATCTCCACGACCTGCGGTGAGGCCTTGTAGTACTCGGTGGCAGCTTCCCAAGCGCGAGCGCCGAGATTCGCGAGTTGCACGCCCTCTTCCGCCCACTTGAGGGCAGAACCGGGGCCGATGGCAGCAGTGACTCGATCCTTGGCTTCTTCATAAGCAGCCAAGAGCGCCGCAGGGTGTTTTTCCAACTCGGCGATTACGTGGCTGTGGTCTGGTGTGCTGGTCACGGTGTGACCTCCTCAGTCCGTTGGCTGGTGGCTGGGGATCACTCCCCGGTCGCCGTTCCCGTCGTATTGATCAACTCTATCAAGTCGCTCAGTATCCAGGCCGTAGCCCCGAATACCAGGTGTCCATCACGCACGTACGCCTTTCGGCGGATGAGCGTGCCATCGGCGTTGAGCCGAGCCTCGTGCCTCACGGCGGTGCCGTCAAGCATCGCGTCCAGTGGTATCTCAAGAACCTCCGCGACCTCGCGAGGGTCGGGCCGGAAGTCGTAGGGGTGTGGCACAACACCGACTGTTGGCCAAACTAGGAAATTGGTGCGGGTGTGCATGGCATCCATGGAGCCGAGCACATCCACGTCTTCCGGCCGGATCCCCATCTCCTCCCAGCTTTCGCGTAGCGCACAAGCAGTCATGTCCGCATCGTCCGGTTCAAGCTTGCCGCCGGGGAACGATATCTCTCCCTGGTGGTTGCTCACGTACTGGGAACGGAGGTTCAGGATCACGTGCCACGCGCCGTCGTGATAGTGCAATGGCACGAGGACGCCAGCAGGCTTCGCGCCGTCGGTGGCTTCAACCACCGGCGCACGACCTGCCAACGTGACCCGAAGCGCTTCGATCAGCGCTCCGGGGTTTGTGTCCTGATTTGCTTGCAAACGGCTCGCTACTCCCCGTCTACGCGAAGATCGAAGTCACGACTTCCATCACGCTTTTCTGGATCTCGTGGTCGTCCGTCAGGCCCCAAACGATGGCAACTTCGCATGCGCGCCGAGGTGCGACGCCGCGCTCGATGAGCTTGCCCGCGTAGATCAGCAAGCGGGTGCTTGCGCCTTCTTGGAGACCCTGGCCGATCAGGTTCCTGATCTTCTCTCCGAGCAGCGCGAGCTGCTGGGCCGTCTCGCGGTTGCAACCACTCTCGTGCTCGATGATCGGGCCTTCCAGGTCACGGGGCGGGAAGTCGAACTCGATGGCCACGAAACGCTGGCGGGTACTGTGCTTCAGATCCTTCAGCGCGTTCTGGTAGCCCGGGTTGTATGAGATGACCATCAGGAAGTTCGGGTGGGCCTCGATGACCTCGCCGAGCTTCTCGATGTGCAGCAGGCGGCGGTGGTCAGCCAACGGGTGGATGAGCACCGTGGTGTCTTTCCTGGCTTCGATGACCTCATCCAAGTAGCAGATGCCACCGTGCTTGACCGCGCGGGTCAGCGGGCCGTCGATCCAGCGGGTGCCCGATGGCTCCAGCAGGTAGCGACCGATCAAGTCGCTAGCGGTCAGGTCTTCGTGGCAAGCCACGGTAACCAAGGAGGACAGGGGGTTACCTGCCTTCACTCGGTCTTGGTTGACGCGCCAAGACATGTACTCGACGAAGCGAGTTTTTCCTGTGCCCGTGGGGCCTTTGAGCAGGATCGGAATCCGCTCAGCGTAGGCCGCCTCAAACAGCGCGACTTCGTCCGCTACCGGTAGGTAAAACGGCTCTGAGTCAACGACGTATTCTTCAATGTTGTGACGCTGGTAGGTCTGTTCTGTCATGCTTACTACCTTACGGGAAGATTTCGGTCCTTCCAGAGTTGCGCGATGGTGTCGTGCAACTCCTCCATGGAGCCAGTGTTGTCGATGACGACACCGGCTTTCGCCTCTGCCTCTTGCACGAGTTCTTGTTGGGCATTGATGCGCCCCAAGACCTCCCAGGTTTTCAACCCGCGAGCCTGTGCTACTCGTTCCGCGACGATCTCCGAAGGAGCCTTCACGACCCAGACCTCATCGGTCAGGTCGTCCCAGCCCGCCTGGATGAGCACCGCGGCATCAACCACTGCTACCTCGCAGCCGAGAGCCCTGAACTGTCCCAGTTGCGCCTCGATGCGATCTCGGATGATCGGGTGGATCGCCGAGTTCAGCCACCCCATCGCTTGAGCGTTGCCGAACACCAACTGTCCGAGCTTCCGCCGATCGATCTCCAACTCTTCGGTGAGCATGTCGTCTCCGAAAAGTGCGGTGATCCTCCGCCACCCGATGGTTCCTTTCGCGTAGGCCGCATGACCTTCACGATCAGCATCGATGATGCTGGCCCCGAGCCGCTCAAGCGTGGCCGAAACCTCGCTCTTCCCGACTCCGATTCCACCAGTTAGTCCAATGACGTACAAGCTTATCCGTTTTCTGCGAACGCGTAGGCGGTGTACGCCTGCGCAGTGCGGAAGTTTATCACGGCACGAGGAGCGCACCAAGCGTTGAGCGCTGCCTGCTAGAATTCCTATTCCATGGTCGATCAGCAATCACCCACCGCCCCCGAGCTACGCCAGCACTCCCTGGAGCTACTGGAGTTCCCCAAGGTGCGGGAGGCACTCGCTGACTTCACCCAAACTGCGTTATCGCGCGAACGCGCGCTATCTCTTGAACCGTCGTATGACGTGGAGGTCGTGCGCCAGCATCAGCAAGAGACGGCAGAGGCACGCGTCCTGCTGGAATCCGCCGGGTTCGTTGACCTATCTCTGGGTGCCGACCCTATGCCGCTCTTGGATCGCGCGTCGAGGCAGGGCAGGCTCGCTGGGCCTGAACTGATGATCATCGCGGACGCTCTTGACCTGACGCGCCGCGCCAAGCAAGCGGCAGGTGGCCCCGACAGCAAGACGCCGCTCCTCCGCAACATCGCTCGGAACATCACCGACCTTCGATCCTTGGAGCATGACCTGCGGGGCAAGCTGTCGTCCTCAGGCGAACTGCTTGACGGCGCATCATCCTACCTACGACAACTGCGTGAAGAGGGGCGGGCGGCATACAAGCGGGCGACCCGTGCGCTGGAGGCGATCATCGCCGCCGATGCGGGTACGCTACAGGAACACCAGTTCACCGTTCGCTCAGAGCGGCTGGTGCTACCCGTGAAATCAGACTTCCGCGGTCGATTGCCTGGCATCGTTCATGGGGTATCTGACTCTGGTGCGACACTGTTCATCGAACCACTCAGCAACGTAGGGTTGACCAACGCCTGGCGTGAAGCCAACGTCGCTGAGGAAGAAGAGAGCCTGCGCATCTTGCGCGAGCTCTCGGCTACGGTGTCCCGTCGTGTTGGGGACATCCTCCACGCGCTGGAGTTGACCGCCCGCATCGACGTCGCTTTCGCGAAGGCACGCTACGCGCGTTCGTATCATGGCGTGACCATCGAGACGTCGGCGCCGTATGTCCACCTGGTGGAGGCACGACACCCTTTGTTGAAGGGCTCACCGGTGCCCGTATCGTTGGCCATCGCGCCGCCGTCTATCGGGCTGGTCGTGACGGGCCCGAACACCGGGGGGAAGACGGTTGCGCTCAAGACGCTTGGCCTGATGGTGCTCATGCACCAGACGGGCCTGCAACTGCCCTGCGATCCCTCGACCACGTTGCCGTTGTTCGATGGCGTGTATGCCGACATCGGTGACCAGCAGAGCATCGCGGCAGCAGTGTCCACCTTCAGTTCTCACATCCAGAACATCTCAGCCGTGCTGAAGCACTCGACTCGGCGTTCGTTGGTGCTGCTCGACGAACTTGGTACCAGCACCGACCCCGACGAGGGCTCGGCGCTGGCGCGCGCGATCATCGCCCACCTCGCTGACCGGGAAGTGCCGACGATGGTGACGACTCACCACCGCAACGTGGCAGCGCTGGCTGAAGAGCACGCGAGCCTGGAGAACGCCAGCGTTGAGCTTGACCCCCAAACATTGGAGCCCACGTACCGCATCGCCATGGGCTTGCCTGGCCGCAGCTATGCGATGGAAGTTGCGGAGCGCATAGGCCTCGACCAGTCCGTCGTAGATGCCGCCAAGGCGTTTCAGGACCCGCTGCACCGTGAGACGGAGGTACTGCTGGCGAGCATCC
The DNA here is from genome assembly GCA_027618515.1 of Chloroflexota bacterium. Taxonomy (GTDB): domain Bacteria; phylum Chloroflexota; class Dehalococcoidia; order Lucifugimonadales; family Australimonadaceae; genus CALGTL01. The sequence goes on along the minus strand of JAQCEV010000019.1, from coordinate 30,488 downwards.
AAGAGGAACGCCACCGCACCCGCTTGCGACTTCAGGAGGCGGAGGACGCGGAACGTCGCGCGGCCGAACTCACTCGCGAACTTGAGGCGCAAATCCAGGAACTTGAGCTGGCGCAGACTCAGGTCGTAGAGGACGTTCGCAGGGAGCTTCAGGAAGAGGCGCGCCGTATCCAGGCCAAGCTGAAGCAGGCTGAATCCACCGCGCAGTGGACCACGTTCCGCGAGGAGCCGCCCGCGCCACGCGTGCTGGAAGAATCACGTACCGAAGTTGCGGACGTTCAGCGCATGCTACGTTCCAAGGTCTGGGGACGTGAGGCGAAGCCCGCCGGCCGCAAGAGCGCTATCGCAGTCGGCGATATGGTCGAGGTCGGTTCGATGGGCTTCAGTGGCAAAGTGCTGAGCGAGCCAGACGACGACCAGAAGGTCGAGGTCTTGGTAGGCTCGGCACGCATCAAGATGGAGGTCTCGCGGATACGCAAGGCGGGGCCAGCAGGCCCCGGCGAAGTGAAGATCGAGACCAGCATCAAGCTCGCGCCAGGCAGGTCAGGTGCGCCCGCCAACGCGGAGCTAGACCTACGGGGATTGCGACTCCACGAGGCGCTTGAGAGACTCGACGATTATCTGGACGCGGCGCTGGCTCAGGGCATGACGGCCGCGCGCATCATCCACGGCAAGGGCACAGGAGCGCTTCGTCAGGGCGTTTGGCGTCACCTTGCCAATCATGGGGCGATCGACGAATTCGACTTCGCCCCGCGCGATCGCGGTGGCGATGGAGCGACGGAGATCACGCTGGCATAGGGGACGCGGACGCCTAGCTGGCGGTCTCGCGGTACTCGCGAATGGCGTCTTGGAGCGTCGTCCAGCCGAGGAGCGCGCACTTGATGCGCACCGGGAATTGTCTCACGCCTTGAAGCGAGGCGATCTCTCCGATCTCCTCTTCCAGCTCTTCTGAGACCTCTTCGCCCTGCATGATGCCCTTGAACATGCGAACGAACGCTTCGGCTTCATCCAGCGTCTTGCCCTTCAGCTGGTCGCTGAGCATGGACGCGGATGCCTGCGAGATCGAGCAGCCCTGGCCCACGAACCCCACGCCGTTGATGCGACCGTCTTCACCTAACGTCATGGTTAGGTGAATCTGGTCGCCGCAGAACGGGTTGAACCCCTCGCCGTGAAGGTGAGGATGTTCTAGAGCGCCCTGGTTACGGGGGCTCCGGTAGTGGTCAAGGATGATGTCTTGGTAGAGGTCGTCAAGACCGTCGGGAGCTTGCATCGCCAAAGAACCTCGAGGTTGTCTTGAGGCCGTCGATGAGCGCGTCGACCTCTGCCTCAGTATTGTACAGATAGAAACTGGCACGAGCGGTCGCGGGCAGGTGGAGCCTGCTGCGTACCAGCGGCATGGCGCAGTGGTGGCCTGTGCGGATGGCGACGCCTGCCTGGTCGAGCACCTGGCCGATGTCATGGGGGTGAACGTTGCCCATCGTGAAGGACACGACACCGCCACGGATGGACATGTCAGTCGGCCCGTAGGTGGTGACCTCTTCCAGCTCCTTGAAGCGCTCCAGCGCGTAGGTCGTGAGTTCGACCTCGTGCTGTCGGATGTTGTCCATGCCGAGTGCTGTCAGATAGTCTACGGCGGCTCCCAGCCCTATCGAGTCAGCGACGCTGGGCGTGCCAGCCTCGAACTTCATGGGTAGGTCTGCCCATGTGGCTTTCTCATAAGTCACTTCGAGAACCATCTCGCCGCCCCGGAGGAATGGCTCCATCTGTTCCAAAACTTCGCTCTTCACGTACAGGACGCCGATGCCCATGGGCCCGGCCATCTTGTGCCCGGAGAACGCGAGGAAATCGCAGTCGAGGTCCTGCACGTCGACTGCGATGTGGGGCACGCTCTGGGCGGCGTCCACGAGTGCCAGCGCGCCGACGCGGTGCGCGGCAGCGACGATCTCTTTAGCGGGCGTGATCGTGCCGAGTACGTTGGACATCTGCGTGAAGGCCACCAGCTTGGTCTGCGGCGTCAGCAGTTCGTCGAGTTCTGAGAGATCGAGGCTGTAGTCCTCGGCCATCTTCATCAGCTTGAGTTCAGCGCCAGCCTCGGCCACGGCATGCTGCCAGGGCACCAGGTTGGAGTGATGCTCCATCTCCGTCGAGACGACTCTGTCGCCCTTCTTGAGGTTCGCCGCTGCCCATGAGTAGGCCACCAAGTTGATGGCCTCAGACGTGTTTCGCACGAAGATGAGGTTGTCTGGCGAGGGTGCATTGATGAATGTGGCGATCTTCTGGCGCGCCAGTTCGTAGGCGTCGGTCGCCTCCATGCTCAGGGTGTGCACGCCACGGTGGACGTTGGAGTTGTAGCGCGAGTAGTAGTCCACCAGCGCGTCGATCATCGACTGCGGTTTCTGGGACGTGGCGGCATTGTCGAGATAGACCAGCGGCTTGCCGTTGACCTGCCTGGACAGAATCGGGAAATCATTGCGGACGGCGGAAACGTCGTACATATCGGCTGGATCCTACTCCCGTCTAACCAAGCTTGGTGAGCACCGCATCATCGGTGTACTGGCGAACCGCATCATCGACGATGGCGGAGAGGATCTCACTGACGAACCCGTGTACCAACAACTCTTGTGCCTCACGCGTGTCCAAGCCTCGACTATTGAGGTAGAAGACCGCGTTGGGGTCGAGCCGCCCGATGGCCGCACCGTGGGTGCACTGGACGTCGTCGGCGAAGATCTCCAGCATCGGCTGGCTGTCCACTTCGGCGTCGTCGGAGAGGACGAGGTTCTTGTTCACCTGGTGCGCGACCGTGTGCTGGGCGTCATGGCGCACCAACACGCGGCCAACGAAAACGCCGTGGGACGCGTCTGTGAGGATGCCCTTGTAGACCTCGTCGCTGGAGGTGCCGGGGACGGCATGGTCAACGAACGTGTGATTATCGATGTGGCGCTTGCCGTCGCCAAGGTACAGGCCATCCAGCTTCACCGACGCGCCGACTTCGGCCAGCGTGATGGAGATGTCGTTGCGTACCAGCCCGCCACCCAGATCGAGCGAGACTGACGCGAACATGCTGTCGCGCCCGACCGTCGCGTGAGTTGCGGCGACGTGGTAGGCGTTACGCGCCTCTCGCTGGAGCTTGTAGTGACGCAGCACCGCACCGGGGCGCGTCACGATCTCCGTCACGGCGTTGGTGAAGTAAGGTTCCGCGTCCGCAGTCAGGGACTCGTAGCCTTGGATGACGGTCGCCTTGGAGTCAGCTCCCGCGATGATCAGGACGCGCGGGTGGGTGACGACTGAGGCATGCCCGGTGGTGATGAACAAAAGGTAGATAGGCTCGTGGACGGCGACGCCATCGGGGATGTACACCAGCGCGCCATCTTCAACGAAAGCCGTGTTGAGGGCTGCGAACGCACCGGCGCCCGCTTGCTGACTCAGGTATTGCTCGACGAGCGGCAGACGCTCCTGGATGGCCTCAGACAGTCGCCCTACGATGAGCCCCTCGCTGCGGTGGCCGATAGTCTCTGCCTGGTGCTCGGCTTGGCTCGGCGGCTCGGTCGAGAGGTCAGCGGCGTAGTGGCCGTCGACGAACACGAGTTGGTGGACACGCGGGCAGGGTAGGTCGTACGGAGCGAAATCGATCGCCTCGTGGCCATTGCCCTTTGATAGCGTGAAAGCGTGGGAGGCCAGCGACCGGACGTCGGTGTACTTCCACAACTCGTTGCCACGTCGTGCTGTGGGGAAGCCATCGCGCTCGAAGTTGGCAATAGCCTGCTTGCGGAGCGCCTTTAACCAGTCGGGGCTTGCGGAAGGACCGTTCTGCTCAAATGCGGCGAACGTTGATAGATAGTGAGATTCTTGAGAGTCGCGCTGGGCCATGTTGCTGTTGCTACGCGCTCTGCTGCTCGGCCAGCCAGTCGTAGCCCTTGGCCTCGATCTCGCGGGCCAACTCCTTGCCGCCGGAGGCGACGATCCGTCCATCCATGAGGATGTGGATCTGGTTGGGCACGATGTAGGTCAACAGGCGCTCGTAGTGAGTCACCAGCAGTGTTGCCTTGTCTGGCCCCATCAGCTCGTTGACGCTGGCGGACACGCTGCGGAGCGCGTCTACATCCAGGCCGGAGTCGATCTCATCGAGGATGCGGAGCTTGGGCTCCAGCACCGCCATCTGAAGTATCTCGTTGCGCTTCTTCTCACCACCGGAGAAGCCCTCGTTGACCGCCCGCTTGGTGAGCGTCGCGTCCATCTCGACAACCTTGGCCTTGGCCCTGATCAGACGATCGAACTTCAGCGGGTCAAGCTGATCTTCGTCTCGGCTCTTCATAACGGCGTTGTAGCCAGCACGGATGAAGTGATCCATACGCAGACCTGGGATCTCCACCGGGTGCTGGAACGACAGGAACACGCCTCGGCGCGCTCGTTCCTCGGGAGCCATCGTGGCGAGGTCTTCGCCTTCGAACTCCATCGTGCCTGCCGTTACGCGGTAGGACGGATTGCCGGCGATGACGTTGGCGAGCGTGCTCTTGCCTGAGCCGTTAGGGCCCATGATGGCGTGAACCTCACCCGCGTCCACGCGCAGGTTTATGCCTTTGAGTATCTCGACGCCAGCGACTTCGGCGTGTAGGTCAGTAATCTCTAACATTTCTCTATCTCTAACCTTTACCCGACCGCGCCTTCCAGATTGATCTCAAGCAGACGATTGGCCTCAACGGCGAACTCCAGCGGCAACCGCCGGACGACGTCACGGACGAAGCCGTTGATGATGACGGACTGTGCGTCCTCGGGGGAGAGGCCACGTTGCTGGCAGTAGAAGATCTGGTCTTCGCTAACCTTGGTCGTCGAGGCTTCGTGCTCGACGCTAGATGAGCTGTTCTTGACCTCGACGTAGGGCACGGTGTGTGCTCCACATTGATCACCGATAAGCAGCGAATCGCAGCGCGTGAAGTTCCGGGCGTTCTCCGCCTTGGAACCGACTTGAACCAGCCCACGGTAGGTGTTCTGGCCTTGGCCTGCTGAGATGCCCTTGGAGATGATGGTGCTCGATGTGTTCTTGCCGATGTGGTGCATCTTCGTGCCGGTGTCGGCCTGCATGCGGCCCTTGGTCAACGCTACGGAGTAGAACTCACCGATGGAGTTGTCGCCCTGGAGGATGACGCTGGGGTACTTCCAGGTGATGGCGGAGCCCGTCTCCACCTGGGTCCACGAGATCTTGGACGACCGACCCGCGCACTTGCCGCGCTTGGTCACGAAGTTGTAGATCCCACCGACGCCCTCGTCATTGCCGGGGTACCAGTTCTGGATCGTCGAGTATTTGATCTCCGCGTCGTCCAGCGCGACCAGTTCCACGACCGCAGCGTGGAGCTGATTCTCGTCGCGCATGGGCGCTGAGCAGCCCTCTAGATAGCTCACGTATGAGCCCTTGTCCGCGATGATCACCGTGCGCTCGAACTGGCCGGAGCCCTGCGCGTTGATGCGGAAGTACGTGGAAAGCTCCAGCGGGCATCGGACGCCCGGCGGGATGTAGACGAATGATCCGTCAGAGAAGACGGCGGAATTCAGGGCCGCCCAGTAGTTATCGGAATAGGGAACCACGGAGCCTAGGTACTTCTTCACCAACTCCGGGTGCTCTTTGACCGCCTCGGACACCGACGAGAAGATGATGCCGTGTTTGGCCAGCGACTCTTTCGCTGTGTTCGCCACCGACACGCTGTCGAAGATGGCGTCGACCGCGACTCCAGCGAGGCGCTTTTGCTCCAGCAGCGGAATGCCGAGCTTTTCATAGGTCTTGAGGATCTCCGCGTCTACCTGATCCAGGCTCTCAAGTTCGAGCTTCGGCTTCGGCGCGGCGTAGTACGAGATCGCTTGCAGGTCGATGGGCGGGATCTTGAGGTTGGCCCACTCAGGGGATTGTTCCTCTTCAACCAGCTTAAAGAAGTGCCGAAGGGCCCGCAGGCGCCATTCGGTCAGCCATTCGGGCTCGCCCTTCTTGGCGGATATCCACCGGACGATCTCCTCGCTCAGGCCGGGAGGTGCTGATTCCTCTTCCACATCCGTGACCCAGCCATAGCGGTATTGTTCGTCCGCGACGTTCTGGATCTCTTGGTTGCTGGTGGCCATGCGGCTTAGGTTCTTTCGCTGCGGGAGTAGGGTCTGCGGGTGGGTGCGCCCCGGGAGGAGGCGCCGATCAACTTGGATTCGATGTCTCGGATGACGGCGAGTGCACAGAGTGACCGATGCGAGGGCAACACCTATTGTTGACCCTACGCATCGACAATATGCTAAGGGGCCGCTAGGCGAGTGTCAACGCGTGCTCGCACACGGCATTTAAGGGGCGAGCGGGTCCTCTGCGTCCTCTCGAACGGGGAGCACTGACAGTGGAGTAGCTACTGGTTCACGGGTAGCTCGGGCGGCTCCCCAAGGTACGATTCGACCGCGTCACGCGACGAGTGCTTGAACTTGAAGCGCAGTTCCTTCTCGACGCGATCTGTACTCACGGTCCAGGGCCAGCGGATGTAGTCCAGCCCCACGCCGGGCGCGTCGTTCTGCAATCGCAATCGCCACGTGAGGTTGGTGAGCCCATACGCCACCGGCGCGGAGAAGCGCAGTAGCCGCTTGTGGGCCATCTTGACCACCTCTGACCACGAGATCGTCCCAGGCCCGGCGACGTTGAATGTGCCAGGGTGGGCCTCTTTGATGAAGCGCCACAATATCTCTGTGAGGTCTTCCTCGTGGACGAACTGCATCTCCGGGTCGTCACGCCCGACTGCTATGAGCACAGGCTTGTTCAGTGCTTGAGTTATGAAATTGTCGACCATCGGCCCCATCACCACGCATCCGCGCAGGATGGATACCTGTGTGTTCTTTCGCTGCTCGCCGTAGCTGCGGTAGAACCACTCCACTATCGCTTTATCGTTGGCGTAGTTGAAATCTGGAGGGGGCCGCAATGGAGCGTCCTCGATCAGCAGATGGTCGTTGTCCGGGTGAGGGCCATACACGGTAGAGCTAGACATCAGTACGACGCGCATCACGCCCGCAGCCTCGCAAGCCCACAGCACGTTTGAGGCGCCACCCACGTTCATGCGGCGACTCTCATCGCGATCACGAAGCTGGCGCAACACGAAGGCAAGATGCAACACGGTGTCCACGCGAGCACGCTTGAACAACGTGTCCAGCGGCGCCGTAACGTCACGCACAACCGACGTCAGCTTGGCGTGTTCGATGGGCGACGGTCGTACATCGATTCCGATGACTCGCTCGATGGACGGCTCAGCCACGAGTCGCTCCACGATTCGCTCGCCGATGTACCCCGATGCGCCAGTTACAGCGACCACGCGAGCGCCAACGCCAGCCGGGGGCGGTAGAAAGGACGAGGTCATCCCTGTTCCCCCTAGCCCCTGGCCGAAGCCGCGTCAGTGAAGTCGAACCCCAGCTCGCCAAGTCCCGCCACCTCGAAGCGCATGCCGACCTTGTGGTCGCCCTCCGCGATGGCGCCACCGGTATAGGCGATCGTCGTGGTCTTGTTCATCGCAAGGGTGAACGGAGTGTCGTTGGATACGGCGTCGAACGTGACTATTTTGCCGTCGATCTCGAACGTCGTGCGGGCCATGTCTAGTTCGTCGCCGTTCAGCGTTAGGGGCAGCAGCCCACGCGCATAGCCTGAGCCCAGCTTGTTGCGTATCTGGAACTCGAAACCGTCCAGCGTGGTCGCTAGGCTGCCCTTCACGTATAGCCGCCGAAGGAGGAATGCAGGAATCTTCATCGGTCTTCCTTGAGCTGGGCCTCAACGGCCTGATGCATCCGGAATAACTCGATCTCCGTTTCCACCGCATCTGCGGGGATCTCCTGGGGCACCCCCACCGTCTTCGCGATGGAGTAGATGCGTGCTGAGTGTTCCGTGATTTGGCAGGCCCGCAGCGCCTCGGTGGGTGTCTTGCCTACGCCCACCAGCCCGTGATTGCGGATCAGCGCCGCGTTACGCTCACCAAGAGCCACGACCACCCGATCGCCGAGCTCCTCGGTGCCGGGGAATGCGTACTCGGAAACCTCGATCGCACCGCCAAGGTGAACCACGATCTCGTCGATCAACGGTGGCAGCGGCTGCCCGGCGACCGCCAAGCCACTGGCGTAGGCGGAATGCGTGTGCATCACCGCGCCCACGCCGGGTCGAGCGCGGTAGATCGCCGCGTGCATCAGCATCTCGGTCGAGGGAATCGCGTCTCCGACGATGGGCTCCCCATCAAAATCCACCACGACGATGTCGTCGAGCGTCATAGCGGCGTAGTCAGTGCCGGACGCGGTTATGGCCAGGGAATCGTCCGTGCAGCGGGCGCTCACGTTGCCGGAGGTGCCGACGACGAGTCCGTCGCGCAGCATCACCTGCGCGGCGTCGAGGGCGGCTTGGCGAATCTCGATCCAGTTGTTCACGAGGCGCAGGATAGCAAGGGGACGCCTTCGCATCCAGATATCTAGCTGACTCCGGCCCCTGCGTTGGTCTTGGTGACCTTGTGGCGGGCCATCATGACGCCGATGGGCACCATGATGACGAAGAACACAGCGATGGCGCCGAAGGCTGGGCCGAACCCGGCCCAGTCGGCGATGGCCCCCACTGCGATCGGGCCCACCAGGGCGGCGGAGTGCATCGCGGCCTGCGTCTGCCCGAAGAATCGCCCACGCCTACCGCGCGGCGAGATGTCGATGGCGAAGGCGTTGGTGCCCACGTGCACGAGCGTCACGCCAGCGCCAAGCACCGCACCGAGGATGATCAGCCCCAACGCTCCCGGCCCCGCGATCAGTAGGCCCATCCCCGCCGCTGTGATCAGCGCGCCAGGAATCATCACCGAACCCACGCCGAATCGATCCGCCATCCGACCGCCGATGAACGACGCTCCAAGCCCGCCGACACCGATCGTGCTCAGCACGAAGCCCAATGCGGACTGTGGCAGGCCCAGTTCATTGCGGACGTAGACAGGGATCATGGTGTCGCCGACGGCGGCTCGGAACAGCCCTGCCGCGAACAGCCCGACTAGGACGAGGATGAATCCCGATGCGAAAACCGCTCGCCAGGTAGTGAGCAGCCCCTGTTTGGGGACGGTTGACTCAGCCGCTGACTTGGCAGGAGTCGCTGGTACTTGCGCGTCGTCGTCATCAGATAGCGACCGCGTCTCGACCATCATGAACAGGAAGATCAAGAGGCAGATGGCCTTGCTGACCCCGTTGATCATGAACGGCACGCGGATATCGCCGGTTGCTGCCCATGCGGCGGCCCCCACGATTGGCCCGATCACCATGCCCAGATGCATGAACCCCTGGCGACTCCCTGTGATCGAACCTCGGTCCGCACGGGTGGAGATGTCCGCAGTGATCGTGGCAAGTCCCGTGCCCCAGATGGCGGTGCCCACCCCTGACATGAACCGCGAACCAACCAGCGCCAGGTAGGTTGGCGAAAGCCCCTCAGCGAACGAGAAAATCATCCTGATCGTCACGCCGACTAGGGCTACTCGGCGCCGACCGAATCGGTCGAGCATGAATCCGGTTGCGTAGGACACCGTCAGCCGACCTGCTCCCCCCATCGTGATCACGAGCCCTGCTAGCGCGATGTGGTCTTGCAGTTGCATGGCAAGCAGCGGGATCACCGGGACGGCAGCGCCCAGGCCAACGCTCCAAGAAAACGCGACGGCATTGAGGCTCCAGACGACGCGTCGCTTGGGTATCTGTTTGGCTTCCCGAGCCACCTAGATTTCCTCCGCGAGCGCGTCGAGCTTGCTTCGCACGTACAACCAGCGCTCATAACGTTCGGTGGCGTCGCGTACATCTGCTGATGACGGTGTCACGTCAGTCGCCTGTGACGCGATGTCGGTAGCTGCAATGTCAACGTCACTTGCGGCCAACGTGGACACCAGCGCAGCGCCTATGGCTGTGGCACGTGCTGACTGACGCCGTACGGGCTTGCCTACGACGGCTGCCAGCATGGACGCGAACACCTGGCTGTTGGCCATGCCGCCAGTCAACGTGAGCGGTTGGTCCTTGGCGGCGACCCCCGCGACCTCGTCCACCAGAATCAAACACTCTCGGATAGCGAACGCGATATTCTCCAGGGTCGCCCGAGCAACCGCACCTGCGTCGATGCCCTGGTACGTGATGGGCGCCGGAGCGATCAATCCTCCGACTGACATGCCAGGGTTCGACATATCTAACGCGCGGGGCCCCCATGTGGCGACGATGGGCAGATCGCGTTCCGGTGCTGTCGCTGCGAGGCGATCGAATCGTTGAAGCGTCATGCCTGGCCCAAGCATCCGACGAACCGTGTCGAGAGTCCTACCCGTGTCTCCAGGATTGGCCTCGGCGACCCAGCGTCCTTCGAGCGCGTGGCGCGCCACCCACGTGCGCCGCGCGGGGTCGAACCTTGGCGCGACGGTTACTCGCTGCACCGGTGCGCTCCAGCCTGCGACCACGACGGTGTCACCGGAGCGAATGGTGCCTGCGCCCACCGCCGCGACCTGCGCGTCCGGGCCCGCCAGGGCGACTGGCGTGCCAACGGTGACGCCTGTCGCTTCGGCTGCTGCGCGGTTCAGCGTACCGATGACCGCCCCTTCGCTGACGAGGTCCGGTAGCGCATCTAGCGATACCTCCAACTGCGCGAGCAACGCCACGGCAGGCTGGCCTGTGGTCACGTCAGCCAATCCCGCTTCCACTAACGTGGATGCCGTCTCGCCGAAAGCGCCCGTGAGTTGGTGCGCTGCCCAGCCTCCCAGTGACGCGACCTTCGCGATGCGGCGTGCTTGTCGTGGGTGATGCTCGCGCCACCAGTGCAGTTTCGCGGGCGCCAGGAACATCGACGGCAGGTGGCCTGTCGTCGCGTATACCTCCGGTGCCAGTAGGTCGTCTATTGACGCCCCCTCGAAGACCGCCCGTACGTCCGTGTTCGGGCCGACATACAGCGTTTCGCCCTGCGCATCGATGAACGCCGTACCTCCGCGTTGCGCGGTTATCGCGATGCGCGAGATCGCGTCAGGCGCTACTCCAGCCGCTTGAATGGCGCCAGCCAAGCAGTCAATGACACGCCTGCGTAGCTCTGCGGGTGCGAAACGCTCGGCGTTCCCCTCGCTGGGATACGTGCGGTACGGACGTCCCGCCTCGCCGATGATGCGCCAATCGCTCGACACCACCGCCGCGCGGATGCCACTGCTGCCGAGGTCTAGTGCGAGTACGTATTCGGCTGCCATGGCTAGATCACCAACGCTATCGCGCCAACCAGGGCGATGCCTGTGCCAAGGATGACCTTGCCGCTGAAGCTCTCGATATCGCGATTCACGTAGTAGGACATGATGTAGATGAACACGGCGCCACCGCGCAGCAACGGCACCGCAACTGTCACCGGTGCGTGGGCGATGCCCAAGAACCGAAACGTCTGCGCGACCATGATGGTGAGAGCGCTGACCAAGAACCAGTTGCGTGTTGTCGGATCGACAGACCGGACACTCTGTATCTGTCCCGGCATGAGTAGCACGGCCACGAGCAAGACTCCTGCGGCAGTGTAGGAGATGGCTCCGCCCAACACGCCTAACCCCGTGTCGCCCAGCGCCTCGCGGATGAACAACGGGCTGGTGCCGAATGCCACTGCATTGACGATAGCCCAACTGTATCCGCGCACAAGGCGAGCACGTGGAAGATCGTCGTATGAAACGGCAGTGGTGCCTGCTGCGGGCGCTGCTACCGCGACGGGCGTTCGCTTGGGTTTCGAACTGCCCGCAGCGACCGCTGGCCCCACGATCACGAGAGCGATGCCGACTCCCATGAGCGGAGTGATGCCCTCACCCAGGAAGAGCACCGCCAGCCCTACCGATACGAGCACCGACGTGACTATGACGGTCGATGCCCGGTTCGCTCCGAGTGCTGCCATGGCACGTAGCGTGCAGTAGCGGCCCACGATGAAGTGCACTAACCCTGCCGCGATCAGCAGCAGCACGTCGGTGCGATCGAGGCGGTCGATCTCGAATAGCTGACCGGTGGCCAGCGCGGCCAGCCAGAACAACGGTACCCCTGGTAGCAGGGTCAGGTAGAGCCCGTTAAGCGCAGACCCCGACGCCACGCCTCTACGCATGCTCACGGTGGAGATGCCGAAGAAGAAGGCTGAAATAAGGGTGAAGACGATGCCGAGCACCGCCCAAGATTAGCACCGGCACGGGGCTAGGGCTTGCGCCGCCTCGCCCACACGTCTGGGTTCGCCAGGTGCTTCGGCTTTGCGCCTCTGGCGAAACGCCGAAGATCCTCGGCGACCATGGCTGAGTGCCGCTCGATCGTTTCCCTGGTCGCGCCCCCGATGTGCGGAGTCAAAAGTACATTGGGCATGTCGATGAATGGCGAGTCCGGCGCAAGCGGATGCGAGTCATGGACATCCATGGCCGCGCCTGCCAGCTTGCCCGTGCGCAACGCGTTCACTAGCGCGTCACGATCCACGATCGTTGGCGATGTGACGTTCACCAGGTAGGCGTTGGGCCGCATCTTGGCGAGCGCTTCGCCGTCCAGCATGCCGGTTGTCTCGATGGTCTCCGGGACGTGGATCGACACGAAATCGCTCGTCGCGAGCAGGGTGTTGAGGTCAACCAGCGTCACGCCTGCCGCCGCGCGCGTTCCGGGCGAAACGTATGGATCGTAGGCCTGCACACGCATGCCCACGCCACGCGCGAGTCGGGCGACCCGCCCGCCGATCTGGCCTAAGCCTACAAGGCCCAGCGTGGCACCAGCGACCTCACGGCCTTGGAACCGTGTGTAAGGCTCGGTCGGATCTTCCCACTGGCCGTTGGCAACGAACGCGCTTGCCTGTGGGATGTGCCGTGCGAGACTCAGCAGGTGCCCAAGCACCAACTCGGCCACTGCCTGTGCGTTGCGCCCGGGCGTGTGCGCGATGACCACGCCACGGTCCGTCGCGGCTTCGAGGTCCACCTGATTAAGGGCCGATCGACAGATCGCGGCGAAGCGCAGGCCTGGCGCTGCGTCGAATAACTCCTCGAAGAGGAAGTCGATCTCGACCACGAGTGCGTCGACGCCATCGGCTGCTATCCGCTGGCCCAATTCTTCGGGGTCTTGGATCTCCTGCGTGTCCGTCCAAGGTTCGTACACGATATCGCCCAGGTCGCGCAGGGCGGCGAGGCCAGAGGTCGAGAACGGAGCGAAAATGAGGGTTTTCAAGATGCGTGCCCCTGGATGACTGCGGCTGCGGCATTTCCGCTGCGGACGGCGCTCTCCATCGTCGCTGGCCACCCTGTGTCCGTCCAGTCGCCTGCGAGCACGAGGTTTGCGATTGGAGTACGAGTTGGCAGTCGATTATCTGGTGCGCCAGGCAACGACCGGAACGTCGCTCGCTGCTCCTTCACCACGACGAATCGTTCTACCTGCGCATCCTTAGCTTGCGGGAGTAGGAGTTCGAGCTCAGGCAGAAAGATCTCGCGAAGTTCGTCTTTCGTCTTGGGCCAATGCTCCCACGCTCCGCTCAGCGATACCGTCAGGTAGTCGCCAGGGCCGGGTAGCCCGGCGATGCGCGTGCGGTTGAACACCCACTGCACGGGTGAGTCGATGAAGGCCACGAAATCGAAATCCCCCACAGGCCGGTCGTACCAGATGTGCAGGTTCACGATGGGTGACCACGTGTGCTTCGCGGCTAGCGCGAGCGCAGGATCATCGCGCCATCGTTCCGGTAGCAGGCCAAGCATCGCATCCGGTGGCAGAGCGCTGACGTAGAAGTCGGCGCTCACTGCCTCGCCATCAGCGAGCGTCAAGCCCGTCGTGCGTCCGCTGTCGTCGACCGTGAGATGGTCGATCGTGCGGCCGAGCATCAACGTTGCGCCAAGCTCACGCAGCTGGGCCGCGATCGGCTCGCCCATGACATCGGAAAGGCCCGACTTTGCGTAGCCGACGTCCGCTCCGTGGGCGTTCTGCAGCAGGGCGACCTGGAACAGCATGAACGCCATTGACGCCGAAATATTCTCGGATGAATCGTTCAACGACGGCAGAACGATCAGATCCCAGAAGTTGGCGATGGCGCGTGGCGACTGCCCATTCTGGCGCAGCCAATCCGCGAAACTCATTGCCCTCAGTCCGGGCCGGTCACGATTACGCTCGCGCTGGATGCGGAGCAGGGCAGGGACGACCCGAAGTTTCTCCCGCCAGCCGATATGGGGATACCGCAAGAACGACGGCAGCAGGTGAAGGGGGGCGGGCAGGGAGAGGCCGGTGAGCACGCCACGCTTGCCGTTGGGTGCTCGGACTTCGATGCGCAGGCGTGATTGGCGGAACGTCTGATCTAGCGTACCCACGTCGTTCAGCAATTGGGCATATGCCGTGCAGCAACCGAGAAATACGTGCTGGCCGTTATCCACCTGCGTGCCGGTCTCGCTATCCACGAATGAGTACGCGCGTCCACCCAGGTAGGGCCGACGTTCGATAAGCGTCACCAGGTGTCCGGCCTCAGCCAGCCGAAGGGCTGCGGTCATGCCAGCGAGCCCACCACCGAGCACCGTGACAGAAGCAGACGTCACGACCGACGTGCCATGAGGTTGGTGGCCCAAAGAGTGAACGTCAATCGCAACTTCTCCCAGGCAGGGAGGCTCACTCGTTCGCTGAACACGTCGTACCCACGAAGCTCGATACGATTGAGCAGCTTGGAGTAGAGCTGATGCAGGCCCGCCGCACAGCCACGCGAGCGTGGCTGGAGAAGCGGGAACAACGCTTTGCTCGACGAGAAGTACTCTCGCGCACGGCCCGCTTGGAACTGCATCAAGGCGACGAAGTTGGCGTCAACCACGCCCGCTTGCAGTTGCTCCTCGGTACACCCGAATCGCGCTAGTTCATTCTGTGGGATGTAGATGCGGTCGTTGGCCGCGTCCTCGCCCACGTCTCGCATGATGTTCGTCAATTGCATGGCCAACCCGAGGTCGACTGCATGAACCTTCGCCTGCGGGTCGTCGTAGCCGAATATCTGGATGGACACCAACCCCACGGCGGACGCAACCCTGTAGCAGTACTCGCGAAGCTCATCGAAGGTCGCGTACCTGCTTTTGGTCAGATCCATCTCCACCCCGTCGATGATGTCGTTGAACAGCGACTCGGGGATGTCGTAGGTCGCCGCACTGTCAGCCAGCGCGGTCATGATCGCACCCTCCGGCGCTCCAGCGAGTGCCGCGTTCAGCGCTTTGCGTAGGTCGCCCAGCGAAGCCGCCTTGGTTGCGACGGGCCCATCCCCGTCAGCGATATCGTCCGCCAGTCGGCTGAACGCGTATGCGGCGTAGATCGAACGTCGCCGTGCCTTCGGCAGTGTGACGAACGCATAGTAGAAATTGCGTGCCTCGCGGCGGGTGATCGCTTGGCACTCGTCGTAAGCCGCGTGTAGGGATACCGGATCGACGTTCCTGGTCATGGACGTTTCAGTATCGCCAGCCGGGCTGCTGTGCTCAGCCCAAGCCAAAGCTTGCGCAACGCCGGAACGGTCGGGCGCTTGGCGAGAACGTCATAGTCACGGGCCCGGATCGCCTCCAGTACACGAAGACCGCCCTTGCTGAACAGTGCGATGTCCAGCTTCATGCGTCCTTCGATGCGGTCGACCAGCGGGAGCCCTTGCTCAAACAACTCCTGGGCGCGTCCGACCTCGAATCGAAGCAGATTCTTGAACGCAGGGCTCGCTGACCCATGGGAGAGTTCGGACTCCGCCACACCAAATCGGATCATGTCCTCCTGGGGGATGTACACACGATCCATCGCGAAATCGCGGGCAACGTCCTGCCAGAAGTTGGCGAGTTGGAGCGCGGTGCACGTGGCGTCTGAAAGAGCGCGGCTCTCTGCTGAACGGTCCCCCAACAGGTAGAGCACCATCTGCCCCACAGGAGTCGCTGAGTGCTCGCAGTAGGTGATCAAGTCTTCGTAGGTCTCGAAACGTACGCGACCTTGATCCATACGATTCGCCTGGATCAGCTTGCGGAAAGGCTCATCTGGGATACCGAATCGCCGCACCACATCCTGCAGCGCGATCATGATGGGGTGCTTCGGCTCGCCACCGTACACGTGGACAAGCTCTCGCTCCCAGTCCGCCAGCAGCGCGAGCCGATCGCCTGCTGCCTCGTCACCTAGGTCGTCGGTGTGGCGACAGAACGCGTAGATCGCGTAGAGATACTGCCGGATGTCATTCGGCAGCAAACGCGATGCGATCGAGAAATTCTCGTAGTGGCCTTCGGCTATCGCCGTGCAGGTGGCGTAGGCCTCTTCAAGGGAGGGAGTTGGCCCCGTGGCGCGGAAGGTCACGGCCACGCAACAACCCTAGGCACCCAGGACAGAGATCAGTATCTCTCGGTCGCGAGCACGATCCAACTCGATGACGAATACGCTCTGGTACTGACCGAGCTGCAGGTCGCCATCGATGATCGGAATCGTTTCGCTGGTGCCGAGTGTCAGGCTCGCGCAATGTGAGTGCCCGTTGGGGCATTCGTCCTCCGTCATATTGACGGTACGAATCTCAAAATCGTTGTGAGCGTAGTACTGGTCAACAGGGGCGATCCTCTTGAGGAACGCCTCCATGTCAGTCAGCAGCAGCGGCTCATTCTCGTTGATCTTCACTGCTGCTGTGGTGTGCTTCGAGTAGATGCACACCAGCCCATCGCGAATACCCGAGTCCTTGACATGAGCAATAACGTGCTCGGTGATGTCGATGAACTCTGGGGCTTTAGTCGTCTCTAATTTGACGCGGGTCACGAGTGCGTTCATGTGACGCTGAGTCCTCCCGGCTTGGCGCGCCCTATTCCCTGTCACTGGGCGGCACGCTAGTATATCTGCCTTCGGCGGTAAACCGGATAAGGGCGCGGCCCTCGTCCAGAGAAATTACTTGAATGCAGGGATTCTAACTGGCCGAGCCCTTTCCTACATAGCGTCCTAGAGCCCAAAGTGGGAAATAATTCCGGTACAGGTGGTAATTGATCATGAATCCGGAGCCTAATTCCAAGCCTTGCCAACCCGGATCACCCACTTTTCGGTAGTTCGCAGGCTGATCGCCCGAACCATAGCCCGGGAATCCACACCCCGTGAATTGCGGCTCATCCCACGTCCCATCTGGCAACTGCGTACGCACTAAGTACGCGATCCCGTGCCGCGTCGACTCGCTGGACCTGTCGCCTGCGGCCAGTAATGCCACCAGCGCCCACGCCGTTTGCGATGCCGTGCTGTCGCCCTGGCCCCGCAGCGACGGATCAACGTAGCTTGCGGGCGACTCGCCCCAGCCACCATCGTCGTTCTGATGTGCCACGAGCCAATCGACGGCACGACGCACCCTTGGTTGCGTCATGTCCTCGCCAACCGCGGCTAGTGCTGGTAGTACCGAGCCGATGCCGTATACGTAATTCACGCCCCAGCGTCCGAACCACGCACCGTCGGCCTCTTGCTCCCGCCATATGTAACCGAGACCGCGGGCAACAGCAGGGTGGTCTTTCGCGTACCCCTGCCGCCCAAACATCTCGATGACATGGGCGGTGACATCCACACTTGGCGGGTCTAGCAGTTCGCCGAAATCGGCGAACGGAATCTTGGCCAGATACGACGCATCGTTGTCTTTGTCGAACGCACCCCAGCCACCGTTCTTGCTCCGCATGCGCGTCATCCATGTGGTGGAACGCGCCAGCACTTCCAGCCGCGCCCGCTCTTCAGTAGCGTCTGTCATGCGTGCCGCAGCCACGTCCATCACGATGATCGAGCTATCGTCGATGTCTGGGTACATATCGTTCTCGAACTCGAACGCCCAACCGCTGGGTTGGACGCCAGGGTTGAGCACGGCCCAATCACCCTTGACGCGGATCTCCTCGCGGATGAACCAGCGTGTCGCTCGTTGGATCGCTTCGTGATCTGGGGGCAACCCCGAATCGAGTAGACCCAACGTGGCCAGCGCCGTATCCCACACTGGGGACAGGCAGGCTTGCACCCGAAGCGCCTCACCATCCTCACTCGGTAGGCTCCACCGCTGCCGAAATGCCTCCAGGCCCTTCGCCATCACCGGTTCATCTAGCGAACGCCCCAGATGGCTTAGCGCCATCAGCGAGTACACCCAAGGAGGCTGGATGCCGCCCCAGGAGCCGTCGGCTTCTTGGTGCTCCGTGATCCATCGTTCAGCCCGGCGCGTCGCGAATCCCCGGAGTGGCTTCCACGGAACCTTCTCGTACCATCGCAGCAACCTATCCGCCGTAACGAACGCGCGTTCGAGGCTGAACAGACCGCCGCCACGGCTCGGCAGGCTCAGATCAGCGTCTGCGCGAGAGCCTAGGTAGAGTTCGTCCAGCGCCAACTCAGCAGGGACGGGGCGCGTGGGGTGCTGCGTCAGAAGTATCAGCGTCGGCACGATGGTTGCTCGGGCCCAGCTTGCGAACTTGTACAGGTTGAACGGCGCCCACGTAGGCACCAGCATCAGCTCGGGTGGCATCGCAGGCGTGCCTCGCCAATCCCACTGACCGAACAGCGCTAGCCAGATCTTCGTGAAGATGCGCGCTTTGGGAATTCCTCCCTTGGCCAGAATGAAATCACGCGCCCTGATCATTGCGGGCTCATCTGGCGACGTCCCTGCGAGCTTCAGCGCGAAGTAGCACTCGATAGTCGTACTGAGGTCTCCGGGTGCTCCGTAGTACATGCGCCATGAGCCGTCGGGCGACTGCCGACGTCGTATGTCCTCTGCCACTCGGAGGATTCGCTCGCCTTCGTCAGACCCAAGAAAGCGAGTGAGCATCACGTACTCCGCTTCCATCGTAGGGTTGGACTCCAACTCTCCCCACCAATAGCCATCGGGATGCTGTGTCCGCAGGAAGTAATCCCGGACTCGCGAAAGCGCTTCGGTGGCTTGATCTTCGAGCGACTCGGCTTCCGTGGCAGGGTCGCGATCCGGCTGCGGCGCCTCGCTCAACGCACGCGCTCTTGCCGCTGTCGCTGCCGGGGCCGACCACGTCTACCGCTGCTCGGGTAGCCAGGAGGGGCCGGTGCATAGCCATGCTGAACGAACCACGCAATGGATTGGGCCAGCGCTTCATTCACCGAGTGCTGTGGCATGCCCAGGTCGCGTATGGCTTTGGATGGGTCTGCCCACATCTTTTGGTGGGCCATCCGTACGCCTTCCATGGGGATGCGGGGCTCCCGGTGGAGCAAATTACCTTCGATGAGTCCGTCGACGCTGGCCATCATCCGCGCGACGGCGTGCGGGATGCGCCAACGTGGGGCGGGCCGTCCAGTTATCTGGGAGAGTCGGATCAACAACTCCGCCAATGTCAGGTTGCCATCGGCGTTGCCCAGCAGATAGCGCTCGCCTGGCGTGCCCTTCTCCAGCGCAAGCACGTGCCCGTCGGCAACGTCGTCGACGCCAACGATGTTCAGGCCGGTGTCCACGAACGCGGGCAGTCGACCGCGTAGGAAATCAACGATGATTCGACCTGTGGGCGTGGGCTTCACGTCGGCGGATCCCACAGGTGCGGTCGGGTTCACGACGACGATGGGCGCGCCACTGCGGGCTAGGCGCAGCGCGATACGCTCCGCTTCGTACTTGGAGCGCTTGTAATGGCCAGCCATGCCCTGCGGGCCAGCGAGGTCCGACTCAGTGGCGGGGGCATCTCTTCGGAATCGCGTGGTGCCCACCGTGCTCGTATATACGATGCGCTCAACTCCGGCGTCGATTGCGGCGTTGAGCACGTTGCGGGTGCCCTCAACGTTCGCAGCGTAGATCGTGGAAGGATCGCGGGACCACAGCGCGTAGTTGGCCGCGCAATGGACAACCGCGTCGCAGCCGTCGATCGCAGCGCGCACGCTTGCCTGATCCAGGATGTCGCCCGGTCGAACGGTGAGCGAATCGTGCCACCAGGTCATCTTTCGGCCTGGCCTGTTCAAAGCAACGACTTCGTATCCACGCTGGACGAGCGACCACGCCACGTGACCGCCGATGAAGCCGGTCGCGCCCGTGAGCAGGACTCGATTCATCGGTGCGCGGCCCGGATCGGCGGGTGCTTGGTGAGCACCGGCACGAGAGTGTCTACGATAGCCAGCAGGGCAGCGACTGCCTTCCGGGAGCGAACTGCCAGAGGCACGAGGGCGCCAACGTTGGCGGGGTTCTTCATGGCTCGTAACGTGTGGTACCACTCGCGCTGACCGCCATCGGCCGTGATTTGCGCGACCAGGTCTGGCAGGTCGTGGTGCATCTCGTCTATCACCGTCCGTACGCTTACCAGCGGTACGCCCGCTCGATCCGCTTCTTGAGCGATCCAGAACGTCTCCATGTCCACTACAGAGGCTCCCGTCAGGGCTCCATGGCGCTGCTTGTCTTCGCCGGACATCAGAGGCACGGGGACGGTTAGGATGCTGCCTTTGGTCACGCGCATCCCGGTCGCGATTAGTGCGCTCATCGCGTCGTTAGTAAGCTCGGGGTGCATGCTGACGCGCCGCGTGGGCAGTTGCACCGCCGCCGCTTCAGTGCTGACGACCACGTCACCGGTACGCATGCCCTCAAGCAGCGCGCCACCGAAGCCGATGGAGAGCAGTATCTTTGGTCGCCGGGTCTTGAGGATCTCTCGAAGATTGTCCGCAGCGGTGTGCCCGATACCAAGTTCGGCCACTCCGAAACCGGCAAGCCTATTAGGCCGCAAGCCTGCCAGCTCGCGTTCGGTAGGTGCCACCACCAGTAGGTGGGCGGCACTCGTGTCATAAGTGCGGCGCAGGTGGGCGTCGCTCCATTTATCGGTCAGTTGTCGCATGATGAATCTAGGTGAATCTAAAGGCAGGTTGGGCCACGTTCAGCCTCGAACCCGGGTAGCGGACGCTACCCATGGGCCTCGGTTGCCTTGGCATTTGCGCTACGGCGGCGCTGCCATGCTTCCAGGCTTTGCCCCGCGGCCGTGTCCCGCCCGGTGAACCGGATGGCTCCTATCTGATCGTACTGAAGTTGCAGCCGTTTTCCTGTGTCGGTTCGGATCACTTCAGCACTGGGCCTATCGTTCGCTGCGGTGCGCCCAGTTTGATAGTTGAACAGATATCCCACAATCGTGTTGCCGTCAACCATATCAAGACTGACATCACCTCTGTAGGCAAAGGCCAATTCCACCACTTTGGCTATTGGCGTGTCTGGCCCGATGACGGGCTCCCATCCTTGCAGCGACGCTTCTTCTGGCATGCCTAGACTTTCCCCGTGAGAGTAGCGACGGCTGAGTCCTTCAATCCCTTAAGCGACGCGAACGTCGCATGAACTGCGGTCGGCTCGTATCCCGAATGCACCATGCAGTTCGCGCAGTTCACGTTGCCGGATGCGTGCCCAAACTCTTCCCAGGGGGTCTCCTCCATCAGCTCTTTGAACGTGCTCGCGTACCCCTCTTGCAGCAAGTAGCACGGGCGTTGCCAGCCAAACATGTTGTAGAGCGGGTTGCCCCACGGTGTGCATTCCAGTTCCTGCGTTCCCATGAGGAACTTCAAGAACAGCGGAGACTGATTGAACTTCCAGCGCCGCTTCTTGTTGGAAAGGATCTCCTTGAACAGAGCCACCGTGCGCTCCCGGCCAAGGAAATGCTCTTGGTCGGGCGCCTTGTCATAGCTGTATCCCGGCGAGAGCATCATGCCCTCAACTTCCAGATCCATCATGGCGTCGAAGAACTCACGAACGCGCAATGGCTCAGCGTTGTCGAACAGCGTTGTATTAGTCGTTACGCGGAACCCTCGACGAACCGCTTCTCGGATGCCCTCGATCGCCAGATCGTAGCCACCGTCGCGGCATACCGACTCGTCGTGCTCGTGGCGCAGGCCATCTACGTGAACGCTGAAACTAAGGTACTTGGACGGAGTAAACACCCCTTGCTCAAGCTTCTCTTTTAGCACCAACGCGTTGGTGCAGAGGTAGATGTACTTCTTGCGCTCAACAAGCTTTTCCACCAGCTCGCCGATGTACGGGTGCAGCAGCGGCTCTCCACCAGGGATGCTGACGATTGGCGCACCGCACTCCTCAACGGCATCGAGGCATTGTTGGACTGAGAGATGATGCTTCAGGATGTGAGCCGGGTACTGGATCTTCCCGCACCCTGCGCACGCCAGATTGCAGCGCAGCAACGGCTCCAACATCAACACCAGCGGGTAGCGCTCGCGTCGCATCAGTCGCTGTTTCAGCACATATGAGGCAACGGTCCACGCTTGGGAGGCAGGCACACCCATAGTTACTTTTCCCTCGTGACGAAAAACTCGGCCATCGCTTGCACTGTCTCCCTCGCGCTCTCGGTCAGGCCGAGTCCGTCCACGACTTCCATCGCACCGTTGGCCTCAGCGGTCGCGGCTTCTTGAACGTGGGTGGGCGTCCCCAGGCGGTCGAGCAACTCAAGTATCCGCTCGACATCCTCTCCGCCAACTTCACCCTCTTTGGCGTAGGCCTCGTTCAGCCACGCTCGGTCTGCCGGAGCCGCGTGCTCGAATAGGTGAACCACTGGCATCGACTTCTTCTTACGCCGGATGTCGGCACCGACCGCCTTGCCGGTCGCCGACGGGTCTCCCCAGATGCCCAAATAGTCATCGCGGATCTGAAATGCTAGCCCAAGCCGACGCCCGCAAGCACCGAATCCTTGCGCTTGCTGTCGATCGGAGGTCGCCACCAACGCTCCCATGTACATCGCGCTCTCTATGAGGGCGCCGGTCTTCCGACCAACCATGTCCAGGTACTGCTCCACCGTAACGTTATCTGACCCTTCGAATGACATGTCCATGTACTGGCCTTCGATCATCTCCAGGTACCGGCCCGTAAGCTCTACAGCCACATCGCTTACCAGGGCGGTGGGCATGCCTGAGTTCACGAGGCTCATAAGCGTGTGATCCGCGATCACTCGCATGGCGTTTCCGGCAGCGATGGCCTTGGCCTCACCGTGAACCGTCCACAGGGTTGGCCTACCCCATCGCCGATCATCGCGATCCTGGATGTCGTCATGGATGAGGGAGAAATTATGAACCAACTCCAGCGCTGCCGCAGCGGGAAGGGCGTCTTGCCAGTCGCCGCCCGCTACTTCACACGCCGTCAAGCACAGGATGGGGCGCAATCCCTTCCCGGTAACCACGTGTGCGGGCTTGCCATCAGCCTCTTCCCAACCAAGGTGGTACCGCAACAGCGAGAAGAACCCTGAGTCGGAATCGACTATCGCCCCACGCAGCGCCGCCTGGACTTCGTCCCGGAACCGGTGCTGAAGGGCTGAAACATGTTGAGCTGCGGTGGCGACCACCTAGTCTCCTGCCGGTACCTGATTGAAATCTTGGAGGCCGGGCCTAGCGCGTGTGTGCGAGGCTCGTATGATAGCTTCCCGCAGGGGGGCCTGGGGCCCCAAAATCGACCACCTCAACTCCAACTCAGCCCGATGGAGAAAAGGACAAGCATATGGAAAGCATCGCCGTCATCGAAGATCTGTTCAGTCGGGGAGGTGAAGCGATCAAGATGATCGAAGGTCTCTCGGACGATGCCCTCCACGCAGCACCCGCTCCGAGCATCGCTTGGCAGGTCTGGCGTATGGGCCGCTCTGTTGACTACAACATCTCACCCCTGTTGGGGCGCGATCAACTTTGGACGGACGCCGGTTGGCACGAGCGGTTCGGCATGGCGGCCGATCCCAAGGACTTCCAGCCGGGTTTCCCCCCGCCCAACGACATGGTTTCATCGTTCAGAGCGCCTAGCGCTGAGCTGCTGGTCGAGTATCTCGGGGCCACCCTTGGCCTAGTCAGCGAATACCTGGCCACGCTCGGTGACGCGGACCTCGATACGGAGATCGACGCGGGTCGCTATGTCAACCCCGTCACCATCGCCATTCGCCTCGTCAGCGTTGGCGTCTCACTCGCTCAAAGCACGGGCGTGATCCGCTACCGGCTTTGGATGACCTAGCTCGTCGCGCGACCAATCTCCTCGATCAACTCCGCCGTGTGCATGATGCCCAGACGGAAGTAATCGCGCCGGATGTTCTCGTTGGGCGCATGTATCCGGTTGCCGGGGTAGTCGATGCCGCAGGACGCCACCGGAACCCCGAGTATCTCTTGCACCGGGTGCTGTGGGCCGGTGCCAGTCATCGACGGCATGATGTACGGTTCCGTCCCGTAGGCCGATCGAGCAGAGTCCACGACCAGCTTCACGAACGGGTCGTCAATGGATGTCCGCGCAGGGCTCTCGGCGCTGTGTACCTTCACCGTGATATCGCTGAACCCGTGCTCATCGAGGTGTTTCCGGAGACTCTCGAGAACCTCATCGGGGTTCTGGTCGGGCACTAGCCTAAAGTCGATCTTCGCCGTCGCGCTCGCAGGCAGGATCGTCTTCGCGCCAACTCCGGTGTAGCCGGAACCGAACCCCGCGATGTTCGCGGTTGGCTCCATCACCAAGCGGCGCCTGAACTCGTAGCCCGACGCCTCGCCCAACGCGATCTCGACTCCGAGATTGTGCAGGAACTCGCGTGACGTGTCTGGCAGGGCCTGGATCGCCTCGACTTCCAGATCGAGCGCCGGGCGCACGCGATCGTAGAACCCACGCAATGCCACGTGCTCGCTTTGATCCTTCAATGAGTTCAGCGCCCACACCAGCCGCCATGCAGGGTTGGGTACCACCGGCGCGTAGGAGGAATGCGAGTCCGTGGACGCCGCGACACACTCAAGCTCTACGTACAACAGGCCCTTGACCCCGAGCATCACCAGCGGACGACCATCCCAGTTGACACCGCCCCCCTCCCAGATGCAGGAATCTGCCTTCAGCCGGTCGGCGTTGGCGTGAACGAAATCGTGAAATCCCAGGCTACCTATCTCCTCGGCGCCTTCGAGCAACCACTTGATCTTGATGGGCAACGAACCGCGCGTCGCCCTCAACGCCTTGATCGCCGCAAGCCTCGCGATGATCGGGCCCTTGTCGTCGGAGATGCCGCGACCGTAGATGTAACCGTCGCGTTCCGTCGGCTCAAACGGCGGCGTCTCCCACTCATCCAGCGGATCAGCGGGCTGCACGTCGTAGTGGTTGTAGAAGAGCAACGTGTGATCGGCGTCACCGTCGGTCTCCGCGATGATGCCGGGGTAGTCGGGGTCAGCGGTCGGAACGGTCTCCGCAGTGAACCCCGCTGCCCTCAGCTCGGCGACAACCATCTCCGCGCACTCCTTGACGCCCAATCGCTGCGCGCTGATGCTCGGTTGCGCGGTCAACCGCTTCAGGTCGTCGATCGTCTCCTCAAGATGCTCGTCGATGTACTTCTGAACTTCTGCGTTCATGTTGGGCTCCTTGGGGAACGCGGCAGGGGTATGCGATAGGCGTTCAGGGCGGGGTCGGCGGAGTGTAGCATGGGCTTACTCCCCATTCAGTGGAAGGTTTAAGACAGGAACGGCATGAATTACAAAAGCGACGGGATGGACCTTTTCCCCCGCATGGCGGTCGGCGTTATGGGATCTGCTGGCGGTGAACTCTCAGCCGAGGTTTGCGCCCGCGTCGAGCGCTTCGGCGCATTGGTTGGCGAGCAGAACCACGTACTCGTTACTGGCGCAGCGCCCGGCCTACCTCAGCACGCGGTTCTAGGAGCCAAACGCGCAGGCGGTGTCGTCGTTGGCGTGTCGCCCGCGCTGAACCTCGAAGAGCATGTCCACAAATATCGCTCACCGACCCGAGGCTACGACACCTTGGTTTTCACCGGTAGCGGACTCATGGGGCGAGAGATAGAGAACATCCGCACGTGCGATGTCGTAATGTTCGCCGGAGGGCGTTCCGGCACCCTCGGCGAGTTCGCCATCGCTTACGACGAAGGCAAAGTTATCGGAGTGTTGTGTGGAACCGTGGGCATTGCCGATTCCATCGAGGACATCCTCAAGATGATCAACAAGGAAACCAACGCGATTTTGCTCTTCGAGTCGGATCCCGAGGCGCTGCTTAACGAACTGGAGCGGGTGTACCTCGAAAGGCTACTCCCGCTCCACGTTGATATCACAGAAGGGCACAACCCCGATGGGGTGTTAGACCCGAACTAGCTGGCCAACTCCGGCATCCGACCTGTCAGGTCGCTCCACTCTTCGGGTCTCAATGCACCCTGGACCAGTTTCTTGATCCCCGCGAACGCTGGCTCGGGCAGGGCGACCGCCCACATCCGCATAACGCCCTCGCGGTCGGCGGGCGACAGCAGGCGGGCCATCCAAGGGACCATCGGGCCCATCTTCTCCGGCGGGATCTTCCCCGCCATCTCACCGGCCAGGCGGCCCTGATCGGGGAACGAGATATTCTCGTCCGCCCACGTCAGCAACTCGCTCTCTTCCTGCGTGAGGTGAGCGTCCATCAGTGGCTTTAATTCCATGATTAAGTCAAACGCCTTGTCCGCGTTCTTCGCCTGGAGTGCCTCAAGCAATCCATCCCGCAGCGGATCGATCTGGCGGTGGGCCTGGATGTACACATCGGCATTGCCGGCCTCGATGGCATTAACAGCGGGGAACAGCACCGCTTCTTCTGCCATCTCATGCAGCGCGAGCGACTCATGCAAGAAAGCGAAATTGCTCGCCATCAGATCGGCGTCACCGTCGCCTAGCGTTGCCCAGAACTTGATGTCTGACTGCGATCTCTGGAGATTGTTGCGGAACGCGTTATGGATGAAAATGACACCTGACAATGGACCTGGCATTTGGGCCTCCTTGATGCGAACGCCGATGGGACGCCTTTACTTACTAGCGGCTCTTCGACGTTCGGCGCGCGTCGGAGGAACCATCACTGGCCACACCGATTCGGCCCTGCAGTCCTCGCCCTCTTTCAGCTCACGCAGGTCGGTGATGTACACCTCGCGAGCTGGTTCCTCACTGGCCTTCACGTCGTTCTCGTGCATCCACATGTGGACTGCCCGATGAGCGTCAGGCATGTTGTCGTGAGGGCCCTCGTAGATGGCGACTGCCGCATTCACGCCAGGTAGTTCACCGGCGTGCACGCGATCGTTGCCCTCGATCTCACCGTCGATGGGGTAGCCGACCTCAACGTCGACTACCACTGCGCCTACTTCGTAGTAAACGCCGAACCCTGGGCCTGTTGGCTTGACCCCCTGGGCCTCCAAGTATTCGGCTGTCTCGCTGAGCAACTGGGTAACCTTCTGGGTAACCTTATTGATAGTTGCCTTGGCCCTGATGCCAGCGAAACGCTGTGCTTTGATCGCTTTGATCTCGATGTCGTATGCCATCGTTGTCCTCCGTCAGACGCTCTTCGTTCGCTACAAAATTGGCAGACTCTCTTCGTTCGCTTTAGAACTGGCGGTAATGCTACTCCGAACCTGGCTCTGGAGTAGTCGACTAGCCGCCACCGCCTTATGCGCCGTCGGCGATGCCGGGCGCAGTCATCCGGGCCGGATCCAAAAGCATGTCTAGCTGCTCATCGGTCAGGTCTGTCTCTGCCTTGGCCAACTCACGGATCGTTACGCCTTTGGCGGCTGCGGCTTTGGCGATCCTCGTCGCCTCGTCGTAACCGACAGCAGGCGTTAGGCCTGTCGCCATCATCAGGCCTTGCTCAACCATCTCCGGGCCGTGGGTCGTGGCCGTGATGCCCCGGAGACACTGGAGATCGAAATTCTTGGTAGCTGATGCCAACAGCGAGGCTGACTGGTGGATGTTGTACGCAGCCACTGGCCAGTAGGTGTTCAGCTCCAAGTACCCGCCCTGGGCTGCGGCTGAGACTGCGGCGTCGTTGCCGATGACCTGGCAGACGACCTGCACGACAGACTCGGCGATCACTGGGTTGACCTTGCCTGGCATGATCGATGAGCCGGGCTGCACCGTGGGCAACTCGATCTCGCCAAGGCCAGCGCGAGGGCCCGATGCGAGCCAGCGGAGGTCATTCGCGATCTTCTGGAGGGAGACCGCAACGCTGCGAAGAGCCCCGCTCGCCGCCAGCATGGTGTCTTGGGTGTTCTGTGCCTGGAAGTGGTGCGGAGTCTCTCGAACGGGAAGGCCCAACTCTTCGGCCAAAATCTCGCAAGCGCGTGCCGAGAAATCCTCGTGCGCGTTGATACCCGTACCTACTGCGGTGCCACCGAGCGCAACCTCGGCGAGCGCCTCAACGTGAGGGCGCAGCCGCTCCTGGGCGAGCAGGAGCTGGCTGGCGTAGCCCGCGAATTCCTGGCCCAATCTGATCGGCGTCGCGTCCTGCAAGTGCGTCCGGCCCGTCTTGATGATGTCCCAGAACTCCTTGGACTTCGCCTCAAGCGTGGCCTGCGCCTGCGCGAGGGCAGGGAGGAGATCGTCCTTGATCACGCGAGCAACCGTTAGGTGGCTAGCGGTTGGGATGACATCGTTTGACGATTGCGCCATGTTCACGTGGTCGTTGGGGTGAACGTTCACGCCCTCAGCGATCTCGCGTGCGCGCTTGGCGATGACCTCGTTGGCGTTGGTGTTGGTGGATGTCCCGGAACCGGTCTGGAACAGATCGATCACAAAGTGCTCGTCCCACTTCCCATCGACCACTTCGGTGGCGGCGCTAACGATGGCGTCGGATGTCTTGGCGTCGAGCAACCCTAAGCCGGTGTTGGCACGCGCCGCGGCTCGCTTGATCTGCCCCAAGATGTGGATGAAGTCCGGCGGGTAACGCAGGTTACTGACCGGGAAGTTGAGGACGGCCCGCTGACTAGATGCGCCCCAGTAGGCGTCCTCGGGAACCTGCATCTCCCCCATGGTGTCCTTTTCGGTCCGATAGCCCTTCTGCGTCATCCTGTTGCTCTCCATTGCCTGCGATTCGGCCCCCAACTCAAGGGTGGTTGCGGGGTCGTCATGTTAACGCCGAGAGTCTAGAACTTCTAGGCTCGTGTCCGGTGTGTCAAAGGCCGCACCTTGCCAGACGGAGTTGAGATACCGGAAACGTGCGAGGCAAGCCGATTCCTGGCCTCGACCGCCGATGCTAAGATTCTGTCATTCCCTTCGGTAGCTTTGAGCCGCCGGTGTTACATGCAAGAACGGTCCCTTTTCTGGCAAGGCGTCGGTGCCCTGCTCATATCCCTAATAGTCTTGACTGTGGTAGGCACCACGGCATGGTTCACGCATCGCGTTGATAACGTGTTGTTGGGTTCGAGTCCGCCGCTGCCCAGCGGCGTGAGCTTCATGAACTCGTTCATCCTAACTGCGCTGTCAGGCGTCGCCGCCGTGTTGTCAGGGGCCGTTACCCTGGTTGGCATCAAGCAATCGAAGTACTTCACCCGCCAGTTCGCCTGGCTGGTCTACGTGGTCGTTTCCGTGCCTTTGATCGCGTTACTGCTTACGCCGCTACAGCGTGGCGGGCACGACGCTTTCTTGAGTTTCCCCGGTTGGATGGTGGCCATCGAAGGCAGGGCGATCATGGGCGTAGCGCTCGGAGCGCTCTTCTTAGGATCGCTTGATCTTCGCCGCGTGATTCCGAGTTTGGTGTTGGAGTCGGCACGGCCTGCGCCGCGCGTCTCGACCACCGCCGTCCGTGGTTTGCCGGGGAGATTCACGCCAAACGCATGGCGGGCACTGTCGTTCATGCAGGAAGAGGCGCAGCGTTTCGAGCACGCCTACATGGGCACGGAGCACCTGCTTCTAGGCCTGCTACGCGATTCGAGGTCGCAGGCCACCCGCGTGTTGATCAACCTGGGCGGCGAGCCCTCAAGTATCAAAACGCAACTCGAAGGCGTCATCGGTCGCCGTGGCTCGTTGTTCACTGGCGGCACAGGCATGACCCGTCGATGCCAGCGCGTCATCGAAAGTGCCGCGCGCATCGCTCGGTCAAGCGGCCAGCGCACAGTGGGAACCGGCCACCTGCTACAGGCACTCGTGGAGACCCCCGAGGACGTGGCGGGTCAGTTGCTGGACGGCCTGGGAGTGACCGCAGATCGCGTTGGCGCTGAACTGCGACACCTGGGCCCCGAGAACGACTAGTCGGGACCTCTCCGCCAATTCCTAGGTACGATTCGTGTGCCCGTTCCCTATAGTGGATAATAGGCACGTAGCTAGAGTGGGCCGGTAGCTCAGTTGGTTAGAGCCGTCGACTCATAATCGACTGGTCACAGGTTCGAGTCCTGTCCGGCCCACCACTCATTTTCCTGGTCGTTACCACGTAAACAGGCATTCCCACTCAACTGCGCTGTGCCCTTCTTTATTATTTGACAGCCACTCCGTTTACGTCATCGAGGATGACCACACGGGCTCTTCACCCTTTGTTGATGAAACGGTTTAGCTCAACAACTCCAGAATCAAACTCCTGAGAATCACCACCAGGACGAACCAGATAACAAGAGCAATCCCGAAGGCCAACCACCCGGGGTTGCCGATTGTCTGCAGTGAGCCGCGAATGGACACTGCCCCTGTCAATGAGACGAGGAACCCTATCAAGTTAATGGGCAGGTGCCACCAACCTTGCGGCAGGAGCCCACTCAGCAACCCCCATATTCCGGCCCAGACCGCCAACACTGTGACTGCGTTCCGCAACTGAATCTTGGCGATCGCCTTCATTATTTCGGATATCCGTTCCATGGACGGCGTGGACTCTAGGAGAGC
>JAQCEV010000018.1 GCA_027618515.1 Chloroflexota bacterium | reverse complement strand
GGCTCGCGCGTCTTGATGGTGTCCGTTTCTGCCCATTTCTGCCCATTCGCTCCTGAGACCAGGTGCTGCGCAGGATTCCAATGGCATCGATCAGGGTGCATCAACTCATGATACGGGTTGAATTGCATATACACGACAGGTGATTGTCACTGCTATGCACTCTAACTCTGTTTCACCCGGAGCGAAGCTTGTTGGGCTTCGGCGGAGAGGACGGGGGTGTCGGTGAAGGCCTCTAGGTAGGGGCCTGCGCCGACCTGCCAGTCGACGCCGTCGTCGAGGATGGCGGTTGCGGTGCGACGGCGATAGACCTGCGGGTCGTCGACGCCTGGAGGCACGGTGCCGTGGTCGCGAAGGGCGATGGCGGCGTTGATGAGCCTACGGCGCGTGCGGATGATCATGGCGTCCGACGTGCCGAGGTGCTCGATGGTGCGGTCGACGATGTGGCCCATGCTTTCCAGGACAGCTTTGTCCTGGAGGTTGATGGACGGGATGCCAGAGAAACGCTTGTCGAGTTGCGCGTCGTACTCGTTGAGGTACTCGTTGTCGGCGTTGGCCTTGAGTTGCCAGTGGGTTTTGGCGTCGGCTGTCCAATCGACCCATCCACCGGGGTCTTCAAGGATCAGACTCTTCTTCTCTTCCTCGCGGATTGGGCGTGAGGGGTTCCAGCGGATGTCCCACTTCATGACGGAGTTGTCGTCGAGGGGGATCCACCATTGCAGGGGGCATTCTTCCAGGCTGACGGGGGCGAATATGCCGTAGAAGGGCATGAGGAACTGGGTGACACGCCAGTAGACCTTCCCGGGTTCTTCGACGCGGCCTGCTGCGTCCATGACGCCAGCGTCGGTGTTGGTCACTTCCATCTTGGGGGCGGGGTCGTTGTAGAAAAGGCCTCGGGTTGCGGGGCCTTCGCCGTAGAACTCTGCGTTTCCTGTGGCTTCAAGGCGCGTGTGGAGGAAGGATAGGTGGGAGGAGTCGATGTTGCCTTCGAGACCCTGGACCCAGTTGGAGTCCTGCATGTCACGCCGGATGACGACGTGCTCTGGTGGGAGCATGTTGAATTCGAGTTCGGGTAGGGGGGGCGGCGTTTTGCGCGGGCCCATGTAGGTCCAGACGATGCCATTACGTTCCTGGCAGGGGTAGGAACCAGCGCGAACCTTGTCTCTGAAGTTGGATGCTGCGGGTTCGCTGGGCATGTCGACGCACTGGCCCGTGATGTCGTACTTCCACCCGTGGTAGACGCAGCGCAGGCCGTCCTGCTCGTTGCGCGACCAGTAGAGGGAAGCGCCTCGGTGGGGGCAGACTTCGGAGAGGAGCCCGACCTCGCCAGAGGTGTTGCGGAAGAGGATGAGATTCTCGTGGAGGAGCTTGATGCGGTGAGGTTTGTTGTCCGGCTTTTCGAGGTCTGTCGAGAGGTAGATGGGCATCCAGTATTGCCGCATGAGGTCGCCCATGGGGGTGCCGGGGCCGACGTGGGTCAGTAGCTCGTTGTCTTCTTTGGACAGCATGTTCGTGCTCCTGTGCTCTAGTGCTCTGGGGACGGCGCTGACGTTTGGCGGCATTCTACGTCGGGCGCGAGCGGAATTCACGGCTGTCGGTGCTATGGGTGGTGGTGCCTGAAACGACTAGCCAGCGCGATAGTCTTCGAATCGCAATGGTTCAGGTGCGGTTGGGCCGGTGTCGCCTGGCTTCACAAACCCGATGTCGTAGGCGTAGACGGCAGCTTGGGTTCTGTCAC
The DNA here is from genome assembly GCA_027618515.1 of Chloroflexota bacterium. Classification (GTDB taxonomy): domain Bacteria; phylum Chloroflexota; class Dehalococcoidia; order Lucifugimonadales; family Australimonadaceae; genus CALGTL01. Next base: position 36,474 of record JAQCEV010000018.1, on the reverse strand, counting down.
GGACTTCAAGCTTGGAGAGGACGCGTTTGACGTGGGTCTTTACGGTTCCTTCGCTGAGCACGAAGGCTTCTGCAATGTCGGCGTTGGAGTGGCCCCGGGCGATGAGCCTGAGGACCTCCTTTTCGCGATTGGTTAGGGACGCCAAGCCGGTGAGTTGGCCCGCAAGCTCCGATGCTTCTAGTACGTGGCCGTCGACGGGCAACGCTGCGAGGTGCCCTCCGGTCGGGTTCGATGGCTGTGGGGCGAGTTGGGTTGGGGCGGTGGGAATCGCCTTCGCCCGGGAGGCGAGCATGAGCCGCGCCCAGGTAGCGTGTGTAGCGGAGGTTACGTTGATGAGGTGAACAGAAACCAAGAATCCAATTAGCCCGATGGGCACGAGGATCAGGCTTCCTTGGACGGTTGTTACGTCGGGGATGATTCCGCCGAATCCATAGGTGGCGTCGGTGAGAGACATCACGATCGGGGCTCCGGCGAACGCTCCCACGATTGCGGTGGTCGTGACTAGGCCGACGAACGCGGCGATGCCGAGCGGGAACTGCACGAACAGGTACACAAGACCGGTCCAGGTGTTGCGGTCGATCAGCCGAACCCACAGTTGCTTACGGAGGGATTGGCTGAGGTCGATCGCCGTCGGGGGACGCCGGAGTTCGATCTGTGACACGCGACGGATGGTCCAGGCTTCGGCATCGCCTGCCCAGCGGGTCAGGAACAATGCTGCGATCAGCACGATGGGGCCGATAAGGGTCCAGATCAGCGAACCACCTACAGAGAGCATGACGACCAGCGCGACGAAGTATGCGATGCCCAAGGGGAACATCAGAAAGAGGTGCAGCGCACGGAGGTACGTTCGTGGGGCGATGGCGGGGCCGAATACCTTGGAGAGGGGCGAGGAGTAACTTTCGTAGACCTGGCTAAGCGCTTCAATCATCGCTTTTCCTTTCTTGCAGGTTCGCCGGGTTGTTTTGGCGTCTGCGATGGACCAAGCCTAGGATGAAAAGGGCGGTTTGCCGTCTCCCTTAGGGGGTATTTCCAGAGGCCGCTAAGGGGTATTTCAGGAATAAACCTCGCTTGGCGGCTAGTCGTCCTCCAATGTTGATGTGTCGCCTTCCGGCAGGCCCAGTTCGCGGGCTTTGAGGAGGCGGCGCATGATTTTGCCGGAGCGGGTCTTGGGTAGGCTGTCGACGATCTCGATCTCGCGCGGGGCGACGGCTGCTGCAAGCTTCTTGCGGGCGAAGCCCATGAGCTCGCGACGTAGTTCGTCGGAGGCTTCGTAGCCGTCCTTGAGCGAGACGAAGGCTTTGACGACCTCCATGGCGATGGGGTCCGGCTTGCCGATGACGCCTGCTTCAGCGACAGCTGGGTGCTCTAGGAGGGCGCTCTCGACCTCGAAGGGGCCGACAAGGTGGCCTGCGGTGTTGATGACATCGTCTGAACGACCGACGAACCAGAAGTAGCCGTCGGAATCGCGGACGGCTTCGTCGCCGGTGAGGTACCAGCCGTTCTTGAATCGAGAGTCGTAGCGCTCTTGGTCGTTCCAGTAGACCTGGAACATCGATGGCCAGCCGGGGCGGGCGGCCAAGATGCCGTTCTCGCCGTCGGGGACGGGGTTGCCGTCAGCGTCGATGATCCCGGCTTCGATGCCGGGGATGGGGCGGCCCATGGAGCCCGGTTTGATGTCCATGGAGTTGTAGTTGGCAATCATGATGGCGCCGGTCTCGGTCTGCCACCAGTTGTCGTGGAACGGGAGGCCGAACGCCTCTTGGCCCCAGATGACGCCTTCCGGATTGAGGGGCTCACCCACGGACGCCATGAAGCGCAGGTTGGGCGTGTTGAACGTTTTGGGTAGCTCTACGCCGGATTTCATGAGCATTCGGATGGCGGTAGGGGCGGTGTACCAAACGGTGACGTTGTAGTCCTGGAGGATCTGGTACCACTTACGTGCGGAGAAGCCGCCTTCGTAGATGATCTGGGTAACGCCGTTGGTCCAGGGGGCGATCATGCCGTAGGACGTGCCGGTGACCCAGCCAGGGTCAGCCGTGCACCAGTAGATGTCGTCGGGGTGGAGGTCGAGGGCCCACTTGCCGGTGGCGTACTGCTGTATCACGGAGTTGTGCCGGTGGACGGCGCCCTTGGGCTTGCCTGTGGTTCCTGACGTGAAATGCATGACGGAGTAGGAATCACGAGTGGTGTCGAGGGACGCATCGGCGTCGGAGGCAGCGGCCATGAGCTCTTCGAAGCTGAGGTCGCCTTCGGCGAGCGGTGCCGATGAGCGTCCGCCTTTGTTGACGACGATGATGTGCTTGAGGTCAGGGAGCAGGGGGAGGATGTCGGCGATCTTGTTGCGCAATTCAGGCTGCGTCACGAGGACGGTAGCACCGCTGGCTTCCATGCGATCTTTGACGGGGTCAGGACCGAAGGCAGAGAAGAGCGGCCCGATGACGCAGCCAGCTTTGAGAGTGCCGAAGAACGTGAAATAGATCTCTGGGAGGCGCTCCATGAAGGTGAAGACGCGCTCGCCGTTCTCGACGCCGAGTCCTTCGAGCACGTTGGAGAACTTGTTGGTCTGACGGCGCATGTCGTCGTAGGTGTACGACTCTTTCTCGCCGTTCTTGCCTTCCCAGTGCATAGCGACCTTGGCGCCGTTGCCTTTGGCCACGTGGCGGTCGATGGCCTCGTAGGCGACGTTGAGCCGACCGTCAGGGAGGAAGTCGATCTCGCCTTCGATGCTGGACCAATCGAAATTTTCGCGTGAGGTGGCCCAGTCGCCAAGGTTGGGGGCGACGGGGAACGACGTGGGCTTGTGGATGGTGGGGTGGTCCATGACCATGGTGCGCCTCCTGGCGGGCCGCTCGGCTGGTTGGCTTGGTCGGCCTTCGATGTCGGGGCGAGTCTACCAGCGGTCTGGGCGGGACTAAAGCGGTTGGGGTGATAGGCTAGCTCCCGCAATCTTGAGGAGAAAAAACTATGCCTGACACAACTATCAACGGATATAAGCACCATTACGAGGACGTGGGGAGCGGCACGCCGATGGTGTTCGTCGCGGGGACGCGATTCGACTCGGCGAAGGCTTGGGTCGAATACATGGGGAAGAACGCGAGTGATTTCAGGGTGATCATCCCGGATATCCGAGGGATGGCCGACTCCGAGCACACGACAGACGTGAAGGGCGAGGACTGGGTGAACGATTTAGCCGCGCTGCTCGATGAACTGAAGATCGACTCGGCGCACGTGGCGGCGGAGACGCTGGGCACGCGGGTGGCGGTTCGGTTCGCGCTGGCTTACCCGGAACGGACGAAGTCGTTGATCCTGAACGGTTCCATCGCTTACTCGTACCCGGAGGGCGATTCTGAGCGGAGCAACCAGCCGCAGGCTCGGATCGATTCGATGAAGTACCACCACGGTGAGGACGCGGCTGCGATCAATGAGTTCTACCTGGACTTGCACTCCAAGCCTGAGTTCCACGAGTACTACGATCTGCGCAAGTTCGCGGCGGACGTGAAGGCACCTACGCTGCTGATGCGCGGTGATGTGGATGATGATCGTCACCCGATCGAGCACTCGACGGCGCTGCACGGGCTTATGCCAAACTCGCAGCTTCAGATTTACGCGGGGACGAAGTTCAACGCGATGACGAACAAGCCTGAGGAGTCGTGGGCGTTGATCCGCGCGTTCGTTGAGGGCGTCGGCTAGGGTGTTGCTAGCCCGACGGTGGTCAGGTCTGGGAGGCCCTCGCCGTCTAGCGAAAGGCTGGCGGTCAGGCGTGCCTCGGCTAGGGCGCGGATCGTAGGCAACTGTGCGGAGAGTTCGGCCAGGAGTCCGTTGACGTAGCTGGTGGCGTTGGCGGGCTCGACGGCGACGAGGTGGGAGAACAGCGTCAGCGAACCAGCGGCGCTTAGTCCGCCGGTCGTCGTTAGGTCGTTCTTGAGCGATGCGAGGGCAGGGTCGGTGAGGACGGCGAGCCATTGGATCAGGTGGCCAAGGTCGTGCTCTTCGCTTGGATATCCGTCGAGCCATCCGTCGAGGGCGGCGTCGATGACGCTGATGAAGGCGTCATGGGTTGGGTATGCCATGAGGGGCGTGCCTAGCCTGGCTTCGAGTGTGAGCCAGAACGCACGCTCGAACTGTTGCGCTTGGGCTTCCTGGATGCCATCGAGCGCGTCGTTGCCATTCACGGTCGCCTGTTCGGGGTGCTGGAAGTCTTGGTTGGCATGGCCCAGTTCGTGGGCGAGCGATGACAGCACGTCTGTGAAGGGGCGCTCTGCGTCGACCACCAGTATCACTCGGCCTTGGTGCCGCGTCTTGAACGCCGGGTTGTCCGTCTTCAGTTTCTCGCGACGAGCGAGGATGGATGGATGATCGACGACTGGGCTGGTGGCGAATTCCTCAACGTAGTCGGCGTCGATCCAGGATTCGTAGGCTAGCCGGTCTAGCAACAAGATGTGCAGGCGCTCGTCGCGCGTGCTGGTACCCGTCATCAGGTAGTAGCCGACGTCGGCCAGCTCAAGCGCGAGGGAGCCGAGTTCGGAGTTGCCCTCGCCCAGGACAGGGCGGCGGTCGTCAGCCGCACTGGGCAGGTTGGCGATCAGAGTGTCGATCTCGGCATCGGTGAAGGTCGCTGGCTGGACCGCGGGAGGAGGCATTGCGAACGAGGCCATCTGAAGCGCGCAATGTTTCGACCAATTCATCGTCTAGGTAGAGAGACGAGGAGAACGAGCCTGCGTCGACGAGGCTGAGATTCTGCACGCTGATGTCGACGTACGCAGGTTGGCCGGAGACTATCGGGTTGTGAGTGCTTGTGTCTTCCGCGCTCGAGACGACGATGGGGCCGTCGGTGGCGAAATTCCAATGAGGTACAAGGTTGGGCAGCGTGACAGGTGCGGGCGGGGTCGGTGGGAGGACCATCGTGAGCGCGGAGGACACCCCGACGTTCTCGGCGGCGAAGCTGACGTAGGTGGTGGAGTCAGTGGAGAGAGGGCCGTTTATGGTACGGCCGTCGTAGGAATTGAACACGAGGGGCCCGTCCCAACCGTCGAGCGCGACCGGGGCGATGTCGGGGAGACGGGTGCCTGGGCGCGGGGTGAGACCGCCGGTGATGGAGACGGGCAGCTCGTAGACGTTGTCGGTCTCGTCGGTCTCCGGGATCTCTTCGTATGGATCGATGACCAGTTTGAGCGTGTGGTCGCCAGGAGTGAGGCGGATATGTGACGCCAACTCGTCCCAGTCATCGACGAACGAAAAGAAGTCGACGGATTGGCCTGTTGGCCGCCATGAATTGAGGAATACGTCGTCCAGATAGAGATGGATGTCGAAGGGGCGATTGAGGGTGAACGGGCCGGTGTTGGTGATTGCCCAGCTCACGTATACGGACTGGGATAGGGAGGCTGTGTTGCCACCTTGTTGGCCGCGCGTGTTGGTGAGTGATAGCGGTGCCTGCCACTCCCGGGGCGTGGTCCACGTGAGGTTGCTGGTGGTGGTGATTGTGGGAGGCGGCGTCAGGGTAGGGATGGGCGTTGGAGTTGGGTTAGGGAAGGACGTTAGAGTCGGAGTGGGTTGGGGAGGGGACGAAGGGCTGGCGTTGGTGTCGCCAACGGGCTGGTATTCGGGGTTTCAGTGGGGATGGGCGAGGACAACGGTGGGGTGGTTGCCGTGGCTGTCGCGGCGGGGATCGTCGTGGCGGACGAGGGCGGCTGGCAAGCGGCGAGCACGACCGCTAGTGCGGTCGCGAATACGATCCGTGCTGTTCGACTCGACCGCGTTCTCATGGTCTGGCGAGCCCATCGGGTGAGCCAGGAGGGGGCAACGTACTAATCGTCGGATTTGCGGGTCAGGGGAGCAATCGCCATAACGAAGATGGCGGGGAGGACGACGGCGGCTGCGACGAAGAAGATGACGCGGCGGGGGTCGGCTAGCGAGATGGCGACCAACATGACGCTTGGGGCAAGGACGCCCGCGACGAGGCTGCTGGAGAACATCATGCCAACAACAGAGCCTTCCTGCCCTCTGGGAGCGGCATCAAGTGCAGTCGCGTTGGTGACGTCTTGGACGGACCAGAGGAAGATGCCCATGATGCCCAGGGCGATGACCATGATGATGCCTTCACCGACGATGCCGATGGTGAGCATGCCTATGGCGACTGCGACTAGCGCTGCAACCATGGGAACCCTGCGCCCGATCTTGTCGGAGTAGTGGCCGAACAGCGGGCCGACGATGACTCCGCCGAGGGTGAGTAGGGCGACGTGGAACCCGACGCCAAAGCTGTTCATGTCCAGATCACGGGCTAGGTAGATGGGCAGGAACGATAGGACGCCGAAGTGGGCGAACGACCGCGTGAAGTTCATGTAGGCAAGCGTCCGGAACGCCGGGTACCGGAGCATGGTGAAGGTGTCAGTGATCTTCGCAGGACGTGTGTGTGTGGGAGCAGGCCCGGGGCCCGCTCCATCTAGCATCCAGTAGATGACGACGGTCAGGGCAACGGCTGGAATCATGGCGAGGACGACGTACAGCCGCCAGTCGTCCATGAGGATGTACGCGAGGATGGCGCCGACGAGGAACGGGGCCAGGGCTTCGCCCGCGCCAGAGCCGGAGCCGTGGAAGGCGATGGCCATGCCACGGCGTTCAGGGAATCGCGTGCTCAGCATGGAGATTGCTGGCGGGTGCCAGAAGGCTGCCGCGACGCCGCCCATGCCAATGAAGAACACCATCGGCCAGTACCAGGGCATGAGCCCGGCGAACATCATGGATGCGGCTGCCGAGATGAATGAGACAGCTAGGATCAGGTTCCAGTGTTGGCGGAAGCGGTCGCTGACGTAGCCGACGAAGAAGTTGGGTGATCCTCCGGCGATCTGGCGGATGGTGCCGAGCATGGCTACGCCGAAGGTGGTGAGCTGATATTCCTCCTCAATGAGAGGGAGGAACACCGCGAAAGCGGCGATGTACCAGTGCTTCAGGCCATGTCCGATGGCGATTGTTGCGATGTAGGCGGGGCCGGTCGCTCTGAACGACGTTCTGCCTGCGGTCGGCTGGTCGACTGCCAAAGTGGGTTTCTCCTGGGCGGTTTCGGGACTAGGGGAACATCTCGTTGAGGGTACTAAGGATACGCGATTTCACTTTGCCCTCGACGGGTCGGAACATCAGGGGGATGCCCGCATCGACGATGATCTCGGTGTCGGTGACGTCAGCGGTGCCTTTGATCGTTTTGCTCATGACCGCGAAGGAGAAGTCGAGTTTGTCTCCCACCCAGGCGTACTGAACCTTGGTGATCTGTCCACCACCGATATCTAGCGCTTTCCCTATGGCTTCTTCGAGCTTGCCTCGGACGACTTCGCGGGTCGAGTGATGGTCGAATGAGACGCGCATCAGGATGCTCCCAGTTCGCGGATGGCTTCTGTAAGGTCGACGGTTCCACGGTAGATAGCGGTGCCGACGATGGCACCTTCCGCACCGAGGGTGGCCAGACGACGGAGGTGGTCCAGTTCGCCGATGCCGCCAGAAGCGATGATGTGCACGCCCCCGAGGGCTATCCCGTGTTGAATCATCACAGCGACGGAGTCGAAATTGGGCTCGGTGAGAGTGCCGTCGCGAGCGATGTCGGTGAAGACGAAGCGTCGCACGCCGACTTCGAACATCTGAGTCATGAGGTCGGTGGCGTCGATGTCGGTGGTTTCGGTCCAGCCGCTGACGGCGACTTTACCGTTGTTGGCGTCGAGGCCAACAACGATGCGGTCAGCGCCGTGCGTCTGGATCGCTTGCTCGATGATTTCAGGGTTGGCGATGGCGGCGGTGCCCAGGACGACGCGACCGACGCCGCCCGCCAGGGCTGTGTCCACGTGCTCTGCGGCGCGAAAGCCTCCGCCAACCTCAAGCGGGACGCTGATGTCGCGGGCGAGGGCTCCGTAGAGGTCGCTCTGTTGAGGGCCACCTTCGAGGGCGCCGTCGAGGTCGACGACGTGGATACGAATGGCGCCAGCATCGACGAATCCTTGGGCGACCTTTAGGGGGTCGTCAGAGAAGGTAGTTTGGCGGTTGAAGTCGCCTTGGTTGAGGCGAACGACCTGGCCTTTGCGTAGGTCGATCGCGGGGATGATTTCCATTGTTTTACACGCGGGTGAGCACGAGGTGCTTGACGAAGTTGTCGTAGAGTTGGAGTCCGACGTTGCCGCTCTTCTCGGGGTGGAACTGGGTGGCGACCAGGTTGTCACGAGCAACGACGCTGGTGAATTCAAGGCCGTACGTGGTAGTGCCTTCAACCCACGAGTCGTCAGTGGGGTCGGCGTAGTAACTGTGGACGAAATAGAAGTAGGAGTTCTCTGGGACGCCCTGGAAGACGGGGTGCTCGCCGACGAGTTTGACGGCGTTCCACCCCATGTGTGGAACCTTGAGGCCCTTAGCGATGTGGGCGTCGGAGAACTTGCGCACGGTTCCAGGGACGACACCGAGGCAGTCGACGCTGCCCTCCTCAGAGTGCTCAAGGAGGAGTTGAAGGCCCAGGCAGACGCCGAAGAAGGGGGTACCGCTGGCGATGGCCTCGCAGACAGCGTCGGCCATGCCATCGCGTTCAAGGGCGGCCATGGCAGGCGGGGATGCGCCCTGGCCAGGGAAAACGATGGCAGGAGCGTTCTTGAGGTCTGCGGGGTTTGAGGTGAAGACGGCTTGGTGTCCTAGGTGCTCGAAAGCCTTTTGGACGCTTCTGAGGTTGCCTGCACCGTAGTCGACGATAGCTATGGGTTCCACGAGGGAGATTCTAGCAGGGCCGTGCTAGCGGGGCCGGTTCCCGATGGAGTGGCGGATGGTGCGGTGACGCGCTAGCATTTTTCGGGTAACACTGACACATTTACGGGCGCCGGTTTCCGGCGTGAGGGGATATTTCCATCACACTCAGCCACGATCAAGATGAAACGGAAGTGTTGGATCACGAGCCACGACTGCGCTCGTTCGCGGACTTCGTGGGGCAACAGAGAATCATCGACCGTTTGGTGCCGTTGATCGAGACGGCCAAGCGGTATGACAAACCACTCGACCACATGTTGCTGTCAGGCCCTCCGGGCTTTGGCAAAGCGACGCTGGCTGAGGGGGTCGCCGCTGAGCTTGGGGGCAAGATCCGCCGGATGTCAGGGCGCACCGACGAGTTCCTGTCAGATTGGGTACCGATTCTGGTTGGGCTCAAGACTAGGGACGTTTTGGTTGTCGACGAGATCCACCTCATCCGCAAGGACGTTGAGGATTTTCTCTACCGAGCGATCGGTGAGTTCGTCGTTACGTGGGAGGTCGGGCGGGGCCGAGGCACGAAAGAGGCAGAGCTGGCGTTGGAGCATTTCACGCTGATAGGTGTCACTTCCCGGCTGTCGGCGTTGAGCACTCGGATGCGTGAGCGGATAGGGACTACCTTTCAATTCCAGTCTTATGACCTACGGGCGATGGCTGTGTTCCTGGTTAGGTTCGCACGCGATTTTGCGGTGGCGATCGAGCCCGAGGGGGCGGTGGAGATCGCGCGGCGCTCGAGGGGGACGCCGCTGGTGGCTGATCGATTGCTGCGGCTCGTTCGCGATTATGCTGCAGCGCATGGTGACAATGTGATCACGGGCGAAGTGGCGTCTGACGGGTTGGCTTTCATGAAGGTGGACAAGTTGGGCTTGGATGAGAACGACAGGAGGTACCTGTCTACCGTGATCGACACGTTCGGCGGTGGGCCGGTCAGCCTTCCTGCGCTGGCAGAGGCCCTCGGGGAGTACCCAGACGCGGTGGCGGATGCCTACGAGCCGTACCTGATCCGGCTCGGCTTCCTTGCGCGGACGTCGAAGGGCCGTACAGTGACTCCCGCGGGGCACAAGTACCTGCGAGCTTAGCTGGGGGCGTACCTGAGGACGAGGTCGTGGCCGTCTACGTCGGTGGTAGCGAGGGCGAGGTCACGACCGGTGAGGGCAGAGAGCATGCCTTCGAGCTCACCTGAGAGGAACGGGACGAGGGCTGAGCTTTCCAGAACGCCCAGGTGTTCTGGGGCCTCGCTGACGACGACGCGGAACCCGGAGGCCTCACCGGAATCAAGGCCCGTCACATCGAGCGATGCGTAGCGGAGGCGACGGTAGAAGGCAGGGACTGCTTCCTGGGGGTCGGCTCCGAAACGCTCACGGACGATGTCTGCAAGTTTGGTGCCTATGTTGCGTCCTGCATCGAGACAGGAACGCTCGACGACTTCCATGTTGGTGAGGACGGTGCTCGCGAGGAGCATCTGGTAGTAGCCGATATCGACTGTTTCACCTAACTCGCGGACGGTTTCGCCATCAAGGTCTTCTTGGAAGCGCGCGGCAGGCTCGAAGGCGTAGGTGAACTCGTCCGCCCAGCGTCCCCAGCGTGTTTGGGTTTGGCGGTCGGTGCGCTCGCCGATCTCGAACCGGCAGGCCGCTGCGCCCAGCGCGACACATTCGACCTCCCAGGCGTCGAATTCGTGATCGAGCATGGCGGCTAGCATGCCTGCGAATGACCCTGCGTGGAAGAAGCACATGGGGTCGTGGGCGTGTAGGCCTGAGCACTCGGCGCAACTCTCGAAGCTGACCTCGAATCTATTGGTGACCGGGTCAGCGGCAGTGAGTTTCAGTACACCAACGTGTTGTTTGGACAACATAGTGGTGAAGACTTTGGAGACGATCTTGTCGAGGGTGTCGAGGGCGCGTTTCGGGTTCCACTGCTCGTACTTCCAGAAGAAATCGGCGGGCATTCCGAGGCGGCGGAGGATGAGGTAAGTGTTGCGGGCCGAGGCGGCATAACCCGAGTTGTAGAGCAATTTATTGAACGCGGGAACGGTGGCCAGCAACGCGGCGGTTCCCGCTTGCGCGGCAGCTAGATCCATCTGGTCGCCTAGGGCGGGCCTGCCTGACGGCAAGTCGCCGGGTTTCGTGATCTTATCGAGGGCGGTTGACCAGACCTGGTCAACGACGTTGTCGGCGTTTGAATCACGCATGACTAGGACGGCTCCATGGCGTTGGCGACGACGGCGTAGCTCCAATCCTGGTGCTTACGGTGGGCGTAGAGTGCCGCGCCGATGATGAGATATCCCAGCAGGTAGAGCGAGTCGAGTAGCGAGCCCGTTTGGTATTCGGCGGCGACTTCCATGAGAGGCGCCTGTTTGGCTAGTTCGTAGAAGTAGACCAGGACGAGGCTGAGGACGATGCCGATCATGACCAGCATGAACGTGGTGCTTTCTTGGTATTTGGCGCGACCGTTCTGGAAGTAGAGCCAAAGCACGGGAGTTAGGGCCGTCATGACGAGGACATCGAAGATGCGGATCGTGAGGTAGATGGCGCCTGCTTCATTTCATGGAGCATTGCTTCAGGCAGCCACCACTGGGGAGACTGCGGGTAGCACGAATACAGATGGGGGCGAGAACCTGCCGGGATTTCACGTTAGGTTGAAGTTCACGGGTCGGCCTCGCTCCGCTTGAAGGTTTAATCGATGAATGTGTTGTCTTGGCTGCCCCGGCGATGGCGATCAGGGGCTTTGCTCTTGCTCTGCGCCGCATGGCTCGCTGCTGTAGCGTTCCCTGGTGTTGCTGCCGCGCAGGATGCTGAGTTCACAGCGCGGGTCGATATCCCGTCCGAACTGTTGCTGTCCACGGAAGGTACGGGGTTCGACATCTTAGATGTGACGGTGCGATCCACGGGTGGGCCTGTGGTGTTCACATCCGTGGGCGAGTCAGTAACGCTACCCATCCCCGTGACGAGCGGCAGAGGGCTGCTGGAGGACACAGACACCGGGTCGGGCACGACGGTGAAGCCGATCCCTGGGGGGCACCTCGTCCGGATCCCTATCAAGGATGCGGGGGGAAGCGACACGATCCGCCTCCTGCTGACGGTGCAGGGTTTAGTGGGGACGGGCGATGCGGTGACTGGCACGGTGACGGCGATCGACATCGACCTCCCCACGAGGAGCGCAGATCTGTCGTCGGTGGACAGTCGGGTCGGGACAGCGTCGGTGAAGGTTTTGGGATCGTTGAAATCGTTCCCTGGCCAAAGTGGGATGACGATGTCAATCAGCAAGCAAGCCGATGCTGAGGCGTTGTCCGCGTTCGCTGAGCACGCGGCGACGTTGGGATTGGATATCGACGATATCGCGTTCGCAACAGGGTTCGACAAGACTGGCCTTGACGATGCGATCGACGCAATCACATTGCGACTGACTGTTGGGCGTGCGTGGGTTGATGCGGTTGGTGTGGCGAACGTTCGAGTGTTCCGCCGTGCCGATGACGGAACCGTTCAGTCGCTGGACGCGCCCATAGAAGATACGAGCGCGGCGGATATCCAGTTCAACGCGTCATCACCGAATGGGTTGTCGACGTTTGTGATCGCAGCGGTGAAAGCCGCCGCCGCCAAGCCTACTCCGACTGCTACGGAGATCCCCGTTGCGACTGCGACTATGACACCAGTTCCTATCGTGGAGTTGCCGACGCCCACTGCCGGTCAGGTGATACCAGGTAGTACGGCTACTCCACCCATTGCTGCGGTGGCTACGCCCACGTCTGAAGTGATAGCCACGCCCACCGCGACGGTTGCGCCGACGCCGGACGAAGGGGTCGGCAACAATGCGGGCTTGCTCGTCGGGGCAGCTGCAGTGGTGATCGCGGTAGCCGCGGCGATGTTCGTGGTGTTGAAGAAGCGCTCGGCTTAGTCCAGGGGGGGCATCTTCCGGATGAGGCTGGAGTCGATGCTGGCGATGGTGGGGCGGCCAGTGAGCACCATGGTTATCTCAAGCTCGTCGCGGAGGATCTCGAGGACGCCGGTGAGTCCGTCTTCACCACCGTAGTTGAGACCCCAGAAGATGGGCCGACCGAACATGACGGCTTTGGCCCCCAAGGCGAGGGCTTTCGCGATGTCCGATCCGCGCCGGATACCACCGTCCAGGAGCACGTCGACTTTGCTGCCTGCGGCCTCGACCACCTCGGGAAGTGTCTCGATGGTTGAGAGAGTGGTGTCCAGGTTGCGTGAACCGTGGTTGGAGACGATGAGGCCGTCGACGCCATACTCGGCGGCGAGGAGGCCGTCCTCTCCGGTCATGATTCCTTTGAAGATGATGGGGAGGTCGGTGACGGTGCGCAGCCACTTCAGGTCTTCCCAGGTGGCGCCTGGGTCGTTTTGCCCGCGACCGCTGAGTCCTGAGTCGAACTTGGATTTGGCGGCGAGTTGCTGGCCTTCTTTAACCTGCTCCGGTGTGTAGTTCTTACGCTCACGCGGCCTGTTGCCATAGTCGTTGCGGATATTTCGCTCGCGCTTGGACGGCCACGATGAGTCAAGGGTGACGATAAGGGCTTTGTACCCGGCATCCTCGGCGCGCTTGACCATGCCTGCCATGGTTTCGCGATTCCTGTAGAAGTAGCACTGGTACCAACGGGGGCCATCGACGGTTTCGGCGACGTCTTCGATGGTGTGGGTTCCGTTGGCGCTCATGGACATGATGGTGCCGAATTTCGCCGCCGCTCGGGCGGTGGCAAGTTCGCCGTCGGGGTGGGCTTTGCCGTGGCCGCCGGCGGGGCTTGTCATGAATGGTACGGAGATGCGCTGGCCGAGGATGGTGGTGGACATGTCCACGCTGGCGGTGCCAGTGAGCACGCGAGGGCGTAGCGCTATGTGGTCGTAGGCGGAGCGCGTGCGGCGGAGGGTTATCTCGTCGGTGGCGGCACCAGCGATGTAGTCCCATTCGACCTTTTCCATCTTCTGCTCGGCCAGGGCTTCGAAATCAAAGAGATTGATGGGTTCTGCAGCCATGTTGTGCTCCTCCGAGGTCTTGGTGCGGGCCGGCTAAATGGGCGCTGCTAGCGGCAGCGCGGACGATGCTACGCCTTGTCTTGGTATCGGGCGAGCATGAAGAGCAGGTCTGAGGCGCGGTTGAGGTACCGGAGAAGCTCTGGGCTGTCGAGCAGGCTCGCGTCGTAGAGGGCGACGGCTCGACGCTCGGCGCGCCTGAGGGTCGTGCGTGCAACATCAAGGGCTGCGGACGCGGGCGACCCGCCGGGGATGATGAACTCGCGCGGAAGCTCGATCTCGGCGGTGATGAAGTCGATGGAACGTTCAAGGAACTCGGTCATTTCAGGAGTGACCGGAGAGAAGTGCTTGAGCAGCTTGTCGCGCTCGGCTGGGTCGGTGGCGAGCTCGGCGCCAACAGTGAAAAGTTCACGCTGGAGGCTGTCTATGGTCTCGCGCACGTACTCGTTGGTTGAGAGTGCTTTGGCGAGGCCGAGGGCGGAAACAGCCTCATCGACTGCACCGTAGGCTTCGGTGCGCGGATTGGCCTTCGAGACTCGTCCTCCATAGAGGAGGCCGGTCTCGCCTTGGTCGCCATACTTGGTGTAGATGGGTTTCGCCACGCTAATGACCCCTTGCGTCTTGGTCGTTGATGATACGGAACCAGGCGTCGTATGAAGCCTTGGCGTCTAGGTTGCGCACGCGCTCGTCCTCAACGAGGTCAATGGCGTCGGCGGGTGCTAGAAAACTATGTGCGGGAGGCGCAACGGAGTGGCCTGCATCGAGCTCCTGCTGCGCGCATTCACGGCGGTTACCGTAGGCATGACTGATGGCTGGATGGCCGCATCGTGCACATGGAGCGGGGTTGTCGTTGACCATTGTGGAATTGTACGCGCCGAGATGCTTCGACGAATAACACATATCAACTGGGCGTGGACGATGTAAAATAGCTGATGCATATCAATGTGAAGTCATGTTTACCCACGGTCTAGCGACGATTGTCGTGAGGTCTTGGCGCCTGAGGTGACGAGGCGACTGGTTGACACGTCCCTCGAATCCTAGGTAGTATTCTTCTGTTCGCGCCCTGTCGGGCGGGACTGATTTTTTGTGTGCGTGATGAGAAGGTAGGTACAGATGCCGACGGTGAACCAGTTAGTGCGGCAAGGCCGGAAGCGCTTGGTCAAGAAGACAAAGGCGCCGGCGTTGCGTTTCGTGCGCAACACGCTTCGTAACCGCGTTTACCGTGGTAACGGATCCCCGCAGAAGTTGGGGGTCTGTGTACAGGTTCGGACCGTTACGCCGAAGAAGCCGAATTCAGCTCTTCGAAAAGTGGCCCGTGTGCGCATGACCAATGGGATGGAAGTTACGGCTTACATCCCTGGTGAGGGGCACACATTGCAAGAGCATTCCGTCGTGTTGATCCGTGGCGGCCGTGTGAAAGACTTGCCGGGTGTTAGGTACCACATCATTCGTGGTGCGCTGGATGCAACCGGAGTCGCCGGTCGGAAGCGGGGACGGAGCAAGTACGGGACCAAACGCTCCTAAGCCTTTGGCTTGATCCCTTCACCTCTTAGGGTGAGACGGGTGCCCATTGCTGTAAAGGCGTCGGGTAAAGCATGAGGTGTGTGTGCGGTGTGGGTTCCGGGAGCGGTCTGGTGCGGAGCCAGGCTGAGCAAAGCTAAGAATCGTTCGTGGTACAGGGTCTTGTTCTGTAAGAACGGGCACGGGAAATGAACGCCCTGGCATAGAGTCAGGAAGCGCGAGGTAATGGCGAAGTATGTCGAGGCGACGACCGGCTGTAAAACGAGTGATCGCGCCAGACCCGAAGTTCGGGAACAAGGATCTGGCTAGTTTCATCAACAGGGTGATGTACGGTGGGAAGAAGTCGGTTGCACAGCGTGCTGTGTACCAGGCGTTTGACCTGATTCAGGAACAAACGAACCGCGACCCGCTTGAGATTTTTGACCAGGCGATGCGGAATGCGACGCCAACGGTTGAGGTGAAGCCTCGCCGTGTTGGTGGTGCTACGTATCAGGTGCCCATTGAGGTTGCGCCGAATCGTCGGATGGCTTTGGCCATGCGTTGGTTGATTCGTGGTGCACGGGCACGAACGGGACAGCCGATGCGGTCGCGTTTGGCAGCAGAGTTGCTGGACGCTTCGCGTGGACAGGGTTCAGCCGTTCGACGGCGTGAAGAGCTTTACAAGATGGCGGAGGCCAACCGGGCGTTCGTCCACTACAAGTGGTAGCAGAAGCGGTTAGGCCAGGGGACCAGTCACCTATATGACGACCAATACGGAATTGGATCTTGATAAGGTCCGTAATATCGGGTTCATCGCCCATATCGATGCTGGTAAGACCACGGTCACCGAGCGCGTTTTGTTCTTCACGGGTGTGACGTACAAGATCGGCGAGGTGCACGACGGTACGGCAGTGATGGACTGGATGGAGCAAGAGCGTGAGCGTGGTATCACGATTACGTCTGCTGCAACGCGGGCCCAATGGGCTGGCCACCAGGTAAACATCATTGACACGCCTGGTCACGTTGACTTCACGGCTGAGGTTGAGCGGAGTCTCCGGGTGCTCGATGGTGGTGTGGTGGTGTTCGACGCTGTGGCTGGAGTGCAGCCACAGTCCGAGACGGTGTGGCGTCAGGCTGACCGTTACGGTGTGCCGAGGATCTGCTTCGTCAACAAGATGGATCGCATCAGCGCGGACTACGAGAAGACGATGGAGTCGATCCGCAAGCGCTTGGGCGCGGTTCCGATCCCGGTGCAGTACCCGATCGGTGCTGAGGACTTGTTCACGGGCATCATTGATCTCGTTGAGATGAGGGCTCACTTTTTCGACGTGGACAACGTTGGGACGACCATCGAGGGAGACATCCCTGCGGAGATGCTCGACCACATGGAGAAGGTTCGCGAAGAGGTCATCGAGCGAGCTGCCGAGAGCGACGATGAGTTGATGGCCAAGTACCTTGCTGGCGAGCTTCCCACCCCGGCGGAGTTGAAGGCAGGGCTGCGACGAGCAGCGTTGGCCAACAAGGCAGTGCCGGTGACCTGCGGGTCAGCACTTCAGAGCTTGGGCGTGCAACTCATGCTGAACGCCGTTATTGATTACCTGCCGTCGCCGTTGGACGTGAAAGAGATCATCGGTGTTCACCCTAAGACGGGTGACGCGATGACTCGGCCGGCCGACGCGAAGGCGCCGTTTGCAGCTTTGGCGTTCAAGATTGTTACTGACCCCTACGTTGGCCGTTTGGTCTATTTCCGGGTCTACTCCGGGACGATGACAGCAGGTTCTACGGTCTATAATTCAACAAAGGGTGTCCGTGAGCGGCTGGGGCGCATCTTGCTGATGCACGCGAACCATCGCGAGGACGTCGAGTCCATCCAGGCTGGCGAGATTGCGGCAGCGGTCGGTCTCAAGAACACTTTCACTGGCGAGACGGTTTGCGACGAGCGCGACCAGATTGTGCTTGAAACGATCAAGTTCGCCGAACCGGTGATTTCGGTTGCCATTGAGCCGAAGTCCCGCGCAGAGCATGACAAGCTGACAGACTCGCTGCTCAAGCTGGCGGAAGAAGACCCGACATTCCGGGTGAAGTACGACAGGGAGACGAGTCAGACAGTAATGTCTGGCATGGGTGAGCTCCACCTTGAGATCCTGGTGGATCGGCTGAGGCGTGAGTTCAATGTTGAGGCATCGGTGGGTAAGCCGCAGGTGGCGTACCGCGAGGCGATTTCCAAGAAGGGCGGGGCTAATGCCCGCTTCATCAAGCAGACGGGTGGGCGCGGCCAGTTCGGTCACGTTGTGCTGGAGATCGAGCCGCAGGCCACAGGGACCGGCTATACATTTGATAATAAGGTGACGGGCGGAAAGATTCCGAAGGAATTCATTCCTGCCGTCAACAAGGGCGCCGAAGAGGCGCTCCAGACGGGCATCATCGCGGGTTACCCGGTGATGGATGTGAAGGTAACGCTGTTGGATGGTTCCTACCACGCGGTGGACTCGTCCGAGATGGCGTTCAAGATTGCGGCATCGATGGGGATCAAGGAAGCGCTTCGCAAGGCTGGCTCGATCCTGTTGGAGCCTGTGATGGAACTCCAGGTGACGACTCCCGGTGATTATCTGGGTGAAGTCCTTGGTGACCTGAACTCGAGGCGGGGGCGCATCAAGACGATGGAAGCCCAGGGCGACATTCAGCTCATCGAAGCTGACGTTCCGTTGGTAGAAATGTTTGGTTATGCGACTGATCTCCGCTCATCGTCACAAGGGCGAGCGAGCTACTCAATGGAGTTTGGCCGATACGAAGAAGCCCCGCAGTCAGCGGTTGCAGCAGTGGTGGCGAGCGGTGCGTAACCCCGAGGAGAGCGAGTAGTGGTAGAACAAGTAGCAAAGCCCAAGGCAGGCGGGGCGTCTTCAGAGAAACTCCGGATAATCCTGCGTGCCTTCGATCATAAGTTGCTGGATCAGTCCGCGCAACAGATCGTTGAAGCGGCAGAGCGCACGGGTGTGTCTGTTGCGGGTCCTGTTCCGTTGCCGACGCGCATCAAGCGCTTCTGCGTGATTCGGTCGCCTCACGTCGACAAGGATTCCCGCGAGCATTTCGAGTTGCGGACGCACAAGAGGCTGGTGGACATCCTCGAACCTAACCCCAAGACGGTCGACGCACTGACCCGGCTCCAGATGCCGGCGGGTGTCGACATCTCGATCAAGTTGTAGTCATGATTCAGGGACTCATAGGCAAAAAAGTGGGTATGACTCACCTCTTTAGCGCAGACAGCCAGGTGGTGTCTGTGACTGTTCTGGAGGTTGGTCCTTGCGTTGTGACGCAGGTTCGGACGACCCAGCGCGACGGCTACGAGGCCGTCCAGGTGGGCTACGGTCACGCGAAACAATTGACGAAGCCTGCTCGCGGACATTTGAAAGCGGCGGGTGCGGATTCTCGTGTGCTGCACGAGTTCTTTTCCGACGACATCTCGGATCACACGGTGGGCCAGGCTCTCCCGGTGACCCTGTTCCAGCCCGGCGACGTGGTTGATGTGACAGGGCGATCCAAGGGACGCGGTTTCGCGGGTGCGGTCAAGCGGTATGGGTTCAAGGGTGGGCGCAAGACCCACGGTCAAGGTGACCGTCACAGGGCGGTTGGTTCGATTGGTGCGGGTACGTATCCTGGGCGTGTGTTCAAGGGCAAGAAGATGCCAGGGCACATGGGTAACAAACAAATCACGTCGCTGAAACTCATCGTTGAGCGCGTGGATCCCGAGCGGAACCTGTTGATGGTGCGCGGGTCGGTTCCCGGGGCGCGCAACGGCATGGTTACGGTCAAGTACTCCAAGGGAGTAAAGGTCGCGACGCGGCTTTCCGACGAAGAGTGGAATGAGCTTTTGGGTGTCGTTGTTGAAGAGCCCGAAGTGATCGAGGAAGCACCGGCCGAGGATGCTGTCGAAGAGACGGTCGCTGAGGTTGCGGTTGAGGCAGAGCCTGCTGAAGAAGCGGGCGAGACCGAAGTTGAAGACGAAGGGAAGGCTGAGTAATGCAGCTTCCGATCCTAAATACCAGCGGCGAGGTCGTTGGGCAGGCTGAGGGCAATGATGTCGTGTTCGGCGCGACGTACAACCCTGACCTCGTCCACCAGGCACTCGTTTATTACCAGGCGAACCAACGCCAAGGGACCAGTAACACGCTAACGCGTGCACAGGTTTCGGGTGGTGGTCGCAAGCCGTTCGCACAGAAGGGCACGGGAAGGGCTCGCCAGGGCAGTATCCGGTCGCCTCTCTTGCGCCACGGTGGTGTGGTCTTCGGGCCGCACCCGCGTTCCTACCGAAAGCGGATGCCGAAGCGCATGCGCCGACAGGCGTTCCGCTCAGTGCTTTCAACGAAGGTAACGGGCGAGCGATTCCGAGTGGTGCAGGAACTCGAGGGCGTGGACTCCAAGACCAAGGCTTTCGCTGTGGTCTTGGCGGCGATCGGTGTTACCGGTTCAGCTTTGGTGGTCACGCGTGGGCAGGCACCGGATATCGCGCGAGGCGTAAGCAACCTGCCGCGAGTGAAGGCCGTTCGTGCCGATCTGTTGAACGTGCTTGATCTGTTGCGTTACGACATGGTTGTGATGACACCGGATGCGGTTGCAGAGGCGAACGAGTTGTGGTCCGAGACCGCTCGGGCGCCGCGTAAAGTGAAGTCGGAGGAGGCAGCGTAATGCACGTTCTCCAAGTTCTCAAAAGGCCGGTTATTACGGAGAAGTCAACGCTTCTTCAGGAACAGAACAAGTACGTGTTCGACATCCTTCAGGGTGCCAATAAGGCGCAGGTGAAGGAAGCTGTTGAACGTGGGTTCGAAGTTTCTGTGGTAAGCGTGAATATCATTTCGCAAAACACTGAGCGTGTGCGCCGCGGCAACGGTCGCTGGCAGACGCGCAAGTCCAACAAGAAGGCAGTAGTGACAGTGGCGCCTGGCGACACTATCCAGCTGTTCGAGGGTGCGTAACTCATGGCACTGAAGCGACTTCGGCCCACGAGTCCAGGGCGCCGCGATGCGGTTCGACCGGATTTCCAGGAGCTGACGACACGATCGCCGTTCAAGGCGCTGACCAAGGGCAAGAACCACACCGGTGGTCGTAACTCCCGAGGAAAGATTACGGTCCATCACCGTGGTGGTGGAGCGAAGCAGTCTTGGCGAGATGTGGATTTCAAGCGCGACAAGCTGGGTATTCCTTGCCGTGTGGAGACGATTGAGTACGACCCTAACCGTTCAGCGCGGATCGCCTTGGTGGTGTACGCGGACGGTGCGCGTCGATACTTGTTGGCACCGACCGGTGTTAAGGTCAACGATAAGTTGATGTCAGGTCCGGATGCTGAGATTCGGGTTGGGAACGCGTTGCCGCTCGGGATTATTCCCACAGGCACGCAGGTTCACAACATCGAGATCCAGCCGGGCAAAGGTGGTCAGATGTGTCGGGGCGCGGGTACCGGAGCGCAACTTCTTGCCCGTGATGATCGGTTCGCGATGTTGCGTTTGCCGTCTGGTCAGATCAGGCGCGTGCCGAGCACGTGTTTGGCGACGATCGGAACGGTAGGCAACGCCGACCACAAGAACCAGAAAAAGGGTAAAGCCGGAGCGAATCGTCACCTGGGCAGGCGGCCTACGGTACGTGGTTCCGCGATGAACCCGGTTGACCACCCGCATGGTGGTGGTGAGGGGCATGCCCCTATCGGTATGAAGCACCCGAAGACCCCGTGGGGTAAGCCCGCACTCGGTCCCAAGACCCGACGCCGGTGGCACACAGATGTCTTCATCGTCCGGGACAGGAGAGCTAAGTAGATGTCACGTTCGATCAAAAAGGGTCCCTACGTGCACCCGAAGTTGGCCAAGAAGGTCGAGAAGGCGCAGCGTAGTGAAACGAAGGTAGTAATCAAGACCTGGTCGAGGGCTTCGACACTCATGCCTGACATGCTTGGCTTGACCATCGCGGTGCATGACGGTCGTCGCCACATTCCGGTCTTCGTTACGGAGAACATGGTTGGTCACAAGCTCGGAGAGTTCGCGCCGACGCGAACGTTCCGAGGACATATTTCGAAGTCCGAGCGTCAATCCTCGGTGAGGCGTTAGATATGCCG
Source organism: Chloroflexota bacterium (assembly GCA_027618515.1). Classification (GTDB taxonomy): domain Bacteria; phylum Chloroflexota; class Dehalococcoidia; order Lucifugimonadales; family Australimonadaceae; genus CALGTL01. Next base: position 15,126 of record JAQCEV010000018.1, on the reverse strand, counting down.
GTCAAGTCAGTCGGAAAACAGGTAGGCATCTCCCCTAAGCGAGCGCGGCTAGTTCTGCGTGCGATTCAGGGCATGCGTGTTGCTGATGCGATCGAGTCGTTGCGATTCCGACCGGGACCGATTGCTGAACACGTGTCGGCGATCCTGCGGTCGGCTGCGGCCAACGCTGAGAACAATAATTCCATGGACCCGACGCGGTTGAAGGTTGTGACTGCCTTCGCCGATCAGGCGGTGTCCTTGCGGCGCTTCCGGGCCCGTTCCCGCGGTCGGGTCGGGCACGTACGTCGGCAGGCTAGTCACATCACGATCGTCGTAGACGAACACGAGAAGTAGTTAGTGAGGTCAGAGCGTGGGTCATAAGACACATCCCATTGGATTCCGCCTGGGGATCAACAAAGACTGGCAATCGCGTTGGTTCGCCGGTCGAGGACAGGATTACGCGGCGCAGGTTTTCGAAGACTTGCAAATCCGTGGCGTGATCACCAAGCAGTACGCGGAGGCGGGCATCTCACGTGTTGAGATCGAACGTTCCGCGCAGGACCTCACGGTGAACGTGCACACGGCTCGCCCGGGCATCGTCATCGGTCGGGGTGGTCAGCGTGTTGATGAGCTGCGCAAGGCAGTCGAGCGTGCGGCCAAAGGCAAGAAGGTTCGCTTGAACGTGCTAGAGATCAGGCATCCTGAACTCGATGCGTTCTTGGTGGCCCGAAACGTCGCTGACCAGCTGGAGCGTCGTGTGATGTTCCGACGAGCGACCCGCCAGGCAGTCATGCGTACGATGCAAGCCGGTGCCAAAGGCATCAAAGTGCAGGTTTCAGGTCGCCTGGGCGGCGCTGAGATCGCGCGAGGTGAAAAGGTTATGGACGGTCGAGTGCCGCTGCACACCCTGCGTGCGGACATCGATTACGGTTTGGCCGAGGCGGCGACCTCGATGGGTCGCATCGGCGTAAAGGTTTGGATCTACCGAGGAGACATCCTCGCTGAGAAGCACCGCGGTCAGCAGATTGACGAAGTTGTTTCCGGCGAATTGAGTGGAGTGGGGGGAGCAAATGCTTCAGCCTAAGCGGACCCGTTACAGGAAGACACACCGTGGCCGGATGAAGGGCATGGCAGTCAAAGGCAGCACGGTAGTGTTCGGTGACTTCGGCCTGAAGGCCATGGGAGTTCACTGGATCACCGCGCGGCAGATTGAGGCCGGGCGTCGTGCGATCACGCGGCACCTGCGCCGTGGGGGGCAGGTGTGGATCCGGATGTTCCCGGACAAGCCGATCTCACACAAGCCGTTGGAAGTTCGCCAGGGTGGCGGTAAGGGGCCGGTAGAAGCGTGGGTAGCTGTGGTTCGGCCGGGCCGTATCATGTACGAGGTCGGTGGCGTGCCACCTGAACTCGCGCGTGCAGCGCTGGCTCGTGCAGCTCAGAAGTTGCCCATCCCGACTCGGACCGTTGCAAGAGAGGAGAAACTGGTCGCCATCTAGCGGTAACCAGTGACACACATGCGAGCGAAGATCGAAACAATTAGAGCCCTTGCGGACGAACGCCTCACAGAAGAGGAGTTCAACACGCGCTTGGAGATCATGAACCTTAGGTTCAAGATCGCTACCCGTCAGCTCTCCAACTCAGGTGAGCTTCGGGACGCGAAGCGCCGCTTGGCTCACATCCTGACGGTGCAGCGCGAACGCGAGTTGCTAGGGAGCAAGGCATGACCACGCAGACGGGTGAACGGCGCAAGGTCCGCGTGGGCCGCGTTGTCAGCGACGGTATGGATAAGACGGTAGTGGTAGCTGTCGAACGACGCGTTTCGCATCGCTTCTACGGCAAGACTGTCCGCCATCTCACGAAGTTCAAGGCGCACGATGAGCAGAACGCATTCCGCGTTGGCGATGTCGTTCGGATCACCGAGACGCGACCGCTCTCGAAGACGAAGCGATGGCGCGTTACGGAGCTGTTGGTTCGCCAGGAGCTACCGGAGATCGAGCCTGCAGTGGCGGCTGAGGTCAACGTAGAGGAAGCTAACCCGCAGCGTCGGCGTGGGCCTACCAAGGCTGCCGTTAAAGCGGCTGCTCGACGAGCGGCAGCGGGCGGAGCGGCATCGGTAGTGGCTAAAGCCGCGAAGGCCGTGAAGGCTCCGAAAGCGGAGGCCGTCGTTGAGGCCGAGGACGCGTCTGCTGAGGAAGAGGCCGTGGTCGAGGAGCCCGAGGCAGAGGCTGAGGAAACGCCCGCCGAGGACGATGCTCCTGCTGACACAGAGAATGCAGAGGACACGGAAGAGGAGAAGGGGTCGTGATACAGCCACAGACACGCCTCAACGTGGCCGACAACTCCGGGGCGAAGCAGATCATGTGCTTCAACATCCCGGGAGGTTCGGGCCGACGTTACGCACGGGTGGGCGACGTTATCGTCGGATCCGTGAAGGTAGCGCAGCCAAACAGTGCAGTGAAAAAGGGTGAGGTGGTTCGTGCCGTTGTGGTACGGACCACATCCATCACCAAGAGGCCCGATGGTTCCACGATCCGCTTCGACGACAACGCAGCGGTTATCTTGGGGACCGGCGAGATGCCTCGCGGGACGCGGATCTTTGGTCCGGTTGCCCGTGAGCTACGGGAGCGTAATTTCATGCGAATCGTTTCGCTCGCGCCGGAGGTGTTGTAGCTATGGCTGCTCGTCTCAAGCGTGATGATGAAGTGTTGGTCATACGGGGCCGCGACAAGGGCCGCCGAGGAAAGATTCAGCGCGTGTTCCCCGACAAGGATCAGATCCTTGTTGAGGGCATAAACATGGTGAAGCGCCACTACAAGGCTGGCGTCCAGGGACGGCAAGCGGGCATCGTCGACAAAGAGATGCCGTTGGATGCCTCTAAGGTCATGCCGATCTGCCCGTCGTGCGACAAGCCGACGAGGGTTTCGGTGAAGATTTTGGACGATGGGACGAAATCACGAGGGTGCAAGCGCTGCGAGGGGATGCTCAATTGAGCGAAGAAGAGGAAAAGAGCGCTGAGCAGGCCGCGTCGGTCGAAGGACAAGACGACGTGACTGCTCCCGCCGAAGACGAAAAACCCAAGCGGGTTCGAAAACCAGCGGCGTCGGCTGCGGGTTCGAGCAGCGCAGCGAAGCCGGTTCGAGCGGCGAGCGCCCGTTCCAAGGCTGCCGCGGCTAAGGCCGCGCCTGCGGCTGAGGGGGACGCTCCGGCTGCGAAAGCAGCGCCAAAGGAAACGGCTGCACCCGCCAAGCGCGAGAAGCGGGCGATTGCGGTTAGGACTGCACCCAGGCTGCAAAGCCGGTATGAGGGTGAGATCAGGGGGCAGCTCCTGCAAGAGTTCGGCTACAAGAGTGACATGCAGGTGCCTGCGGTTAAGAAAGTGATTATCAATGTGGGTCTGGGCGAGGCTCTGACGAACGCGAAGGCGCTCGAGACGACCCCCGCACAGATCGCTGCGATCACGGGTCAAAAGCCGGTGATCACGAAGGCGCGACGGTCGATCGCAGGGTTCAAGCTCCGCGAGGAGCAGCCGATCGGCGTGATGGTTACACTGCGCGGGCGTCGGATGTACGAGTTCTTGGATCGCATGATCAGCATGGCGCTTCCACGTATCCGTGACTTCCGCGGGGTGTCACGAAAAGCGTTTGATGGGAATGGCAACTATTCGCTGGGTCTGCGGGAGCAGATCATGTTCCCGGAGATTGACTACGGGTCGATTGATAGGGTTCGCGGTATGCAGGTTGTGATTACGACGAGTGCTCGGACGGATCCTGAAGGGTTCCGCCTACTTGAATTGATGGGAATGCCTTTCGCTCGCGAAGGGCAGACACGCTAGCTAGCGTGCTGAGAGGGAGAACGTGGCGAAGAAGAGCAAAATTGCTAAGTGGAAGCGTGAGCCGGCCTTTAAGGTCCGCGCGATGAACCGATGTCAGCGGTGTGCTAGGCCTCGTGCATACATCCGCTTCGCTGGCTTGTGCCGGATTTGCTTCCGTGAGCTTGCGCTGAACGGAAGTCTCCCTGGCATACGCAAGGCGAGCTGGTAGGAAGAGGAGACGACATGCCACCGACCGATCCGATCGCCGACATGCTTACACGCATCCGGAATGCACAAATGGTGCATCACCCATCTATTGAGATGCCCTCGTCCAAGACGAAGGCATCGATCGCCGATATCCTCAAGCGTGAGGGTTACATCGAGGATCTAGAAGTGGTGAAAAAGGTTCCGCAGGATGTGCTTCGCATACGACTTCGTTACAACGATGAACAAAAGCCTGCTATCGCTGGATTGAAGCGAGTGAGCAAGCCGGGACTGCGCGTACACGTGCAGCGTAAGGATGTGCCGCGCGCCTTTGGCGGGGTAGGCATCTCCATCGTTTCAACATCACATGGAATCATGACCGGGCTCGACGCGTACCGTAAAGGCGCTGGCGGCGAGCTCATGGCATACGTCTGGTAGGAGCGCTCGATGTCACGCATAGGGAAGAAACCAATCGCGGTTCCGGCCGGCGTCACCGTCGAGATCGGCGACGGCGAGGTAGTTGTGAAGGGTAAAGGCAGCGAGTTGCGGCAGCCGTTCAACAAGGACATGACGATCCGCGAGGCGGACGGCATGATTGTTGTCGAGCGTCCGTCTGACCGCAAGGATCATCGCGCACTGCACGGTCTATACCGGGCGTTGATCGCGAACATGGTCACTGGCGTCAGCGACGGGTTCACGCGCACTTTGGACTTGGTCGGTTACCGGGTTCAAGCACAGGGCAAGGGCATCAATCTTCAGATCGGTTACAGCCACCCGGTTGTTATCGAGCCGATGGATGGCGTTGCGTTCGAGGTTGAAGGTAACAACCGGATCCACATACGGGGTACTGACAAACAGATCGTCGGTGAGATGGCGGCGCGCATCCGGCGCTTGCGGCCCCCCGACGCGTACAAAGGAAAGGGCATTCGGTACCTCGGCGAGCGCATCACGCTCAAGGCTGGTAAGTCTGGTGCTAGGGGAGCAGCGTAAGTAATGGCTAGAACCAAGACTCCGTACGCCGCACGTATCGTGCGGCACCAGCGGCTCCGTCAGACGGTGATCGGTACTCCTGATCGCCCTCGTTTGAACGTGTTCCGCAGTGCACGACACACCTACGCTCAGGTGATTGACGACTCCGCTGGGCACACGCTCGCGGCGGCCGGCACGCTTGAGTTGTCTGCTGAGGCGTACGCCAAGACAGATGCGGCGCGAGAGGTCGGCAAATTAGTTGCCGAGCGCGCTAAAGCTAATGGCGTGGTGAAGGTTGTTTTCGACCGTGGCGGTTACCAGTACCACGGCCGCGTGAAAGCGCTGGCCGAGGGTGCCCGAGAGGAGGGTCTTGAGTTTTGACTCAGCAGAGCAATGATCGCAACCGTTCGAATAACCCGAACGACCGTAACCGGTCGAACAACCCGAACGACCGCAACCGGTCGAACAATACAAACAACCCGAACGACCGCAACCGGTCGAACAATACAAACAACCCGAACGACCGCAATCGTGCGGGGACCACTGAGGATGGGACGGAGCTGCAAGAGCACGTCGTCGCCATCCGGCGCGTGGCGAAGGTCGTCAAGGGTGGTCGTCACCTGACCTTCAATGCGATGGTCGTAGTGGGCGACGGCAAGGGCCATGTCGGGGCTGGCCTCGGCAAGGGTAGTGCTGTGCCGGACGCCGTCCGTAAGGGTACGACGATCGCGAAGAAGAACATGATTACGGTGCCGATGGTAGGGAGCACTGTGCCCCACCGAGTCAACGCGCATTTCGGTGCGTCAGACGTGATCATCAAGCCTGGTCAGCCGGGCTCCGGCGTGAAGGCCGGGGGAGCGGTTCGTGCAGTCATGGAGGCTGCGGGTGTCCGTGACGTGGTGACCAAGGCATTGGGGAGTCGTAACCCCATCAACGTGGTGAAAGCGACGTTGGAGGGATTGAATTCCATGCAGCACGCAGATGGTGTGGATCCAGATGGCAAGGCCCGTGGGGCCGTTCTGCCCCCGGTTTCACCTGAGCGTCGAGGACCACTGCGCCGCGAGGGCGGTGGTGGGTTCCGAGGCCGCGACAGGGATCGAGACCGTAGGCCTCCGCCGCGGTCGAATGCGCCCGCGCCTTCAGGACCACCAGCCGGGGTAGCAGCAACGTCGGCTCCAACGTCGGCGCCAGCCGCAGAAGTAATCACAGCGCCGACGGAAGCGCCAGCGCCAGCACCACAGGCTTCAACTGATGTCTAAGATTCGTATCAAATGGGTTCGTAGTCAGATTGGCTACCCTTTAGATCAGCGTCGGACACTCCGTGCGCTTGGCCTGAAGAAATTGCAGCATTCGGTTGAACACGAAGATACACCGACGATTCGTGGCATGGTCCAAAAGGTTCGCCACATGATCGCGGTAGAGGTGGCGTAGCCATGCAGGTCAATGATGTAAGGTCCACGCATGCCCGTCAGAACCGCAAACGCGTTGGGCGTGGCAATGGTTCGCAGGGTACGTACTCCGGCAAGGGCAACAAGGGCCAGAAGGCTCGAGCTGGCGGTGGGGTTCGCCCTGGATTTGAGGGTGGTCAGAACCCACAGATCAAAGGTTTGCCGATGATGCGCGGATTCCACAATCCGTTCAGAGTTGAGTACCAGGTGGTGAACTTGGCACGTTTGCAGGAGCTTCCGGCTGATGTTACCGAGGTGACGCCGGTTGTGCTCGCATCGCTGCGGGTGGTGCGCCACGCCGACAAACCGATCAAGGTTCTCGGGGAGGGTGAGATCACCCGTTCGCTCCAGGTGAAGGTAACGAAGTTCTCCGGTTCTGCACGCGCTAAGATAGAGGCGGCTGGCGGAACCGTGCAGGAGGCCTAGCGAGGTGCGTGTAGGGCAGACCGCTGCACAACAGGGCCCCGGAAGGCCGGCTCTTATACAAGCGATGGTGGATGCGTTCCGCACCCCCGATCTTAGAGGGCGGATCCTTTTCGTCATGGCTATGCTGGTGATATTCCGCGTGCTCGCGCATGTGCCGGTTCCCGGCGTCGATCGCGAGGCGCTAGGTAGCCTGCTGCAGGGCAATAACTTGGTTGCGTTCTTTGACCTGTTCAGTGGTGGGGGACTGCGTAACCTGAGCATCGCTGCTCTGGGGGTGTTCCCGTACATCACAGCGTCGATCGTGGTGCAGGTATTGATTCCTGTGCTGCCGCAACTGAGCGCCATCGCGAAAGAGGGCGAGTCCGGGCGAGCGAGGATAAATCAGATAACGCACTGGCTGGCGGTGCCGATCGCGTTTTTCTCTGGCTATGGTCAGTTGTTGCTGTTCTCCAGGTCCGGCGTGTTTAACCACGACATTACGCTGTTCGGCGCAGGGTCGCTTGAGACGCTGACGATCGTGATCTCATTCGTCGGTGGCACGATGCTGCTGATCTGGATGGGCGAACTCATCACTGAGCGCGGCATTGGCAACGGAATTTCCATCATCATCTTTGGCGGGATCGTTTCGGGCATGCCCAACCTGATTGGTCAGAGCTTCCTTGCTCGTGACAACATCAGCGGGCTGTTCATTCTGGCGGCGGTGGGCCTGATTCTGATCTTCCTGATTGTCTTGTTCAACGAGGCTCAGCGCCGGATTCCTGTGCAGTACGGTCGGAGCGTGTTCCGCGGTGGCCGGATGTACCGGCAGACCGGCGCGACACACTTGCCGTTGCGCGTGAACTCAGCGGGGATGATCCCGTTGATCTTCGCCTTCAGCATCATGGTGCTGCCCGGCACGGTTGCTCAGTTCTTCGCGAACCCGTCCTCGGACAGTTTCGTCTCCAGCATTGCTTTGTTCTTCTCTACGGTGCTTGCGCCGACTTCGGCCTGGTACTGGTTGATGGTGTTCATCTTGGTGGTGGTGTTTACGTTCTTCTACACGTTGGTGGTGTTCCAGCAGCAGCAGCTGGCCGAAAACCTTCAGAAGAATGGCGGATTCGTGCCTGGTATTCGGCCCGGCGTCCCAACACAGCAGTACCTGAACCGAGTGATCCTGAGGATCACGTGGGGCGGAGCGTTGTTCCTGGGAGTGGTTGCGATTCTGCCGTTCTTCTTCAGCAGGGTGACTGGTGTGCAGGCGCTGACGCTAAGCAGCACTAGCTTGTTGATTATGGTGTCGGTTGCGCTGGACACGATGCGTCAGCTCGAAGCGCAGTTGTTGATGCGGAACTACGAAGGCTTTTTGAAATAATGCGTATGGTTCTTCTCGGCGCACCGGGAGCGGGCAAGGGTACGCAGGCGAGTGTTATCGCTGACCAGAATGGGGTTGCTCATGTGGCGTCTGGAGACCTATTCCGGAAGCACCTGGGCGAAGGTACTGATCTGGGCAAGCTGGCCAAGACGTTCATGGACAAGGGCGACCTGGTACCAGACGACGTTACGGTGAAGATGGTGCTTGAGCGCATAGCCGAGCCTGATGCGGCTGGAGGCTACGTGCTCGATGGCTTTCCCCGGACGGGTGCTCAAGCCGAAGCGCTGGATGCAGCGCTGGTGAGCGCGGGCCAAGTGTTGGATATTGCTCCATTGATAGAGGTGGACACGGAAGAGCTGGTACGCCGGTTGGCGGGTCGTTGGATCTGCCGGGTTTGCCAGATTCCGTACCATGAGATTACGGCCCCGCCGAAACAGACTGGTGTCTGCGACAAGGATGGCGGTGAACTGTACCAGCGCGACGACGACAAAGCAGAGGTGGTTAGGGCACGGCTTCAAACCTACCAAGCGTTAACCGCGCCGCTGATTGACTATTACGAAGGTCAAAGCAAGTTGGTACGGGTGAATGGGCAGCAGGATGTTGAGAAGGTAACAGCTGATCTCCTAGCGGCGGTCAGCGCGAGCGCCGTGAGCTAGAAAACCGCCGCAGTTTTTGCTGTAAGCGGACGAAAAGCGTAGTATTAGAGTTTACGAATGAATATCCGCAACAGGTCAGTCAATGTACGAACCTTGGACGCCGGGATCGGTGTTGGGGAGCGGACAGGCAACGGAATAACGGTCAAGAACCAGCGTGAACTCGACCGGATGATTGAGGCTGGGCGGATCACTGGTCTGACGCTGCTGAAGTTGCGCGATGTTATCGCTGCGGGAATGACAACGGCGGACATGGACGCTATCGCGGAGCGCGAGATTCGCGCGCTCGGCGGTTTACCGGCGTTCAAAGGCTACCGGGGGTTTCCCGCGACGCTGTGCATCTCTTTGAACGAGGAGATCGTCCATGGCATTCCGGGCGGCCGGGTGATCAAGGACGGCGATATCGTCGGGTTGGATCTGGGTGCCATTGTGGATGGCATGTACGGGGATTCGGCGTTGACGGTTGCGGTGGGAGAGACGAAGGAAGAGATCAGGGCGCAGATGGAGACGGGACGGGCTGCGTTGTTCGCGGGTATCGCTCAGGTGCGCGCGGGGAATCGGATCGGTGACGTGTCCGCTGCGGTTCAGGACGAGATTGAGAGACGAGGCCAGTACGGCATCGTACGTGAGTATGTAGGCCACGGTATCGGGCGCCAACTCCACGAGGAGCCATCGGTGCCCAATTACGGCGCCGCAGGACGCGGTCCGTTGCTGAGGCCGGGTATGGCGATTGCCATAGAGCCGATGGTGAACCTTGGGACGCACGCGACGCGCGTGCTCGATGACGACTGGACGGTCGTTACGGCAGACGGTAAGCCGTCTGTGCATTTCGAGCACACGGTGCTGGTGACCGAGGGAGACCCGATCGTTACGACGAAGGTGGAGTAGGACGGCGAAAGCCGCAATATGGCGAAAAAAGAATCGATTGAAGTAGAAGCCACCGTGATTGAGGCGTTACCCAACGCCACGTTCCGAGCGGAACTCGCTAACGGACACGCGGTGTTGGCCCACGTTTCGGGCAAGATGCGAATGCATTTCATTCGTGTGCTGCCGGGAGATCGCGTTTTGGTTGAGCTGTCACCATACGATCTCACCCGTGGACGGATCACCTACAGATTCAAGTAGGGACGGTACGGGAATACCGATGCGTGCCGCGGAGGCGGGGTATCGGGCTCTAGTCGGCGAAGTGGAGAGGGAACATGAAGGTTAAAGCGTCAGTCAAACCTCGGTGTGACAAATGCAAACAGGTCAAGCGTAGCGGTGTGCTACGGATCGTTTGCCCAAACCCGAGGCACAAGCAGAGGCAGGGATAGAACATGGCACGTGTTGCAAACGTCGACATTCCAGATAACAAGCGGATCGAGATTGCTCTGACCCGCATCTACGGTATCGGTCACACGCTGGCGCACCGGATCACGGAGCAGGCCAACGTACCGGGCAACCCGAAGGTGCACGAGTTGAGTGATGGTGATCTGACCCGGATCCGTGAGATTGTTGATCATGGGTACATGGTGGAAGGTGACCTGCGTCGTGAGGTCAACGACAACATCCGTCGCCTGATCGACATTGGGTCGTACCGGGGTACACGGCACCGCCGCGGGCTCCCGATGCATGGCCAGCGGACCAAGACGAATGCAAGGACCAAGCGCGCAGGCCGCCGGACGGTGGCAGGTAAGCGCAAGGTCATGAAGAAGTAGACGGGTAGGCGATCGGTCACACCGGGTTCGGAACTCGGTGATCGAGATGGAATGGTCATGGCGTGAAAAAACGCTGGACCGGAGGAACAACAGTGGCAAGGGCCAACAGGACACGTACGCGGCGCCGAGAGCGGAAGTTTGTTCCGCGAGGCAAGGCGTTCATTACGTCGACGTTTAATAACACGATGGTCTCGCTCACGGATCCTGAGGGGAACGTGATCGCGTGGGGCAGCGCTGGTGGCGTGGGGTTCAAAGGCTCCCGCAAGAGCACCGCGTTCGCAGCCCAGCGTGTTTCGGAGACCGCAGCGAAAAAAGCCATGGAGCACGGTCTGCGTCAGATCGAAGTGTTCATCCGTGGTCCGGGAGCTGGTCGTGAATCAGCGATCCGAGCACTCCAGGGTGCAGGTTTGACGGTGACGAGCATCCGCGACGTCACCCCGATTCCGCACAACGGTTGCCGGCCGCCCAAGCGTCGCCGGGTCTAGTAGCGAATAGTCCCTTCACTGTAGGGGATTCAGAAGAGGAACAATGGCAAGGTACACAGGTCCGGTCTGCAGACAATGCCGCCGTGCGGGCGACAAACTCTTCCTCAAGGGAGAGCGTTGCTTCACGCCGAAGTGCGGTGTGGAGAAGCGACGCAAGCCACCCGGAGCGCAGCCGACACGTCGGCGCCGCGTCTCAGAGTGGGGGACGCAGCTTCGCGAGAAGCAGAAAGCTCGCCAGACCTATGGCGTGCTCGAGAGGCAGTTCCGCAATTATTTTGGAACCGCTCGCAAGACCCCCGGTGTTACCGGTACTAATTTGCTGCAGTTGCTTGAGCGCAGGCTCGACAACGTGACCTATCGAGTAGGCTTCGCGGATTCCCGCGCCCAGGCTCGTCAGCGTGTGCTTCACGGCCACTTCACGGTGAACGGCCGTAAGGTGAATATCCCTTCGTACCGCGTGAAGACTGGCGAAGTGGTGGCATGGAAGCCCGCGAGCAAGGTGAAGGCATTCGCTGAGGATGTGGCGAAGAGTGTTGGCCAGCGGATCCTGCCTGGTTGGATTGAGATCGACAAGACCGCAATGCAGGCGACCATCCTCCGGAACCCGGAGGCAGAGGACATCGATTCCCGCGTCGACACCCGCATGATCGTCGAGTTTTACTCTCGGTAGAGATCAGGCGGATCGGCCTAGCGGTTGATCGGTGTCCGTGGAATACGGACGGCCGACACGAAGGAAGAGCTGAAATATGTTGGATTTTGGATACGACGAATCACGTGATGCAGCATTGGAACCGGCACCGGTTCCGGCGGCATCGGTCCGTGTTCTTGAGGCCACCGACACGCATGGCGTGTTCGCGTTCGAGCCTTTGCAGCGCGGCTACGGCCTAACCGTTGGTAACCCTCTGCGGAGGGTGCTGCTGAGTTCCATTGAGGGAATCGCGGTCAATTGGGTGCGCATTGAGGGCGTCGTTCACGAGTACTCGACGCTTCCGAACATCAAAGAGGATGTCGTTGACATCCTTCTGAACATTAAAGCGATCAACCTGCGGTCGCTGTCCGGCAGACCTGGCAAGCTACGGCTTGAGGTTGAGGGCCCCGGCGTGATTTGCGCGGGTGACATCATGGCGTCCTCGGATTTCGAGATCGCCAATCCTGAGCAGCACATCGCGACGCTGGACGGGAGCAGTTCCCGCTTGGTCATTGAGATGAACGTTGAGCAAGGTGTTGGCTACCAGCCAGCGTTGAGCGCAAACGGCTTGCCCATCGGCGTATTGCCAGTGGACGCGATCTACACACCGGTTCGCAAGGTGAATTTCAACGTTGAGCGGACCCGCGTGGGCCAGTACACGAACTTCGACCGTCTGGTGGTTGAAGTTTGGACCAATGGCACCATCGCTCCGGTTGATGCGGTAAAGCAGGCGGCGAAGGAACTGGTTGAGAACTTCTTCAAGTTCTCCAACTTGAGCGCGGAAGAAGCACAGGAAGGTGACCGGCCCGGTTGGGCAGCTGCCATCCCGGCTTCGCAGTACAACATGCCAGTTGAGAGTTTGAACCTGACTGCTCGCACGCTGAATTGCTTGAAGCGCGCATCGATCCACAAGGTCGGTGAGATTCTGGAGCGCAGCCGTGGCGAGTTGCTTAGGATCAGGAACTTCGGCGAGAAATCGCTGGAGGAGCTCAACGAACGTTTGGGCGAGATTGACATCTACCACCCGGAGTTCGGGGCGGTCGACCCATCTGAAGAGTCTTCTGAAGGCGAAGAAGTGGCAGCGGACGGCGATGAAGCCGAGGCAGTCGCGGTTGTTTCAGCCGATGAGGATGAGGAGGAGTAGCCGTCATGCGGCATCGAGTTAAAGGGCGGAAATTAGGACGGCGCACCGAACACCGTGAAGCGATGCTTCAGGGCATGGTTGCGCAGTTGATCAGGCACGAGCGAGTGACGACCACCGAGGCGAAGGCCCGGGAGGTTCAGGGGCTCGCTGAGAAGATGATTACGAAGGGGCGCGTGGGTTCGCTGCATCAGCGGCGGCAGGCCCTTGCAGTGTTGACGGACAAAGACGCCGTTAGCAAGCTGTTCGATGATCTCGGTGCACGGTATGCGGATCGTAATGGCGGGTACACGCGGATGACAAAACTGTCTCCTCGCCAAGGCGACTCTTCGCCCATGGCGGCGCTTGAGTTGGTCTAGTTCATAATGAGACGCATAGCACTGGTACTCGAGTACGAGGGCACGCGCTATGCGGGGTTTCAGGTACAGACCAATGTCGCCTCAGTGCAAGGTGCTGTGGAGATGGCGGTCGGACAGTTGACGGGTTTCGCGACCCGTGTGTATGGAGCAGGGCGTACGGACGCTGGTGTCCACGCAGACGCTCAGGTGGTGGCTTTCGACACGGAAAGCGATCTCGCGGTTGAACGGTTCAGGACTGGCCTGAATCACTACTTGGCAGATGATGTCGCGGTACGTGGGGCCTACGACGCCGAAGCGGATTTCGATCCGCGGCGGCATGCGATGGCGCGGACGTACCGCTACACAATGTTGGAGAGCGCTTCACGCTCGCCTCTACGCGCACGATTCGTGCACCACGTGGGCCGACGGTTGGACGTGGCGACGATGAATGCGGCGTTAGGGGTGCTGCAGGGGGAGCGAGACTTTGCGCCTTTCTGCGGGAACATGCCCCAAGGCGGCAGTACGGTACGCATGATGTACCAGACGCAGGTTTGGCGGCAGGACGGTGATGAGGTTTGCTTGGAGCTCAAGGCGAATGCCTACCTGCACCAGCAGGTGCGGCGGATCGCGGGTGCGATTCTGGGCGTGGGCCTGAATAAGATGACGGTAGACGGATTTGCGGCAATAGCGGACTCGACGGTTCATGGTGCCGCAGCGTTGGTGCTCCCCGCGAAGGGGCTTAGCCTGAAGCGGGTAGAGTACAGGGACTTTCCACCGTTCACGGCGCAGTCCGTGACGGAACATTCTGAGGTGACGGTCGGATAGCTATGCAACTTGAACGAATAACAACTCACACAAAACCTGTGGACCGCGAGCCTTCTTGGCTTGTCATCGACGCCGATGGCGAACGACTGGGTCGACTCGCCTCTCGTGTGGCGAACGTCCTGCAGGGCAAGAATAAGGCTGACTATAGCCGCCACCAGCTTTCAGGCGACTTCGTGATCGTCGTGAATGCGTCGAAGATTGATATCGGTGGTAACAAGCGGACGCAGAAGATCTACTACCGCCACACGGGATTCGTTGGTCATCTGCGGCAGCGGTCGTTCGACGAGATGCTGGAACGCTTCCCTGGCCGCGTGATCGAGCTAGCCGTGAAAGGCATGCTCCCCCGCAACCGATTGGGACGTCAGATGTTCCGTCGGCTGAAGGTCTACGCTGGTGCAGAGCACCCGCACGAAGCGCAGGTCAACTCTGGCCTGGGCAAGCCGAAACAGGCGCCAGCCTCCGCGGCAACCCGCACGCGGCGCAAGGCTGCTGTAAAGGTTGAAGAACCTGCGGCTGAAGTGCAGGCAGCGGCGGCGGCGGCTGAGGCGGCGAGCGCTGAAGCGGCGGCCGAGGAGGCCCAAGAGGCTGCTGTGGAGGCGGTTGAAGAGACTGCAACAGAGCCCGAGCAGGTAGAAGAGGCAGCGGCGCCCGCGGCCGATGAAGAGGAGAAGGCATGACCACCACTCAGACGTACTACTACGGAACGGGGAAGCGCAAGTCCGCGATCGCGCGCGTGCGCCTTTACCCGGGCGGTACCGGTGCTGTGGTCGTGAATGGCAAGCCGGTTGAGGAGGCGTTGCCTTGGCTCGACTGGCAGAAGCGTGCCAACGCGGTCTTCGAGAACATCCCGGAATCAGCTAACCGCTTCAATGTGGTGGCCAAGATTCAGGGGGGCGGAATCTCCGCCTGGGCCGACGCGCTGCGCCACGGCATCGCGCGGGCGTTGTTGCTTGCGGATCCTGCGCTCAAGCCCCAACTTCGGAAGAATGGTTTCTTGACGCGTGACTCACGGATCAAGGAGTCCAAGAAGTATGGTCTAAAGAAGGCCCGTCGAGCGCCTCAGTACACCAAGCGCTAGGCGATCGAGCTACACAAGCGATGAGAAAAGAGG
>JAQCEV010000017.1 GCA_027618515.1 Chloroflexota bacterium | reverse complement strand
GACCGGAGCAGGGAATCCACTTATCCCCACTGTTCAGTTTTCCGGAGCCACCTCTTACGATCACTGTTCCGGCCACCGCCCACCGGCTCATCGATGCGGGAGCCCAAGAACTGAAACCCGTGCGGGCTACGGAACTCCGACGTGCTGGCCTCCGGTTGGCTCTGCGCTCGCCACTGCCACCTAAGGTTGATGTGCGATCCGTCGACACGCTGGAAATCAGGGTCGGTAGCGCGACAACGACCGCTGCCAATATCCACATCAGGTGGAGATCTGAGATTTGTGCCTTCCCCGACATCTGCTCGATACCGCGGGAGACCACCACCGCGATGAGTGCTACCACTAGGTAGTTGAACCAGTAGGGGGCGTTCTTCTGCTTGGAGTGGTACAGGAGGCGTATGAGCACGACCATCAACGACACGAACAAGAACACGAAAGCCGCCACGCCTAGGGCGCCAAGCTCCACCGCCGTGTGAAGGAGAAAGTTGTGCGCGTGCGATGGCAGCGCAGACGTGGATGTGGTTCCACCAGCCGCTGTGAAGGCGTACCCGAACGTGTCCTGACCGTGGCCGATGAGGGGCCGTAGGATCGGAACCGTGAGGCCGGGCAGTTCAGGAAACCGTGCGGTGTCCACCCACCCAGTCCCCGTCGCAGCCTGCCAGCCTCCCTGCCAGATGGCCGCCCGATCGGAGACTCCGCCCGATAGCGCCGGACCGATCGAGGTGATCCGGCCAACGAGCGTCGAGAGGCTAACCGCAGGGGTGTTCGCCACAGGTAAGAGACCTACGACCAGGAGAATCGCTGCCGCTATCGCAATCATTCCTGCTGGTCGTCGTGCCTCGCGCCACCCGTACAGCCAGGTGATACCTATCAAGAACACGACGATTCCCGCAGAGCCTCCGACCCACGGCCCGCGACTGAGGGTGAGAATCACGGCGGTCAGCGGAGCTGCGAGCAGTCCGCCACCCAACGCGACTTCGGCAACGGTGGACATCCGCCCGCGATGCATCATCAGTGCGGCAACGGTCAGGGGCATGGTCATGATCAGGTAGGCCGCCGCGAATATAGGGTTGCCGAAGGTCATTTCCG
Organism: Chloroflexota bacterium; assembly: GCA_027618515.1. Lineage (GTDB taxonomy): Bacteria > Chloroflexota > Dehalococcoidia > Lucifugimonadales > Australimonadaceae > CALGTL01. The sequence goes on along the minus strand of JAQCEV010000017.1, from coordinate 37,216 downwards.
GGCGCGGTGGGCGACCGACCACGTCCTTGAGCGGATCAAAGCCAAGATGCTGAGCTATCCCATAAACGCTGACCAAGGCTGGAGCAGCGGTTAGTGTCCACAGAACGCATCCGACCTGGCCCCGGCGCAACAACCGCGAAGAAAACCAGATACGCCAGCACGCTGTAGAGGCCGTACGTGTCCAAGCCTGGGTTGTTGCCCCCGAACGAGACCGTGCGAAGCGGCGACAGCAGCATGGAGATAACGTTGGCTGCCAATACCGTGGCCGTCGCCAACAAAATCAACCGCGCCGGATGGGCTTGCGTGCGAGCCCACCGTTTCTTCCAGCGGCTTGAGTCGTCATCTCCGGCCGCGTCGCGTTGGGGGCCCGAGAGCGCCCATTCTAACGAGACCAGCGCTACGAGCAGCAACGCGAGCGACCGCAGCAAGAACACCTTGGGCATCTGCACGTAGCCCAACATGAAGTTCTCATGCATCACCGTGACGGGGATCAAGAACGCGCCAGCCAGCCACGTCGCTTCGATAGCGCGCGCCAAGAACGTCAGAGTCGGCTTCGTGGCCGTTATCGGTTGGGTGGAAATCGAAGCCGTGATCAAGCGTAAAGAGCCTACAGAATGAAGCGCCACGATTGGCCTCCGCTAATCGTAGCGCTTCATGACGAGGCCCGCTCCGGCTCAGCCTTTGGCGGCAGTGGGCGCCTGGAATCGCTCATGAGGCCGAGTGATAGCAAACGCGCCATGGTTGCTTGGCCCTACGAGGGCGCGTTGATTCACGTGACAGTTGGGGGCTAGTCCCCAGCGTCTGCGAGCGTTACCTCAACGTCACGCTCAGCGCACACGGCCTCGAACATCGCGCGCACCGACGGATCCTCGTCCTCGTACTCGATCTGGTTGGAGCCTTGGCCAGCCTTCATGCCGCGGCCTGCGAACGCAGGGTTCCCCTGCCGGAACACCAAGTAGCGCGCCGTCTCGTTGCTAGCGTTGAAGTGCTGGTGACCCCCATTACCGTTCGACATCAGCGATCCTCGTTTGAAGTCGAACCGCTGCGGCTCAACTCCGGGGCCCGGGTAGGTTCCAGGAGGCCATTGGAGGTCGTAGCCATCGCCGCTCAGGAACATATAACTCGTATCGTTGGCCTGACCATCAGCGGGCGTCACCATGTCGCCAGTCCCGAAACCATGGCCTTTCTTGTAGGACCCTGCCGGGAATTCTGACAGGTGGCAGATGATCCGCCCGCCCGCCATCAGGATATGCATATTCGTGCTGGGGCCTCGGTAGTTCCACTGATCGAGCGCCATGGCCGTCACGCTCGGGATGAAATTGGCCTCCATCAGCCGATCCCCCAAGCGATTCGCGTTCGCACTGAAGTAACCATCGTCTGACGCGCTGAACCGGTTCTCAAAGACCGTATTGCAGTTGAAGACGAAATCTTCACTGTCGTACAGATTGAACACGGTCGGCATATTCGTTGCCGCGTACAAGCGCACCGGGTCAGTTCCGCTTGCGTTGTAATGCTCGTGCCATGCGTTCATCGGGATCGCGAACACGCTATCTTCGTGCCACTCAAACGTCTGCTTCGCGCCGCCCTCCTGCCACACCGTCGTGGCACCGCGGCCCTTCGCGACGTAGAAGATTTCCTCGTACATATGCTTCTCAGCGTTGAATGTGCCTCCTGGCGGGATCTCCGCCAGGTAGCGGATGCCAGTGTTGTTGGTGATGGTGCGGCCTGGCACCGGATAGTGCGTCAGATCCAGCAACGCAGCATCGACTCCGGCGCGTTTCCACGGAGACAGCGGCTCGTTGTAGACATCGAACACCGTGTGGGTCGTGATCACCTGAAGTTCTTCGGAACGCACCCACCGTTCGAAGGGAGTTAGCTTCCAAGTCTCTATGCGTTCGTCTGCCATGAGTAACCTCCGAGCGTGTGACGCCGTGTATTTGATTCAAGAGCTTGATCGTAGATCGTGGACGAAGTCTCGTCGTCTATCCGGCTGCAGGGTCCGGCACCCCCAGAGGCTGAGCATCAGCCCGGGCCGCAGCGACTTCTTTTCTTCGCTGCTCGTGTCGGATACCAAGCTTCAGTCCAAAGGCCCGCGCCACGCTTGCGATGCCCACCGTCATGGCCATGATGAACAAGCCAACGATGCTTGCCTCTTCCCGTAGTCCAACCGACGGATCAGCGAACTCCAGCGCGAGCAAGGACAGGGTCATGGTACCTCGGGACGCGATGAGGATGATGCTGCTGGTTGTGCCTGCGGCGACTACGAAATTCATTGTGCCCAGCAGGATCAACGATGGCATGAGCAACGGTATCCAGATCCTGAAGTAGGTACGGAAGAAGCCTGCGCCTGAAACGCGAGCGGCCTCCTCCATGTCCGACCCGACCTGGATGAACACACCCTTCATGATGTTGGTGCCAGTCGTATTACCCTGGATCGCGACCACTAGCAACAGCGCGTAGATCGTTCCGTACATCCAGTTGAGGAACGGCGTCCCCAAAAACAGCCAGAGCAAGCCAAGTCCTGACAATATCCCAGGAACCGCGCCTGACCCCCAGATGACCAGATCAAGAGCCCATCGGCCAGGCAACTGGGTGCGCACCAGGATGTAGGCGATCAACGAAAAGATGATCGGACTCACAAGCGCCGAGGTGGTCGCCAACAAGATTGTTGTGGTCAGTGCCTTCCGGAACAAATTGTCCGAAAGCACCGCTCCCCAGTGGGTCGTGGTCCAAACATCGTTGATCTGGAAGTACCCCATGCGTGTCATGAAGCTACCCGCCATGAGTACGAGCACCGGGCCCAGCGTAAGCAGCGTAAGCAACGTGAGCAGCGTCCCGAAGATCACCCAGCGCCACTTGCCGAGGTCGATCAAGCCAGGCTTGAAGCTCCCTGTGATCGTCGTGTACCGCTTGCGTTGGATGATCCAGCGCTGAATGGGGATGATCGCCCCGATGATCAACAACGTCAGGCTAGCGAGCACGGTTGCCTCGCCGTACTGCGGGATGTCTTGACGGATCAGCGCAAAAATCTTCGTCGAGTACACGTAGAAATTGATCGGTGTCCCCAGCAACAGTTCCGTCTCAAACGACTGGAAGATACGCAGCAGTTGGAGCGCGAACACTAGGGCCATCGGCGAGATCATCAGCGGTAGCGTCACGCGCAACATCGCTCGTAAGTTCGACGCTCCGCTGACCCGAGCGGCCTCCTCGAGGCTAGCGTCCATGTTGCGGAACGCTGGGGTCAGGAGCATCACCTTGATGGAGATTCCGCTCGCCATGATGTGGGCCCAAACGATCCCTGCCACACTGAATATGTTGAACGGGCCCTGGTCGACGAACGGTAACTTCTCGATGAGCGTGTTCAGGAACCCGATGTCTGGGTCCATAAGGGTGATCCACGCGATGGTCGTAGATATCCCCGGCATCATGAACGAGATCCAGAAAAGGAATTCGATGGTATGGGAGTGAGGGATGTTCGTCCGCGCTAGCGTCCACGCGATCAACACAGAGATGGGGAAGCTGATGCCCACCACGAAGGACCAGATCATGATGCTGTTGAACAGCGATTTGAGCAGCCCCGGCTCGGACCACGCGTTCTTCCAGTTATCCAAACCCCAGATCGGATCACCGACTAGCGAGTCTGGCGCCGTATTGAAGCTGTTGATGAGCAACAGCATTATTGGCCAGATCAGGTAAAACCCCAGGATCGCGAGAACCCCGGCCATAATGAAATGGCCCCGGGTGATCCGCGGGCTTTTCAGCCTATAGGCGTTTGTCGGCGAGTTCTGCATAGATGGATTCTCGACCGATCACTCTTCGACCAACGGTAGGCGCTCCGGTCACCCGGAGCGCCTACGAGCTAGATCCTTACGTTACTGCCGTGCCGCCCGGAACAGGTCCCTAGATAGTTGGAGGAACTCCTCGCGACGAGACGTGTACGCGGGGTCTGTTGTCGGGTAGAAGTAGTCCTTGCCCGCGACCCTGCAGTTGGCCTGCTTCACGTTGCCGTCACACGGGATGTCTTCCCGCAAGCTCGGGTTCGGATTGCCGTCCGAGATCTGATGCTTGGCGATCTGCCCCTCGCGACTGAGGTACCAGTTGAGGAATAGTTTGGCTGCAGCCGGGTGAGGAGGGTTGATCGGCACCATGATGTTGTCGCCGCTCCCGGCACCGCTCAGGTCATATCCTTCCTTCAATTCCTTGATCAGCTCCTTCACAGGCAAGCCGAGCTCTTCAAGCTCATCGATGTCTCGTCCGGCTGAACCGATCAGGATGCCGAAGGCGAACTTGCCGTTCGCCACACCGTCTGCGATGAGCCGGAAATCTTCAGTGAAGAAGACATCCAATGCCGGGTCGAAGAGTTTTGTGAGGAATGCTTCAGCGTCTACTGTTGGGTTGGCCATCAGGCCGTAGTACGTTCCGCCTGCCCCGCCTGTCTCCGGCGTCAGCGCGACGATCTTGCCTGTCCACTTGGGGTCCAAGAAATCGAAGATCGACCCCCATCCGTCGATGTCCGCCTGGCTAACCAGTTCAGTGTTGTAACGCATCGTCAGGTTGACTGGCGATGCGGTCGCGCCGTTGTTCAGAACGAACTGACGTTCCGCGTCAGTGAACCAAAGCTGCTCTTTGTACCATCCACTCTCGTCGAGTATCTCAGGATGGATGAACCATGGCCTGATGGGCTGAAGTCCATTGGCGGCGGTTAGCCGCTCAGCGGACGTTCCGCCGATCATCAGTACGTCGACGAGGAACTCCCCTGCGGATTGCTCGGCCAGAACCCGCTCGGTCTGCTTCGAGCCGCTACCCGGCGAGAAGATGACCTGAATCCCAAACAGTTCCTGGAAGTGGTCGATCAATGTTCGGTAGTTTCGGCCGGCAGAGCCGCCGAACACCAGGCTCAACTCACCCTCGGCCTTGGCCTCTGCGATGAGGGCTTCCCACTCAGCCGCGAACACCGCATCCGCATCTGGCGTCGGCGTTGCCTCCGGGCCTGACTGAGTAGGTGTAGCAGTCGGTGGAACCGGCGTCGCCGTCGCTTCAGCGCCACAAGCGGCCACCACTAACGACATCACCGCCACAAGCATCACGAGCATCAAGCGCGAGCTGATCTTCATCGCTACCTCCCAAAGTATTCCCGCCGACGAACTGGTACGACGAATTTCGTACAGAATAACGCCAACGTTCACCATCGGTTTGTGCATGGCTTGGTATCATATGCGTGCACGTAACGCAACGCCACACTCAGCCACAAGAACCGCCATATTTCCGCTCATTCCGGTATCGTGATTCGCGTCCGCTTTCAACTAACGGGAGAGGGAGACGCCCATGGCTAAACAACCCATAGGCAGGCTCGGAGCAATCGTCATTGATGTAACCGACATCGATCGCGCCTCCGCATTCTGGTCCGCCCTCATGGGGCAGGATTTCGGCGCCTCCTTCGAGCCCAACTTCCGCAGGGCCAAGCTGCCGATCGGCGTTGATCTGGTGCTCCAGGAAGTGCCTGAACTCAAAGCAGGCAAGAATCGCGTTCATCTTGATATTGAGGTCACAAACCTCAGCGCATCCCTCGAACGAGTGCTGGCCATTGGGGGCCGCCTTGTCCAACGTGTCGACAACACCAACGGCGACCCTCTCGTTGTGTGCGCCGATCCCGACGGGAACGAGTTCTGCCTGACCACAGGCTGATGCACTACATGGTCGGCATCCGTCCGAAATCAACTCTCGCAAACCAGAGTCCGATGGAGTATCGTCCGTCCTATACCACCGCCGCGCGACGAACGTCCGGCACGCAAATCTGTCCGGCCCGGCCCAGCGGTGGACTGAATCGCAGAGCCTGAATTGCAGAGGAGATAGGGATGCCTGTTATCGATGCTGACTGTCATGTGATCGAAGCTGACCACACGTGGGCTTATCTGGACGCGGCCGACGAGCACTTGCGGCCGCAGCCGTATGTGTCCCCCGACGAACCCGACGAGCCGTTCTGGCTGATCGACGGTTCGCCTGCCCGTAGGCCGTTCGGCGCTGCAGCGCGTGGTACGTCGTCCGAGAATCAATCCGGCTTCGCGCAGACGACCATGGAAACCCGAACCCTAGGGGACATCAAAGCACGCCTTGCCCATATGGATCAGCTCGATGTCGACGTCCAAGTGCTCTACCCGACGATCTACCTCACGCAGATCTCCCAGAAGCCCGCTGTTGATCTGGCCCTCGCTAAGAGCTACAACCGATGGATGGCCGACACGTGGTCGCAATCAGACGGGCGCCTACGTTGGGTTGCGGTACCACCTCTGCTGAGCATGGATGCCGTGCCCGAGCAACTCAAGTTCGCCAAAGAGAACGGCGCTGTTGGAATCTTCATGCGTGGATTCGAAGGCGACCGCCAGGCGGCCGATCCCTACTTCTTCCCCATGTATGAAGTCGCTGAAAAGCTGGGCCTGCCCATCTGCTTCCACGCGGGCTGTGGCAACCCATCGTTCGTCAGTCTCACCGAGGGCGACGCCTACTCTCGCAATAAGGTGCCCGTCATCTCGGCGTTCCACTCACTGCTCGCCCGCGACATCCCCTCCAAGTTTCCGAACCTACGCTTCGGATTCGTCGAAGTCGCCGCCAACTGGATCCCCTACATTCTGATCGACCTGGAGCGCAGGCTCGAACGGCAGGGCAGGGTGCTTACCAAGAACGTGCTTGCAGACAACAACATGTTCGTCGCCTGCCAGACCAACGATGATTTTCAGTACATCATCAACGCAGTGGGTGACGACAACCTCATGATCGGCTCCGACTACGGACACAACGACACCTCCAGCGAGCTGGAGGCGTTGCGTTTGCTGAAAGAGTCAGGAACTCTTCCGGCGGCGACTTTGACGAAGATCCTCGATACCAACCCCAGCAGACTCTACGGCCTCTAGGCAGCCCAATACTGCCTACCGAGAGCGGCCGAGGATCGCCAGGTATTTCGTCTGCGTGTCCGCGTTTTCCGAAGTGTCTGCTTCAGACTCGCCCCACGCCTTCGATCCCCCGGTCCTCAGCCGCTCGCGGTTGAGGACCGCTCGGGCGTAGCTCACGCCCATGAGTTCGGCGTCCATGGTCGTGTCCGCGCCGATCGCCACCGCTAGGTCCCAGCCATGCACCAGCGCCTCTTGCACTTGGCCCAGCGCGTAATCTCCCGCTACCTGCTCGCCACGCCGGGTTTGCACCATCTTCCCCATCGCGCCGGGCTCGCTGAACGCCGCGATCGCTGCCTTGCACGCAGCATCGAAGGCTTTGATCGGATCATCCCCGAGCACGTCACCTAAGTTTTGCGGTCCATCGCCGCCCATGATCGACGCCACGTTCAACACACCGCTGACCATGTGGTTCACCAACTGCTTCACGTTCCAGTCGGAGCACGGAGTAGAGGCCTCCCACTGATCGGGATTCACTGCGGCTACCAGACGCCGGGTATTCGCAGTAGCTTTCTGGTAGTACATCGGCGCATTGGCTTCGGAATTGGCTTGAGTAGTCATCAGGACTCCTGTCGGAAGAGAGCAGAGGTGGTTGAACCCGGTGATAATACCTGCTTTTCACAAGGATCGGCGGGCAATCACACACGTAAACTTGGGGCAGGCACCCATCTGCATGACCAAGATTACTTGTATGTTTATTGTGACATTCCTGCCCCGGCGGTTGTCGTTCCGCCAAAGGGATGTCCTCTCCCAAAGCTCCGGCCGCACCCCCTTGCTGGCCGGAGCTTGGCTGTTAAGGCGGTATCGATTCGCGAATAACCTTTTTCCAGGGGGGGATTCACCCACGACAACGCGCGCCGCTAGGGGTAGTCTTGGACATGGTGATTATCTGTTTTCTGGACGAGTGGCCCATTGAATGACTCTGCTGATCGACGCTCACCGCGGCAGCTGCTAGCGGAGCGGTTCGCGCCGGTGCTCATGGTGTGGCCGGAGATACCCCCAAACCGCACCGCTGGGTCCAGCTTGAGGGACCGGTTCACTCGATTGCGCGCCCGATCCGCGTCCAAAACGATCTCTGGTGCCCACATCACGCGCGATTTTTATCCACGGGATATCCGATTGATCCTGAATCACGCTCAGGCATGGGATCCACGCCCACCGCTACCGGTGCTATCGCTCTGGTTCACCCGAGCCTATCGAGATTTCGCTCGATTTTTCTTCTGGCCCATCGCTGCAACCGTCGTCGCAACGCTAGTGATTTTGGCACTAGGTCAGGCGCTGGAAGGCAAGCCGAAAACGGGCATCGATACCGGAGCGCTCATCTTCCTTGGCGCACTCTACCTAACGACCTTGCGCTCACCGGTCCTCACTCCCGTCGACTCCTGGCACCATCTGAACCATTTCATTGTCACCGCAGGCTTGGCGACCGCTTGGTTGGTCACGTTCGGAGCCGGTGCGCTTTGGTATATCGCTATAGTTATGGCCGTGCCCACCGCTGCGGTTCTACTGACCAGCGTTCTCGTTCGAGAATTCTCTGGGTTCGTTACATTCGTGCTGTGGCCCGTTCGTTTCATGCGTAGCACTGCCTTATGGGTGCTCAATCGCCGAACGCATTTCCCTCCGGGCCTCCACATGGGCTTGATCCAGGGAGTGAAACCAGCCCATGAGTACACAGAGGACAGCGAGTTGTTCTACCGCCACCCGCGCGACGGCAAGCCAATCCATCGCGCGGATAGGGACGCGCATTGGTCCGCGTACTCGAGGATTCTCGCGCGCGATGCTGATCGCTACCCGGTGACCTGCTACGCCCGGGTGTTGGACCCCAACCTTGATGGAGTCACTGCCATCCAGTACTGGTTCTGCTACTACTACAACGACTGGGCCAACGAGCACGAGGGCGACTGGGAATCAGCGTTGGTCCTGGTTCGCGGTGCCGAGCCCGTAGCAGTCGCGATCTCCTCGCATGAGGCGGGCGAGCTACGTCATTGGGAGCACGTCGAACACCAAGACAATCGCCCAGTGCTGCACGTGGCTGCTGGTTCCCACGCGTTCTACTTCGAGGCTGGCGCCTTCCTCGCCGAACGAGCTGTCGCCGGTCTTCGCGTTACATCGATCGATGCCGCGCTGTTCGGCAAGGAAATCCTCGACTACGTCGATTTTGCCCCTGACGAAACTGAGGGATCACCGTTGATTCCCGAGCAGGTCGTTCTTATCCCCGACCCCGATGAGAAAACAGGGCTTTGGGGCCACCTGGATCACGACAAGGATTGCACCGGGAACTGTGCGTTCAATTTCGAGTGGATGAACTATCAAGGCCATTGGGGCGCGGTAGGCGTATCGCTGTCGGGTGGCTACTCAGGCCCGCAGGGCCCTGCTGAGTCGGGTCTGCCATGGGACAACCCGTACCTCTGGGCCGACACGGTGTGTCGGCCATGCACGGTCTGTGCTGGGGAATTGCCTGGTTCGTGGGGAAGCTTCTAAGCAGGCCCGGCAGGGCCAGGAGCGCCACCCGTGCGAAGGACAGCGATTGGCTAGCTAGCTAGCTAGCTAGCTAGCCACCAGCCCCGCCCGCCCAATAGATAAATAGCTGAGATAGAAGAAGGCCTGGCGATTCGCCAGGCCTTCTCTCTTATTCGGAGCATCACATGCTGTGAGGAGGGCTACCTATGCGCCTAGGAACTCCATCACCTCTTTGTTGAAGCGGTCCTCAAAGCTGTGCAAACCATGATCTCCGCCCTCAACGTGAACCCACTTGAACCCGGGGTTCTTGTCGCCCACCAATGCAGCCATATCCTTGCCCACGTCAAGCATCCGCGGGTGCTTCTCCTCGGTGCCTGTGAGCACGAGTAGTGGGCATTTCACCAGATCCGTGTGCTGTGCGCAGATGTCGTAGTGCTCGGAGCAGTGGCGATCCAGATGCACCTCTGCGGTGAATATTCCACCCGGGTTGGGGAACTCGGTCTGGATGATCCGTCCGCCCTCACCAGCATCCACCAGCGCCTTGGCTTCCTCGTAGTGTTTGATGTGGAGAGCGGCCATCTCTGATGCACGGTAATACTTGTCGGAGAAGCGCAGCGGGCCCACTGCGATCACAGCCGCCACGCGCGAGTCTTGATTCTTGGCCTGGGACATCACCACGCGAACCGTGCCCAGGCTAGCGCCGAGCAACCCCACGCGGCTGAAGCCCTGCTCCGCCATGAAATTGACCATCGCTTCTATATCCAGGTGCGTGTCGCTAAGGTGCTCGTGCGCGTTGCCGACCTTCTTGCCACCAGACTGGCCTGCGCCCGCGATCACATCGTGGCCACGGGTGTTGAACACGCCGACGGGGATGCCTAGGTCTGAGAAGTGCCTGGCGCGCTCGACTCCTGCAGAGGAGTAGAAGTTGCCGTTGGAGCCGTGGACAAAAAGCATGGAATCAACGAGCAGATCCGTGCGCGGGTTGGCTGCGGGGTGCAGCATTCCGTGCAACGTGATCCCGTCGCTGGTCTTGGTTGTCTCGATAGTCATCTGAGAAGCGTCTCCTGGGTGGGCGTCGAGCCCGGATGTTGGCGAGAGGCTACCGCGTTTTGGCGACCAGGTCACCCTCTGGCCAGGAGCAGTGAGGATCGCAGGCGTTACACTGATTCCCTGCACATGTTCAAGAATCGTTTCTCAGCCCTTCAACACCGCGATTTCCGCATCTTCTGGTTCGGCTACGTCATCTCCGTTTCGGGGCAGCAGATGCTCTGGATGCTGGAGCCGTGGCTTATCTACGCGATGACCGGTTCCAAGCTGGCCCTCGGCGCGTTCGCCATAGCGCAGGCCATCCCTGCCACGGCTCTCGTCTTGGTTGGTGGCGTCATCGCCGACAAGTTCGATCAACGCAAGCTGTTGATCATGGTGCAGATCGGCAACATCGTGCTGCTTGGCTTTCTTGCGGTACTCGCCCTCACCGAAGTGCTGGAGATCTGGCACATCTTGTCCATCGCGTTCGTCCACTCCGCCGTGGGTTCCTTCGAGAATCCCGCGCGTCAGTCGATGTTCCCCCACCTGGTCGACCGAGCGTCCATGCCCAACGCCGTCGGCCTCAACTCCTCCATCCATCCAGGCACGCGTATCGGTGCACCAGTCGTAGGTGGCTTGGTTCTTAGGTTGATGATGGACATGACCGGCTCGCCGCGCATCGCAGCCGGCACCGTACTGCTTATCACCGTCGCGGGCATCAGCATCTACACCGTCATGTTGATGAAGATTCACCTGCCACCCATCAAGCGCGCCTACGCAGGCAGCATGCTCAAGAGCATGGCTGAAGGCGCACGCTTCATCTGGCGGGAGCGCATCTTCGCGTTTCTGATTGGCTTGGCATGGTACACCATGTTCTTCGGCATCTCGTTCACTATCCTGCTTCCTGTAATCGCCAAGGACATCCTGCACGTTGGCCCCGATAAGCTTGGCTACATGTGGGCCGCCCAAGGCGTCGGCAGCATGGCAGGCGTGATCATCTCCTCGCATTACGGGAGGCCTAGCCAGCAACGCCGCACCCTCGTTCTGGCTCCGATCCTGCTGGGAGGGTCGATGATCGCGTTGGGGGTCACGCCCATCTACTGGGTGTCGCTCTTCATCTTCTTCCTCGTGGGCACCGGTGCCTCCGCAGGCAACGTCGCTGTTCAACAAAACCTACAGATGCTCGTGCCCACGGAATTGCGTGGTCGAGTCATGGGCGTCTGGAGCATCGTCCACACCAGCATCAGGCCCATGGGTGAGCTACAGTTCAGCAGCATCGCCGTATTGAGCGCGCCTGCCGCCATCATCGTCAGCGGTGTAATGCTGATCGCCGCCAGCGTGCTCTACATCGCGCCGTCCAAGCAGTCGCACAACCTCAAAGACCTCCGTCAAGCAGCTCTCGACTCGTACGCAGAGCGTGCCCCGTCCCCATAGCGCTTGCTCCGGGTACGACGCGCCGTTAGCATCCGCCCACCCCCTCGTCGGAGCGTGTACCTATGGCCAAGGCTGGATTCAAGATCATCGATGCGGAGCCCCACTTCCTGGAGCCCCACGATCTTTGGGAGCGCAACCTACCCGAGCCGTGGCGGTCCAAGACGGCTATCAAATCGTTGGATAAGGGCAAGACCGGGGAGGGTGGCGCAGAGGCAAGGGTCGAGGGCCAAGACGTCCCACGAACCTCAGGCCCGCGCCTCGTCCGTGAACGAGCGCTCCGGCGCGTCGCCGACCAGCCCTTGTTGGCCAAGGTGACCGCTGACCCAACGCCCGAGAACTTCATCGGGGGTTTCGACGTTGAGGGCATCGACGTTGGGGTCATGATGCCTACCGTCGGTATGGGCATCGTCCGCTTCGACGGCCTCGACCCTCAGCATTCGCTCGCACTCTGTCGCGTCTACAACGACTTCGCCGCCGACTTCGTTAAGAATAACCCGGACCGCATGAAATTCTGGGGATGGCTCCCCCCGCACGAAGCGACCATCGCCGCCGAGGAAGCTCGTCGTTGTGTTGAAGAGTTGGGCGCAGTGGGCGTGGCCATGACCGGCGGAGCCGTCGATGGCAACCTGCTCTGCGATGATTTCTTCGATCCACTTTGGGCGCAGCTCAACGACTTGGGTGTGGCGTTCGGTCTGCACGGCCCGCCCCCCAGCCTCTACCTCAAGGACAACATCGCCCACCGCTACGACGGCCACCCACGGACGCAGCTCGTTGGCCAGGTCATGGGTAACCCGTTCCATGCGCAGACTGAACTCGCGGAACTCATCCTCGGTGGTGTCCTGCACCGCTTCCCCAACTTGAAGCCCGTGATGATGGAGGTCAACGCTTCTTGGCTGACCTGGCTCTTGTGGCGCATGGACGAGAAGTGGGAGTCCAGTCGTCCTGATCTGCCCACGCTGGGGATCGACCTGCCACTGCCGCCTAGCGAGTACTTCAAACGTCAGTGCTACGTCGAGATAGAGCCCGAGGAAGAGGTCGGCAAGTACGTCATCGATTACATAGGGTCAGACAACCTGCTCTTCTCCACCGACTACCCCCATAGTGACTCGCTCTTCCCGAGCGCCGTCGACACCTTCCTCGCGCTGCCTGGCATCTCCGACGCTGACAAGCGCAAGATCCTCTGGGACAACCCCGCAAAACTATTTGGCATAACGGCCTAACGGACAAACACATCACCATGAAGATCGCTGTCATAACCCTCGTTGGCTCCGCCGACGATTACGAACCACTGCGCGAAGCTGGTCACGAATTGATCTTCGGGCCTGCTCGCAGCCAAGCGGTGACCCGCTTGACCCAAGACGAACTCGTTGAGGCTGCGGGCGACGCTGATTGCTTGATCTACAACGTCATCACCCCGACCATCCTGGCGGCGCTGCCCAAGCTGAAGCTGGCCATCACTCCCTACGTGGGCTACGACAAGATCGACGTCAGCGCTGCAACGACGGCAGGGGTACTCGTGTGCAATACGCAGACGGAGGCCAGCACGGCAGGGGTGGCTGAGGGGACATTGGCGCTGATGCTTGCTTCGGCCAAGCGCCTGCAACTCAGGTCTGGTCGCCTACGCAATGGCGACTGGCGTGATGACGGCACTGAGCGAGCCACGCTCATTCATGGAAGCACCATCGGCATCGTCGGCTTCGGCGCGATCGGACAAAGCGTTGCGCGACACATCTCTGGCTGGGGCGCTCGCATTTTGGCGTACACACGGACACCCAACCCCACCGTCGCCAGTCAGCTTGGCGTTGAAATGGTGGATCTACCAACGTTGTTGCAGCAATCGGACATCGTCACGCTACACGTGCCCCTGACGCCCGAGACGCGAGGCCTCATCGGCGAAGCAGAACTGCGCGCCATGAAACCCAACGCCCTGCTCATAAACACGGCACGCGGAGCTGTCGTCGACGACCAAGCGTTGATCCGTGCGATCAACGAAGACTGGATCGCGGGCGCAGCGCTGGACGTGTTCCACGAAGAGCCGTTGCCAGCCGATGACCCACTGCGGGGGCTCGATGCAGACCGCGTGTTGATGACACCCCATGCCGTTTCCAACACCGACGCCGCCCGTCGCGGCACCCAGCGCGCCGTGGTCGACAGCATCCTCACCGTGGTCGGCGGTGGGATACCTGGCAACGCGTTGAACCCTGGAGTTGGTGCGCCCAAGTTGGGCTAGACCCACTAGCCCTTTTTCGCGGCCTCAGCCTCTTCCGCCTCGCGCTCCAACCTGCGGCGCTCGCGGCTGCGGATGGAGTTGAGCACTTCCTCCACGCCCATCCGACCCACCGGCCCGGACGCGTACATAGACCCGAAAACGCTCCCGTTGCGCAGCAGCAGGAACTCCATCGGCTGGATGTACCTGCCGTGGTGATCCTCGTTGTACAGCGGGTGGAAGCCCTCAACCTGATCGTCCGTTACGCCGTAAGCGACCGGGAAAGTCAGGCCGTATTTCTCCACCATCTCTTGGGTGGACTCCAGCGACTCAACGGATACCGCCACGACCGTCGCCCCAAGCGTGGTCAATTCCTCAAGCTTTTCCTGGTACGACGCCAACTGGCGCCTGCAGTACGGTCACCAATTGCCGCGATAGAAAAGCAACGCAACGTAGCGGTCAGGCGTGTCGTCCGGCAGCGTTAGCGTGCCACCATCGATGAGGTTCAACGTGATGGGCGGAATCTTGTCGCCCTGGATCAGCCAATCAGGCATGGGGTTTACTCCTAGTTCGTGCGGCGTACAGCACGCAGCCTCTAAGATGCTCCAAGGCGTCGTTTGGATTCAGCTTGCCAGAGGGACAATGGCGTATCGCTGTCGTAAGATGCGATTGGCCGCTAAGTCGACGATTATCAGAGGGGCTGACGATGTTCACCAAGAGACAGAATGCATGGCTCAACGAAACCCGCAAGGGAACACCGTTGGGAGAGGTCATGCGTCGCTACTGGATCCCGGCGCTCATGTCCGAGGAGATCCCTGAGCCAGATTGCCCTCCGGTTCGTGTGCCGATCCTAGGTGAAGAACTAGTGGCTTTCCGTGACACTGACGGCCGTATCGGGCTCGTGGCCGAGCACTGTTCGCATCGCGGCACGTCTCTCTTTTACGGCCGCAACGAGAACTGTGGCCTGCGCTGCGGATACCACGGCTGGAAGATGGATGTCGAAGGCACCATCCTCGAAACGCCCGCCGAGCCCCCCAACAGCGTATTTCGGAACAAGATCAAGCACCCCGCGTACCCGACCCACGAGGCCGCCGGCATCATCTGGACCTACATGGGCCCCGCCGACGAGATGCCCGCTGTGCCCAACTACGAATTCATGAAGATGCCGCTCAACCGCGTCTACGCAGCCAAGTCTTACCTGGATTGCTCGTGGCTGCAGGGGCTCGAGGGCGAGTGCGACTCCGCCCACCTCAACTTCCTTCACCGCATCTTCGGCGCCAAGGGCTACGAGGACACGTACCTCGACAAGTACCCGGAGTACACCACGGAGGACACCGACTTCGGCGTCCGCATGGTCGCCATCCGAGACGCTGGAGAGGAGACCTATTTCCGCGTGTCCAGCTTCGTTATGCCGCTGTCGGTCTGGGTGCCAGCGCGGACCCGTGAAGTGCACATGTACGTGCCCATCGACGATGGTAGTTCGTGGCGGTGGGATTTCGGCATGACCGCAGAGCCCATGGCGCCTGATGAAGAAATACCTCGCCGCGACCAGATCGGGCCAGGCTTCGTCCGGCACCGCCGCGCGGACAACGACTACCTGATCGACCGTGAGGAGCAGCGCACGAAGACGTTCCTAGGTCTCGGCATGAACTTCTTGGGCCACGATGCCATGGCGACCGAGTCCATGGGCCGGGTCTACGATCGCACTACAGAGCATCTTGCCGTAAGCGATAAAGGCGTCATTGCCGTCCGTAGATTCCTGTTGAAGGCGGTCGAGAATTTCCAGAAGGGATTGCCGTTGCCCCACACGTCCAAGGACCCGGAGCTCCCGCAGGATCACATCGACACCTTCGCGGCCCACTACCCCAAGGGCAGCGACTGGCGAAAAGTCTACCCGCATCTGGCCAAGAAGAAGGCCACCGCCAACGGTACAGGATCGAACGCTGGTCATGGCGTCCACGAGATGTCCGCCGCCACTGCAGGGAACGGGAAAGAGTAGCCAGCGCTGGCTGACCCTCACCGACACGAGAAATAAAGAGAAGGGGCCTGGCACCGCCAGGCCCCTTCTCTCTTCGTCTGATATTCCTGTGCACACGCCGCCATCATTGGACGGCAGCTCTCGGTCTTGCCGGAACCTAGCGCCCTATCTGAGCCATATCAATCCCGTACAGGTCAACGCCGTTCTGGCCCATGATCTTATCGAGCAGCCCTGCGTCAACGTCGCCCTTATCCCGCACGTTGCGCATCGCCTGTATCTCGCTGGACTGATCCTCGTGACCATAATCCGTACCGATCACCAGCTGACCGTCGCCCGCGTAGCCCGCGACGTATGAGATATCGTCGTCGGTCTGGCACGTCACCCAGATGTTATTGGTCTTCATTGCCTCGTCCGGAAGCTTGCGGCCCCGTGTTTCCAGTCGGCGGCGCAAGTCGTGAATCACGAACGGGATCCACTGCGACGAAGCCTCGATGATGCCCCAGCGCAGCGTCGGAAACTCCTTGTACATCTCTCGTGACATGATCGAGTGGCAGGCCGCGACTGAGGTGAGCCGGAACGTGCCGAACGTACCACCAACGCCGTCTGTCGCCATCAGATCGCGGAAGCCCAAGTTCGAGTTCCCGATGTGCGCGGCGATGGGGATATTAAGATTCTGCGCTTCTTCAAAGATAGGGTTGAAGTACGGATTCACCAGCGTGCGCGCATCTTCGACGGGCCGCATCGTCACGCCGCAGCAGCCGTGCTGCACCGCCCATCGCAACTCCTCGATCGCCACATCCATCGTGCCCATTGACGACGAGCACACGCTCCACGTCCGCTACATGTGTCACCTGCCAGCGCCCGGCGAGACGATCGAGAACCCTGAGATCGTGCCGTCTGAAATCGTCCCGATCTGGGACGCCGACGGCAAGTACGTCCTTGATCTCGTCCCACACCAGGACCACATGATATGGATTGCCCAGGGCGCCATCACGGATCGCTCTACCGAGACGCTGAATTCCATCGACGTTGGCGTCATCATGTCCAGGAAGATGCTGGACGAGCAGATCCATATCGTTCAGGACGGCGGCGACCCCATCAACACGTTCCGCGACCCGGCTGAGAACCAGTGCATCGTCCTGCCGCAAGAAGACTCGTTCTTCCCCGGTGACGACCGCCGTGGTGGGCCCTTCGCCGACGACCGTCGTGGCACACCAGACGTCATGGCTGAGCTCTCGACGGCCTACGCTCATCGCGGCGAGACGAGCTAGCCGCAGGGAATACCGGGAGTCACGCCCCAACCTAGGGGCTTGGCGTCCCAGTGATGTCGAAGTGCTCCCACTCGACCACCATCGTCGCGCCTGCTAGCCGTGCCCACCGGATGATTCCGTCGTCCATGCCGATCATGAATGCCACGAGCTTCAACTCGCCACGCTCACTGTGAAAGCCCTCATAGACGCCTGTTCGCATGCCTCGGTATTCAGCATCCTCAACGCGGGTAAGCGCGTCAATATCGATGACCTTGCGTAGGTCTGCTACCACGTCCGCGGGCCCGCGGATCATCGCATCGCGCATCCACGTCCCATCGCACACCTTGTCGAATGAATCGGTGATGTCGATGACGACCGTTTGCTCGCACTCAGCCGCTGGATACCGCACGCCTGGCTCGTCGCCGTACTCGCGCCACGTGCTGACCGTCACTTGCTCAAAGTCAGGTAGCTTTCGCTCGTATAACGCTTCATGGTGGAGCTCGAAGTTCGCGGTTCCGTCGTTGCCTGCACGAAGATCAGTGCCGCTCGACCGCACCATGATCAGCTTGCGCGACAGGTACGAGGTGTCTCCCGTCGTCAGCGTGTGGATGGAATGATCGCGAGCGGCCGCAGCCACGATCTGTATCGGAGTCTTTGCGATTATTGTTGAGCACCCCACGAACACGCTCAGGGTGCTCATCAGAACCAGGATGAGGCCGACGATCCGCCCTGCTCGCGCCAGACTCACTTGACCCCGCCTTTCGTCATGAACGGATACACCGCAGGGATCACGAACGCTAGCCCGACGAACATCACGCCGCTCATGTACAGGGATGCATCCAACCCGACCGCCGCTGCGATGAAGCCGAATGCCGCCGGGATGACCAGTTGCGCTAACCCCCAGAACTGGCCTGCGTACGCCATCGCTGTGCCACGGTGCTCCGGGCGACTGCACGTCGCCGCAGACATGGGGTAGAGCGAGCCCATCACGCCAGCGAACAGACCGTAGATGTACATGATGGGCAGGCCACTCGCTAGGTGAGTGGCCGTCAGCGGTACGATCAAGAATGTCAGCCCCTGCAGCCCGAACGCCACCGAGTGCAGTCGCATCAGGCCCAGCCGCCCCATAAGCTTGCCGAACAGCAAGCCTGCCGTCAGGCTCCCCACGGCGGTGATCGTGCGCGCGATACCGATCTCCGACTCGTTGAACGCCGCGTCCTTCATGAGCGGGATGATCAGGATGATTCCCAGCATCGTGGAGGTCGAGCCAATGAATGCGCTGATCCCGGCCATCCCCATCGAACGACTCGACGCCACGCTCGGGATCGGCTCTAGCGCCGCTCTGAATCCACGCTTCGTGCTGGGGCGTGGCAGGTTGGGCAGCGCAACGCTTCCCAGCAGACCTACCAAAGCGAATGCCGCAACCATCCCGAAGGCGACACCGTAGCCTGGCCCGAACGCCAGGAACCCCGACAGCGCCGTGCCGATGATGCTTCCTGCGTTGCCAGAGCTGCTTAGCCCACCTAAACGCGTGGCCGCAAGATCCGGGTTGAGTCGCGTCGCGTAGGACTGCGTCACCGTCCAGTAGGTGGAGCGCGACATCCCCTGCAACGTCTGCGCGGCGATCAGCGCCCAGAACACGCCTGAGAGCGACAGTACCGTGCCTGCGGCGACCATCGCGCCGAACGAGAACCACAGCACGTATCGAGCACCGAACCGATCGGCGATAGCGCCGCCGAAGAAGCGGGTGAAGATAGGCAGCACGGCCTGCGCGCTCAGGATCAGCCCCAACGCCTTGATGTCGTAACCTAGGTGCAGTCCGTATAGAGGCACCAGTACCTGCATCGAGCCCAGGGAGATCATGAAGCTGAACGACGCCGCGTAGATCAGTGACGCCGCACGTTTCTCAGTGGCCAAGGGCAGTATCGCGGTTCCCGTGCTCAAGCCACCGGCTCACTGACCTGGGAGCGTCGCTTGGTGAGTAGCGGGAACAGGATGGGCATCGCGATCGCGAATCCCAGGAACATCACCCCGGCGAACCAGAATGAATCCTTCAGACCCCAGTTCAACGCGATGAGCCCGAACGCGGCCGGAACCACTATCTGCGCGGTCGCCCAGTACAGCCCAACGTAAGCGATCGCCATCCCGCGCTGCTCCTGCGAGCTGTAGGTCGATGCGGTGAGCGGGTACAGCGGACCAAGCACGCCATGCAGCGTGCCGTAGGCGAACATCACAATGCTCAGCGCAAGCAACCCTCCACCTACCAACGGAACGGCCAACATCGTCAGGCCCAGCAACGTCAGCACGAACATATACAGGTTCTGCTGGCCGAACCTCCCAATTATCCGGCCGAAGAAGATACCGATCACCACGCTGCCTGCTGACCCAACGGTTCGGACTGCTCCTATCGTAGCCTCCCCATTGTCAAGTTCACGCAGGTAGGGAATCAGCAGGATCACGGCGATGGTCATTGAGGTCGAGGCAACGAACGCAGTGAACCCCGCCATGCCCATGCTTGGCGTCCGGGCCAGCGTGGGGATGGGAGCCAGCGCCTGTTTGAACCCACGCCGGACATCCTTGCGCGGGAGAACGGGCAGCACCAATGATCCCGCAAACCCCACGACACCAAGCCCGACCACTGCCGCCCACGCCCAGCCATAGCCCATGGTTTCTGCGATCACCCCACCGAGAAACGCGCCTACCATCTGGCCAGCCGTTCCAGAGCTGCTCATGCGCCCCAGCAATGTTCCTGACTTCGCGGGGTTGATCCTGCTGCTGTAGGACTGCGTTGACGTCCAGTAGGTCGCCCGAGAGATGCCCAAGAACGTCTGCGCCAGGATCAGCGCCCAGAACGTGCCCGAGTACGCAAAGATCGCCGCGCCCGCCACCATCGTGCTGAAGCTACCCCACAGCACCCAGCGCTCTCCGAATTGATCGCAGAACGCGCCAGTGAACAATCTCAAGAATAGGCCGAACAGTGCCTGCGAACTCACGATGATACCCAGCTCAGCCAGGTCGAATCCCAAGTGCAGCGCGTACAGCGGCACCAACAGCATCGTGAAGCCCAGCGTGATCATGTAGCTGAACGAGGCCGTGTAGATCAACGCCGTCGCGCGCATCTCGGCGCGAGCGCTCAATGTCGTAGCCGACGGTTGGTGCACTGGACATACCTCTACCTTCGAAGGTCGCTTGCATGCTATCCCATCCCAGGCGACCTGCGGCCCACCCGATACCCTTTTACCGCGCCAAAGCATCCAATGAATCGCGCAAGGCCATCGACCTAGCCCTCCTCGATACCTGATCGCATTGCAAACAGGAGAAGTGATGAGCACGACCACCACTGTGGTTATCGCGGGCGCCACCGGCGACCTCACTCAACGCAAGCTGCTGCCAGCCCTGTTCAACCTCAAGTGCAAGGGGCGCTTGCCAGAGAACCTGGACATCGTCGGGTTCGCACGTCGCGACCTGACCGACGCTGCGTATCGAGAGATGATGTGGGAGGGCGTCCGAGATTTCGGCGATTTCGGCGGCAGTCGCACAGAGTGGGATGCGTTCGCCAAGCACCTCTACTACGTTCGCGGTGATCTCAGCGACCCTTCATCGTTCGACGCCTTGGCGCAACTCATCGAGTCCTGCGAAGCGCCCTTCGATCGTGCCGACCGCCTCTTCTATCTCTCCGTCGCCCCCGAGTTCCACGGCCCCGCCATCGAAGGTTTGCGCCGATTCGGCCTCAACGATGAGACCGACGGCTGGCGGCGTGTGGTCATCGAAAAGCCATTTGGCCATGACGAGGCATCCGCACACTCGTTGAATGAAACCGTCCGGACGGCCTTCCAGGAGAGTCAGACCTACAGGATCGATCACTACCTTGGCAAAGAGACCGTCCAGAATCTATTGGTGTTCCGGTTCGCCAACGCCATGTTCGAGCCCATCTGGAACCGCGACTTCATCGAGAACGTCCAGATCACCGTCGCGGAGGACGTCACCGTCGGCTCGCGCGCTGGCTACTACGACACGTCGGGAGTCGTGCGCGACATGCTCCAGAACCACCTCCTCCAACTGATGTCCGTCGTCGCCATGGAGCCACCTGCTACGTTGGAGGCCAACGCCATCCGCGACAAGAAGGTAGATGTCGTTCGTGCGGTTCGCCGTTGGTCGAGAGATGAGTTCGCCCTGAACGCGACTATGGGCCAATACGACGGCTACCTGGCCGAGCGTGGCGTCACGCCCGGCTCCCGCACGCCTACTTACGCCGCCATACGCCTGCTCATCGACAACGACCGCTGGCAGGGCGTGCCTTTCTACCTGCGCTCCGGTAAGGCCCTCGCGAGCAAAGTGTCCGAGATCGTCATCAATTTCAAGCGCCCTCCACTCTCCCTATTCGATGGGGCGAGCGACCAAGAAGTTGAGCCTAATTCCCTCGGCATCTGCATCCAGCCGGACGAGGGGATCCACCTGAGCTTCCAGTCGAAAATTCCCGACCAAGGGCTGCTCAGCGCCGCCCGGAACATGGAATTCCACTACGAGACCGCCTACCAAGGCCAACGCCTCCCAGAGGCCTACGAGCGCTTGCTAGAGGACGCATTCTCTGGCGACGCCGGCCTGTTCATCCGTGGCGACTGGGTCGAGCACGCGTGGAACATCGTCGACCCCTTGATTGAGGCCTGGGCGGCTCCCGACGGGCCTGCTATCGCAGGCTACCCGCCAACGTCATGGGGCCCGACAGATGCCGATGCCCTCCTCGCCCGCTTCGGCCACGCGTGGCGATCGCTCTGTACCCATGGATAGCCCCGTGCTGCCGTGTTTGGGCCGGTTCGCGCCCAATCTCTTAATCCGGCCTAATTCTGAGGATCATGACTTACCGGCCCATCCATGACTACGGCATCATCGGCGACATGAACTCCGCCGCCCTGGTGAGCCTCGATGGCTCCATCGACTGGGCCTGCTTCCCGCGCTTCGATTCTCCCTCCGTGTTTGCAGCCATCCTGGACCACACGAAGGGCGGTCGTTTCACCATCTCACCGGTCGGCCCGTTCACCTCTACTCAGCGGTACCAGCTCGAAACTACCGTCCTCGAAACCACATTCACGACTGATCACGGCTCCGTCACCGTGATCGATTTCATGACCCACTCCTCTGTCCACCGTGCGGAAGCCCCTCATGAAATAGTGCGCATCGTCCGTTGCGACCGTGGCGCCGTCCGCATGCGCGCTGAGTTCCAGCCGCGCCTCGACTACGCACGAGGACAGACATCACTCGCCGCAGGGCCGTATGGCATCGTGGCGGATCATGGGCAGCACCGCGTGTCGCTCCTCAGCGCGATGCCTTTCGCGATCGAGCCTGCCTCCGATGGCGGTCAACGTGCGGTCGCCGAGTTCGACCTGGCAGAGTGGCAGTCGGTCGACATGGTCGCTGCTTACGGCAACCTGCCACGCAACCCCCTCACCTCCGAAGACGTTCAGAGAAAGCTTGCTCGATCCGTACGAATCACCCATGACATCGTAGCTGGACTCAATTACCAAGGACGCTGGCGCGACCAAGTTATCCGCTCTGTGCTCACCCTCCGCCTGCTGACCTACGACCCGTCAGGCGCAATAATCGCAGCGCCCACTACCTCGCTACCGGAGTTCATCGGTGGCACCCGTAACTGGGACTACCGCTACTCATGGCTGCGAGACTCCGCCTGGACCGTCGGCATCCTCTACCGCGTAGGCGACGCCTGGGAGGGCGAAGAGTACTTGGAATGGCTAATGAAACAATGCGTAGTGGAAGCCGATACGATGCAGGTCATGTACGGCATCGCCCCGGATAGTGACCTGAAGGAGTACGAACTCAACCACCTAGAAGGATATCTAGGTGCCTCTCCCGTCAGGATTGGTAACGGCGCCGCCTCCCACCGGCAGCTCGACGTGTTTGGTGAGATTGTGCTGAGCCTCGCCACCTACCACCGTTTCCACGGTACGCTATCGAAAGAAGCCTGGGATCTCGTCACCAGGGTTGCCGACCTCGCAGCCGCATCGTGGCACTTGCCCGACAACGGCATGTGGGAGGTCAGAGGTCAGCAACAGCATTTCGTTTCATCGAAAATCATGTGCTGGGTTGCTTTGGACCGCGCCGCAAAGCTTGGTGAAGCCCATGACAAGACTGGCAAGATCGCAGCTTGGCGCGCCGCCGCTGAGGAGATCCACGCCGACATCTTGACCAATGGCTGGTCTGACACCAAGCAAGCATTCGTCCAGGCCTACGGCACAGACGCGCTCGATGCCTCTGCGCTGCTGATCCCCTTCGTGGGTTTCCTGCCACCGGACGACCCTCGCGTGCGCTCCACCGTACAAGCCGTCCAGCGGGAGCTGGCGGACGGTCCCTTTGTTCGGCGTTACATCGCCGAGGAAACCGACGACGGTTTTACCGAAGGGGAGGGCGCATTTTTCATCCTCAGCTTCTGGCTCGTCGGCGCACTGGCGTTCATAGGAGAGCAGAACGAGGCCCAATGCCTGTTCGGAGAACTGCTCTCAAAAGCGAACCATCTAGGTCTATTCGCTGAGATGTGGGACCCCGCCGCCAGCCAAGCCCTCGGCAACTTCCCCCAAGCCTTCAGCCACATCGGTTTCATCCACACTGCACGCAACCTCAGCGACCTCCCTGGGGATACCATCGGCTAAACACTCCGACGCTTAGCTCGTGAAGCGCCCCACGTTGTAGGGCGTCATATCAACGTCGGTCGCGCCAGTCGCGATCAGATCCGCGATCGTCTTGCCCATGCCCGGCCCCATCATGATCCCCTGGCGTCCCCCGCCGGTCGCCAGGTACAGCCCGTCGATCCCCGGCATGCCACCGAGCATTAGCACGTTGTCTGGCGTCACCGGACGGATGCACGCCGTCTGCAACGCCAGATCAGCGTCCGCCAGCGCTGGCAGCATCAGCAACGTCGACTCGATGATGGCGTCCCGCGAATCTATAGTCTTCGACTCGTCGAACCCCGCTTCCTCCTCCGTCGTGCCGCACCACACGAAGTTGTCGGCTGGCTTCGTCATCGCGTAATTCTTGTGGTGGCCGATGCTGTACTCGTACGGATCGCCACCAGCCTGCAAACGGATGATCTGCCCCTTCAGCGGACGCACAGGCACATTGACCCCCGTCCACTCGGTGATCGCGCCGCTCCACGGCCCCATCGCCAGCACGACCGTGTCTGCCTGGATCTCCTCGCCGTCGAGCGCAACGCCCCGGACCTGCGCGCCGTGGTGGCGTAAACCAACCACATCGCCCGTACGGATCGTTACGCCCACCTTCTCTGCCGCCCCCGCCAGTGCCAGCGTCAGGCGATATGGCTCGACATCGCTGCCGCCCTCGACGTACAGCGCACCCAAAACCTCTGGGTTTATCCGGGGTTCCAGCATGAGCGCGTCCACCGCGCCGATCCACTCCACGTTGTATCCCGGCTGGTTCTGCTGCCAAGTCAAGAAGCGTGTCGCTTCCGCGACCTCAGCCTCGTTCAGCGCAATCTTGAGCGCTGGTCGTTGCTGGTATTGGATATCGACATCGGTCTGGCCAGGCAATTCCTGAGCGAGCTCTCTGAACAGGCCCATGCTCTTTTGGATGATCGGCTGATTCGGCTCCGGCCCGTTGGGGATGCCCCCAGACAGCCCGCCATACGCGAACCCCGACGCATGGCTCGCCAGCCCATCGCGCTCGATCACCGTGCTCTTGATACCAGCCTTTGCCAGGTAGTAGGCCGTCGCGATACCCGCGATTCCCCCGCCCACGATCACTACGTCAGAATGTCCAGTGGTCATGCCTTATAACCACCCACGAGTGCCTGATTCATCCGCTTCCAGAAGCAATCCACCGTCGTGAACCCAGCAGCGTGAAGCCAATCGAAATGCTTCTGCAAAGTCGCATCCTTGTGGTGCAACAGCGTGTCGTGCGCCTGCTGGTCAGGGCTGCGATACGTGGGGCGAACGACGGGGTTCTCGGCGCGGCGTACCTTCCGGAAGACATCGTCTAGCGAATTGTTCTCCGGCGACGCCGTATCCAGGTTGAAGAACGCACCGCCGGGCTTGATGCTCGCGCTGATGCTTGCGTATAGGCTCGCCATTCCCTCGGCGGGCAGGTGGTGGATCGCTCGCGCCGACACCACTAAATCGAATGGCCCGGCTGCGACCGCCTGCTCCGGCAGCGTACCGTCGGCGAAGTCGCCAACCATATACTCGAAGCGATCGCCGAAGCGGGCCATGCGCTCACGCCCGCGATCCATCATCGCATCCGAGATATCCATCCCTATGGCATGCGCATTCGGGAACGCATCCAGCACAGCGGCCGCAACCGGCCCGTAGCCGCTGCCTACATCCAGCACCGAGATCGCCGCATCCGGCTCGGCAGGCACCAGCTTCGCCATCAGATCGAAGATCACCGCTCGCTCGGCCGCCTGCCGATCCATGCGGTCGATGTACTCGGCCACGCGCTCCGGCTCCTGCCAATGATGTCCCGCACGCTCTTCAGTCGCCATGCAATGCCTCCTGCTATCTCCCGCATTCGCTCTCACCGACCCTACCGGCGTCCCGGGGGTGTGTCAACGGCACCCCTTGACGCGAACGCCCCCAAAGCACTAGCGTCCGCGTACCTCGTCACTAGGGAGAAACGCATGCTTAAAGATAAGTCGGTCGCCATCACCGGTAGCGCTAACGGCATCGGTCGCTACATCGCCCACCGCTTCGCCGAAGAGGGCGCCAAGGTTGCCATCCTCGATATTGACGAGGCGGCGCTGGCCAAGACGCACAGCGAACTCCTCGATTTTGGGGGGCAGGCCATCGCGATTCCCACAAATGTGAGGAGCGAAGAAACCATTCGCGACGCCATGGCCGAGGTTGCTGAGAAGTTCGGCAGCATCGACATCCTCATCAACGACGCTGGCATCGTGCCGCACTTCATGTGGGGCGGTCCCCGATGGCCCGCAATCCGCGACATGGACGAAAGCTTCTTCTGGAACGTCATGGGCGTGAACCTTGGGGGCACGTTCCTCTGCAGCAAGCATGCCACACCTTACATGGAGCAAGCTGGTGGCGGACACATCGTCAATCTCTACGGTGGGGGCGGCAAGTCTCCCGCAGGTGCGTTAACCTACGCAGTGTCCAAAGAGGCGATCGTCCACTTCACCGACTACCACGCCGAAGAGGTACGTGACGCCAACATCTGCGTCGTCGCCATCTCACCCGGCGCGGCAATCGCAACTGAGAACGCGCCTGAAGAAGCCCGCTCACGCATGCCTGGGCCGGAATTCGCTGGCGACCGTTTCCTCCTAGCCTCCCAGGTTCCGATGGAAATGAGTGGTCGCCTGTTGGACCTAGACGAATCAGGCAAGCTGTTCGTGGTCACTAGGAACCCGTAGAAGTCAGCAGGAGAACAACTTGGTAATCGGCGGAGAACGGACCAACTGGTACTCGGATCATCCACCCGCGTGCACCTGCGCGGCCTGCACTGCCCGCAACGCGTCGCAACGGCAGTTCGACGTTATGACTGATGGTCGCAAGGTCGGGCGAAACGAGGCTTGCCCTTGCGGCAGCGGTAAGAAATACAAGAAGTGCCATGGGAAACTAGCGTGACTACGCCTAAGCAAGCGTTCCAGGCTACCGACGAAGCGAAACGTCAACTGCGAGCCACCGCCGACGGTCGTGGCCTCGACCCTGGCCAGTACCTGCGCCTCGCCATCCCGCCCACGTGGACGGGCGGTGGCGAGTTCGGCATCGTCATCGACTCTCGCGGGCCCGGTGACGTTTCCGTGTCATGGGAGGGCAGGCCGGTGTTGCTCGTCGAGCGTGAGGTCGCTGACCAGCTCGCGCGTTCGGTCCTCGACTACAAGGACACGCCAGCAGGCATGGGCTTTACGCTCGACGTCTTCTAGGCGCTTCCGCATCCCAACGTTCCGTTCAGGAGTCACCGATGTTCAAAAGAATCGTCGTTCCACTTGATGGCTCGAAACTTGCTGAGCAAGCATTGCCATATGCGGAGTCCCTCGCCAAGGCGTACGGGGCCACGCTTATCTTCGTGCGCGTGATTCCGAAGTCCAGCACCCCCGCCGCCCCTCTCAATGTGGCTGCGGTGGACAAACAATTGGAAGATGACGCGACGACCTACCTCGAAGCGATCCACGCGCGAGTTAGCGCCGCTGGTATCCCCGTTGAGACCCACAACGTCGTCAGCGAAAGCGCCTCCGAAGCACTGCTATCCGTCGCGAAGGAACAAGGGGCGGAGCTCATCGTCGGGGTGAGCAACGGTCGATCTGGAATCGCCCGAACCATCTTCGGCAGCACCATCGACGACCTTGTCCGCGACCCCGCCCAGCCAGTGATGGTCATCAACGGCGTGGATGTGGACGAGGACTAGCGGCTATCGCGCAGGCTTCGTCCTCGCGTTCTCTGGGTACACGACCTCTAGCGATTCGCCCTGCCATTGGCAGAGTTGGATCGTCGCGTCCGGCAAACCCGACTCAGTGAACCGCAACTCGCCCATCACCGTGTCGAACGAGTCACGCAGCAACGCCTCGCGCATCACCGCCGCATCCGTGCCGCCCGTGGACGCGACGACTTGCGACAGTACCTGGCAGCACGCGTACCCGCCCGCCGAGTGGTACTCCGGCACGTATCCGTACTCGTCCTTGAACGCGTCGCGGAACGCCACTGACAGAGGCGACTGATCCTCCGGAACCCAACTCCCTCGCATGTAGATGCCGTCCATCGCATCCCCCATCCGCAGATCCTTCGGCGACGGGTTATCAGACAGCCATATCTGACTCCGCTCGAACCCTGCCGCAAGTGCCGCCGTCACCGCCTCGTCCATCGGCTTATCCGTCCGCACGTGGTCGAGCCCGATCAGTAGCGCATCGGGCTTCGTCGCGAATGCCCGCTGCATCATCCCCGCGTAGTCCACTGGCGGATCGCCGATGCCCTCCTCGAAGTTGATCGGGATGCCCATCGCACGGGCGTGATGCCTCACGCCTTCCGCCACGGCGTTCCCGATGCGCCAGTCCGTGTAGACGAGGGCTATCGACTCCACCTTCCTCGGAGACGCATCGCTCGTCGCGAATTCCAGAAAGCTCTTCGGGTAGTCGAAATCGCACCCGGACCAGCACAGGAACAACGACCGACTGCCCTTCCTGAACAACTCGTGAGAGCTACCGCTGCCCTGGATGAGCAGCTTCCCTGCTGCCTCCACGATGGGTGCCGCAGCCTCCACCAGGAAGCTGTGGCATGGCCCCAGCAGCAGGTCCACGTGATCTCCATCGATCAAGCGCGCGTAATTCTCACCCGTCTTCGCGGCTTCGCTCTCATCGTCATACACCACAAGCTCAACCGGTCGACCTAGCAGACCCCCGTCCAGGTTGATCTGCTTCTCCCACAGCCGATACGCGCGGTCGTAGTAAACGCCTGCTGACTTCTCGAATCGTCCCGTCAGCGGGAGGCTAACGCCCACCGTGAGTGGCTTTGAACTCGTCATCGTTCCCTCCGCGCCCAGCGTTGCTAGTCTTCCAGTACGGCGACGATCTCTATCTGGATCTTCATTCCTCGTGGCGGATCGTACTGCGACGTGTGGCGGGCAGGGCGGTCGTGCTCATCTGGGAACAGCGCGTTCCACTCGTTGTTCAGGATCTCGCGGTCGTTCAGATCCTTCAGGAAGCACGTCATCCGCACGATATCGTCAGGAGTTGCCCCCGCCACCTGCAAAAACGTGGCCAGGTTCTTGAAGCAATGCTTCGCCTGATCCGCCACATCCTCGCTGATCTCGCCGGTGTCCGCGTTGATGCCCTGGATGGCCGATGAATAGATGACGTTGCCCACCCGCGCCCCATAAGGGATCGGCGCCGCGTGGTGCACGCCTGGAATCTCGAAACTCTGCCGTCTGCCCATGATTCAACTCCTTGTGTGACCAGCCATTACGCGCGGTATTAGAAGCTGCGCAGCACGCTTGGTCAACAGGGAGGAGTCAGGGCCAACGCACGCGGACGGGCTCATCGCCTTGGCTACGGCGTGTACCGGATGGTCAGGATCGGCGGGCGGGGCTCCGGGAAGCCTGAGATGTTCTCCATAGAGTCGAACCGCTTCGCGGTCCGCGTCGAATCCTCGCGTCCTACGAGTAACCAACCATGGTTCGTCGACGGATCGTCGAGCCAACCCTGAACATCCGCGACCGCCTCTGCCGATGTCCATTGGAACGACTGGTCACGGCCGCCCACCGTCGCTGACGCTGACGCCACGCTCGTGATGTCACCGCCTGGCGTGACCCATTGATCGCCGTCTATCCCGGTCCCAAGCCAAGTTGCGTCATCGGCGCTCGCCGGGCCGCCTTTTCCCTCGTTGAATTCGGCGTCTGCCGTTCCAGCGCTCCAGTGCGTCAGCACGCGGTGGAGCGCAACCGGCTCATCCCCGGCTGTCGTCTGCGACACCGTCAACGTCAGCGTCACGCCGTTCACGGTCGCTCCCGCAGGGATCGCACTTGCTACGTCGAACGCTACCAGCGCGCGACGGAGCGCACCGCGACGAGTCGCACCAACGAACAGCCACTCCCCCGCGCCATTGGCCAACGTGGGGTCGTCGTAGATGGTCGTGTCTTGCGAAGGCATGAGATCAACCGATTGCGGACCAGTGGCCGGAATGTATTCGACGATCAGCTGAGGCCGCAACGCGCTATTGTCGTTCTCTCTTGAAGGGACCCGCTTGGCAGTTTGGGCAGTGCCCTCGTTGCCGAGGATGATCCACCCAAAGTTGGACGCAGGACTGGTCAACCAATTCTGAACGTCCTCCACCATCTCTCCCGTTGAGCCCCACGTCACCTCGACCGTCTGTGTTCTCGGCGGAGGCTGGACGACGATAATTGCGTGGGGTTCCGGTTCGTAGTCGCCCCCGGACTGTTCCCACGCGACATCGGGGAACGATCGGTGCTCCCAGGTCGCACTGCCGTCATCAGGCGTCGTGCCGCTGCCTCCCCCGGCAGTCTCCGACTCTGCCCTGCCTTCCCCCCAGCTCGAGGTCACGAGGTAAAGCGTCGACTCGTCAGCCTCACCCCGGGCGCGATCTACAGTCATGACCAGCCGAGCGCTGGCGATGGTCGAGCCCGCCGGGATCGCCGTTCCGACGTCGAACCTGATAAGCGCGCGGCGTGCCTCGCTACCGTTGGTCGACCCAAAGAACAACGACTCGCCCGCGCCGTTCGCCGCTTGGAGCGTACCTCGGTCGTACAACGTCGCGTCCGCGTCGGGCGTTAGCACCACAGACGTTGCGCCGGGCACCGGCGTTGGGGTAGCAGTTGGTTCCGGGACTGGGATTCGCGTGGCTGTCGCCGTCGGCCCAGGCGTGGCCGTTGCCACAGCATTGGGAGTCGATCGAGGAGTGGCCGTCGCGGGTGCGCTGGTCGTCGGCGTGGGATCGCCTGTGCAACCGGGCACCGTCAGGAGCACCGCCATTGCAACCAACACCACGTAGGACTTCATCACGTCTTGCACCAGCTTGCCCCTTGATCTCTCAACGCTCCTGATACGCACGGCCTGGACAACTGGATCACTTCCGCTGATCCAGAACTCTCCCCCTGGATAGGGGCGTAACATGGCAGCACGCAGGAGGCCTGGAAATGCTCACCCAAACAGAGAACGACGCCCTAACCCTCGTTAGCCCCGGTACCCCCATGGGGAACCTCATGCGGCGCTACTGGATGCCCGTCGGTATGTCATGGGAAGTCGAACCCGATGGCTCTCCTCTGCGCGTTCGGCTCCTCGGCGAAAAGCTGATCGCCTTCCGTGACACATCTGGCCGCGTCGGCCTCATGGCTGAGTCCTGTCCGCATCGAGGCGCATCCCTTTGGTTCGGGCGCAACGAAGAGGACGGCCTTCGCTGCGTTTACCACGGTTGGAAGTTCGACCACACGGGCCAATGCGTTCACCAGATGAATGAGCCCAACGACACCGACTTCAGCCAGAAGATCAAGAACGTGGCCTACCCCACGGCGGAGATGGGCGGGCTCATCTGGACGTTCATGGGCCCAGCCGACAAGCAACCGCCGCTCCCGGAATTCGCATGGACTCAGGCCCCTGAGGACCAACGCCACGTCAACAAGACCTATGAAGAGTGCAACTGGCTCCAAGCCATGGAAGGTGGGCTCGACACCTCCCACGCACCGATCCTCCACCGTCGACTCACCAACGACACTGACCTGCCGGGCGTCAGCCCGTCCATGCCCTTTGTCCGAGGCAAAGCGCCCAAGCTAGAGGTCGATGAGACCGACTACGGCTACGCCTACTACGGCATCCGCCAACTCGATGAAGACAAGCTCCACGTGCGCGGATATCACTTCATCATGCCGTTCACCCAGATACGCCAGGAGCCCTTCTCGGGCAACGACATCGTCGCCGGTCACATGTGGGTGCCGATGGATGACAACACCTGCATGGTCTACAACTGGGAGTACAGTCCCTCAGGAACAGGCATGGAGGATCAGGAACTCGTCGCCCGTATCCTCGGCACTGGCCCCGGCGAACAGACGCCGGACTTCAAGAAAGTTCGGGCCCTCACCAACGACTATCTCATCGACCGCGAGGCACAGAAGAAGTTCACCTTCACCGGCATCTTCGGCGTCAACGTCCAGGATCACGCCGTGCAGGAAAGCATGGGCCCCATCGTCGATCGTTCCATCGAGCACCTCGGCCCTGCGGACAAAGCCATCATCATCATGCGCAAGCAACTCGCACAGGGCGTCAGAGTCGTAGCAGACGGCGGTGACCCCGCTGGCACCGGCGACACCTACTACAACGTCGTCGCTATCGACACGGTCATGTCCGCAACCGCCGACTTCCGCGAACAGACACGGGCGTCCATGTTCCCCGAGCCCGTTACGAGCTAGACGAATTTCGGACTAGAGAAGCCCGAACGCTCGCGCTACCAGCTCGTAGGAGCGGATCCGGTCAACCAACGCGTACGCGATCGACACGATCCCGATGTCCGTCGTCTCGTATCGCTCCGACGCCGTCAGTATCCCCGCCTTCACCTGGTCGGGGTCGCCATCGATGCACCCATCCACGTACTGCTGCACATGTGCTCGTGCAGCCTCCGTCAACGGCATCGCCGCCGCCTCCTCAGGCGGAAGCAGGCCCTCCCTGATCTCCTCGCCCTGCGCTGCCAGCACCCGCCGAGCCCGGTTGAAGTTCCGGCTCGCAGTCACCCGCTGTACCTCCTCAGCGGTCGGCGCGCAGATCACCTGCACTGTCACATTCAACCGAGCCTCCGCGCACAACTCTGATGGCTGGAACTCTCGCCTGTAGATCTCCGCCACCGCAGGCCCGTGCCCGCTGGTCGTTCCGAAGAAATCCGCGAACGCGAACGGCAATCCCAGCTGAGCCGCCAGCCGCGCCGAGTAATCCGACGACCCCAGCAGCCAGATGTCGGGTGCCGACTCAGGTTTCCCGCCAGGCGCCGCCTTCAGCGCTGCGAATGGGTGATCGGGCTGGAGCGCATCGTACAGATATCCCACCACGTCCACGACCTGCTGAGGGAAAGTCTCAACGTCTACCGGACGCTTCGGGTACGCCAGGGCAAGCATCGTGCGCTGATCGCTGCCAGGCGCACGACCGATTCCCAGGTCTACGCGACCGGGGTAGAACGACTCCAGCACCCTGAACTGCTCAGCTACTTTCAGTGCGGAGTAATGGGTCAGCATCACCCCACCGCTTCCCACCCGTATGCGAGAGGTATGCGCCAGTATCTGGCCGATCAGGATCTCCGGGCTCGTGCCCGCGAAAGTGCCAGCGCTGTGGTGCTCGGCTACCCAGAAGCGGGAGTAGCCCAGCGCTTCGGTGGCCTTCGCCAACTCCACCGTATCCCGTAGCGCCTGCGCGCCTGTTTCGCCGTGACGCATCGGGGATTGGTCAACGACGCTAAGAGTCAATTCAGAGGACAGGGAACACCTCACGTTGGCAGTGATGGAAGGGCAGGGGGCGTGTCAGGAAAGGCAGGGGGGGTGTCAGGATGATCCCGCACGCGCATGCGCGCACGCGCTCTTAAAATGGGGCGAGCCCGATTATGCACCTTTTCACACCGGTCGCGGAATTGACATCTCTTGTCGAGGCGGGTAGGGTTTTGCGGTCGCTCGCCGACGGCCAGCGGCCAGGATACACACGCCCTAGGGGCTACCCCTGGGGGACATCATTGGGAGGAAGTAGATGAGGTTCAGTTTCAAGAAAGCTGCCGCTCTGACGCTGCTCGGTGCAGTGTTTGCGGTTGTGCTGGCTGCTTGTGGTGGCGACGACCCCACAGCGACCCCAACGCAGCCGCCAGCGACTCCGACCGCAACTTTGGCCCCTGGTGTGCCGACGCCGACTGCCGCGCCCGCAACCCCGACCCCGGCCGCAACCCCGACACCCAGCTTCGACGCTGAGGCCTACTTCAAGGGCAAGACCATCCGCTTGATGGTCGGATACAACCCTGGTGGTGGCACAGACGCCCAAGCCCGATTCATGTCCAAGTCATGGGCGGAGTACATCCCTGGCAAGCCTCGGATCGTCGTAACCAACATGACACCAAACGTCACGCAGCGTAACTTCGTCTGGAATAAGCCAGGCGATGGCTTCATCATGTCGTTGGAGGCCACTGCCGGCATCTTCGACCAGATCAACGAGGTCGCCGAGTGGGACATGCGTGAAGTGTCCATGATTGGCGTCACCTCCGGTAAGGACGCGGTTTGGTTGGTTCGCGGTACCGTTCCTTACGAATGTGGCCCCGACGCATTCGACCAGCCCAATGGCGAGAAGATGATCTTCGGCACTTCCGCCCCGACCCCCGCTGACATCGGATCTCAGTTGGCTCCGGCGTACATGGCGCTCAAGCGGAATATGCCGATCGAGATCAAGAACGTTGCGGCCGCAGGTTCTGCTGAGCAGTACCTCATGATGGAGCGTGGTGACACCACTGCGTGGTACACCTCCACCGTCTGGGGCCAGCTCCCCACCCAGCGTCCTGGTTGGGTAGAGAGTGGCTTCATCCGTGGCTTCTTCGACATGTCGTTCCCTGGTTACAGTCTCGGAGACAACGGCGAGAAGCAGTTCCCGTGCCCCAACGCGGGGGATTCCCTAACGACTGACCAAGAAAAGAAGGAGTGGGCGTCGATCACGGGCACTAGGACCTATGCGTCCAAGAACATCATCGGCCCTCCGAACATGGACCCAGGCCCTCTCAAGGCCCTGCGTGACGCGCTCGATACTGCCATGAACACCCCCCAGTTCGTCGAAGACCTAGAGAACTTCACTGGCATCGCAAGCACCTTCACCGCTGGCGAACAGGCGCAGCAGGAGTTGATTGACACCACCCAGGCCTTCTTGGATAACCGGGCGACTATTGACGCCCTTCAGGAAGAGGTCTTCAACAAGTTCGTGAATTAGACGCTTATATAAGTGGGCGCCCCAAGTGGGCGGCCCATCGCGTTTGAAAGCCAATCATCGATGCAGTGGGCCTCACCCGACGGGAGTGAGGCCGTTTTCTGAAAGTCTGCAGGGAACTGCCCATGGGCAGCGGAGCGAACCGTGAGTGAGATAACCGAAGCCCTAGCCAATCTAGGCAACCCCGTCTACTGGATCGCCGTGACCGTAGCCGTGTTGATAGCGGCAGTGACCGGCATCATCCCGGGCGCATCAGGCGTCCTGATCATGGCGCTCTCCATCCCGTTCATCGTGGAATTCTTCCGGGATGACCCTGCGATCGGTCTCGTGATGCTGGCGTCAATGACTGGCGTGAACAACACGCTGGACTCGATCCCCGCGATATTGCTCGGGCAACCAGGTGCTGCCACGCAGGTGACCTTCTTAGAAGGCCATCAACTTGCGAGACAAGGCAAAGCTGCGCATACGCTAGGCGCCGTCTACGGCGTGTCCATGTTTGGTGGAATCGTCGGTGCCGTCGTACTCGCGGCGCTCATCCCGATCATCAAGCCGTTCGTCCTTTCCTTCGGCTTCCCAGAGATCGCCGCTATGGCCTTCTTTGGCATCGCCATGGTCTCGGCCCTGAGCACCGGCGCGATGGTCAAAGGCCTGGCCGCTGGCGCCCTAGGCATCCTGCTCGGTACCGTCGGCATCAACCCCATCACGGGTGACGTGCGATACGTGTTCCAGCAGCCCGCCCTTTGGAGCGGTCTTCCGCTCATCGCAACTACTCTTGGCCTCTTCGCCTTGCCGGAGATGCTCGACCTCTCCATGGCCCGCCGATCCGTTGCGCCGCCTGATGCGGTCATCAGCACTGCTGAAGTCTGGCGCGGAACCAAGTACGGCCTGAGCCAATGGCGGGTCATGATTCGCCAGTCCCTCTTCGGCGTCCTCATGGGGGCTATCCCTGGTGTTGGTGCTGCGGTCATCGACTGGCTTGCCTACGCCTTCGGTATCTTCTTCACCAAGGACAAGAGTCAATTCGGCAAGGG
Source organism: Chloroflexota bacterium (assembly GCA_027618515.1). GTDB lineage: Bacteria > Chloroflexota > Dehalococcoidia > Lucifugimonadales > Australimonadaceae > CALGTL01. The sequence continues at coordinate 1,477 of JAQCEV010000017.1, read as the reverse complement.
CTCCCTTGACGGCGTGCTCTTTGCAGAATCGGCCCAGAACTCCAAAGAAGCCGGTCAAGCGATCCCAACTCTGGCACTGGGTGTCCCTGGTGGGCTGGCATGGGCTATCGTGCTTATCGCCATGGTCGCCATGGACGTAACGCCAGGCCCTCAGATGTTGGGCAGGTTCGCCGACGTCACGATCCTGTTGGTCATCACCCTGGCCATCGGCAACGTCATGGTCACCGGCCTCGGTATTTTGGCTACCGGCCAGCTTGCGAAGCTCACCCGGCTGCCATACCCGATCATTGGTGGCGTGATCATCCCGATCGCGTTCCTGACCGGTGTGGTCAACATGACCAACTGGCTCGCGATTCCCATCATGCTCACCTTCATGGGCATAGGTCTCATCATGAAGTTGTTCCAGTGGCCGCGCCCCCCGCTGCTGCTGGGAGTGATTCTTGGGCCTGTCATCGAGTTGAATTTCCAGTCGGCGGTCAACATCCACGGAGCCATAGGCGTGGTCACGCGGCCTTTGTCGATCGTCCTCGTAGTGATCGCCGTTCTCTCCGCGTACTTCTTCTGGCGTTCCGGCAAGAAGCAAGCCGCAGACACGTTCGCACGGGAGGATGCTGAGAATGCTGCGGCTGGCATCAGCACCGAGCCCGCTGCCCCGGTCTCCCTGATGGGAGCCTTGATCGACGTCAAGAACATCCCCATCTTGTTGATGGTGGGTGGAGGCATGGCTATGTACGCATCGGCGGGCGGGTTCACCCCGACCGCAGCGTTCTTGCCCAAGCTCATGTCAGGCGGTGTCATCTTCCTGTCGCTGCTTCAACTGTTCTTCCACCTGAAGAACCGGACGAGTCGGCGTTCGAGCATCATGGACCTGGGCATGCTCAGCTTGACTGCGCCGGGTTTCAAGGCGGCCGCCATCATCGTCTCCAGCGGACTCTTCGGGTTTGTCATGATCTCTGGGTTCGTTGGCCTCCGCTACGGTGCGCTCGCACTCGCAGCGTGGCTGCCGATCATGCTGATGAACAACCGCCTCCGCTGGGTCGGCGTAGCCGTTGCCGTGTTCATGGTGTTCATGTTCGAATTTGTCATGGCGGACAACCTGCTGTTCATCATCTGGCCTGAGGCGGCGTTCCCTGAGTGGATTAACCGCGAGATCCTCGGCAACTAGCACAGCAGACCATCACTGGAAGTAACAAGAAGCGCCGGCCAACAGGTCGGCGCTTCTGCTTTGTCTCCCACTTACGCACAGTCAACACCGAGCCATCGAATCGTACCAGAGTTGACAACTCCCCGTGAGGCAGATAGGGTTTTTTCGGTTGCTGGCCAAGCGCAGCGGCTAGGTTACACATGCCCCAGGCACGTGCCTGAGGGACATCATTGGGAGGAAGTAGATGAGGTTCAGTTTCAAGAAGGCTGCTGCCCTAACGCTGCTCGGTGCAGTGTTTGCGGTTGTGCTAGCGGCTTGTGGTGGCGACGCCAC
>JAQCEV010000119.1 GCA_027618515.1 Chloroflexota bacterium | reverse complement strand
CCCTTCTTCTTTAAAACAAATCAACCGTAGAGACGCAAAACCGAGCCAGCCTAGAACATGACATCCCCGCCCGAGACGCTGATGGCGAGCCCAGCCAGGTAGTCCGCTTCACTCGACGACAGGAACGCCGCCATGTTCGCGATGTCCCGCGTCTCAGTGATGCGCCCTAGAGGGTTCACCGCTGATCGCTGGCGCACCATCTCCGCCAACTGATCCTCAGCCGTCTGGCCTTCGCTGCGAAGCGCGCCTGCGATGTGGATCACCCGTTCCGTTTCGGCGAGCCCTGGGCAGATCGCATTCACGTTGACCTTGAACTGCCCCATCTCATGCGCGAACGACTGCGTGAAGCCCACCAGCGCGAACTTGGACGCCGTGTACGCCGCATAGAGTGGAAGGCCACGCTTCCCTGCCGTGGAACTGATGATCACGATCTTGCCATCGCCGCCACGCTCGATCATGTGACGCGCGACGGCCTGGCACGTCAGGAACGTCCCCTTGACGTTGACGCGCAACACTTCGTCGAACGCATCCTCAGTCAGTTCCACCACCGGCACGCGGTCCGGCCCAGGCCGAGAGCCAGCGTTGGCCACGAAGATGTCGATCTTCCCGAACTGCGCCACCACATCGTCCACCATCCCCTGCACGGCATCGCCGTCCGACACGTCAGCGATGACCGACATCGACCGCCTGCCCTTGGCCTTGATCTCCTCAACCACAGCGTCAACGCCGTTCCAACCCCCGCCGTACGGTGTCGTCGTCACGTCGTTCACCGCCACGTCGGCACCGTCGTCCGCTAGCCGATTCGCGATAGCCCTCCCGAACCCGCGCTCGCCGCCCGCACCGGTCACCAGCGCTACCTTGCCCGAAAAGTCATACATCCTCTTCTCCTCATGGCTCCTCGCGGCGCGCGCTGCGGCCATCTGGTCGCACGGTACGGCGTCGCTGATGCTCAAATCGTTAGGCAGCGCAATCTAGGGAGCGGCGTGCCGGGTGTCAACAGGGAGCGGCTGTTGTGCTAGGCTCCGGGCATGACTACTCGACGCGCCACAGGAACCCCACTACCACGAGTCGACGGAGCGGGGAAAGTCACAGGCTCCGCCCGCTACAGCGCGGACGTGGAGATGCCCAACGCCCTGTGGGGGCGCGTGCTCCGCAGCCCTCACCCCTACGCGCGCATCACCGCCATCGACACGACGCTCGCCGCAGCGTTGCCCGGCGTCCACGCGGTGCTGACCGGCGCTGACGTGCGTGGTGCGATGACTGGCAGGCGCATCTTCGACATCCCCCTGATCGCGGACGATACCGTGCGGTTCGTCGGCGATATCGTCGCGGCAGTCGCCGCAGACGATTCCGAGACCGCCGACCGAGCCCTCGCGTTGATCGACGTGACCTACGAAGACCTAACGCCGATCTTCGATCCGGTGGAGGCCGCATCGCCGAGCGCCAAGCTCCTGCACCCGAACTTCAACGACTACACAGGCAGCAAGCCCCTGGAAACGCCATCCAACGTGTTCGTATCGTCTAGCTGGGGCACCGGAGACACCAACGTGGGTTTCGCTGAGTCAGACGTCATCATCGAGGGCACGTACACGACCGCGATGATGCACCAGGCGTACATGGAAACCCATACCTGTTTGGTGTCCTGCCGCGACGATGGGCAGGTGGATATATGGGCCTCCAACAAGGGCCCGCACGGACTGAAGCGTGATGTCGCGCAGACGACGGACGTAGACCCGGAGTCCATCCACATCCACCACACCACTATCGGTGGTGACTTCGGTGGCAAGGGTGGGCAGATGAACATACCCATCGCGTACTTCCTGTCGCGAGCCGCCCGCCAACCGGTGCTCATGGTGATGGACTACCGTGAAGAGCTGACGGCGGCCAACCCTCGCCACCCATCGAGCGTTCACGTCAGGTCTGGCGTCAAGAACGACGGAACCATCCTGGCGACAGACATCGTCGCCACCTACGACTCTGGAGCATACGCAGGCTTCCTGCCTCTGGGGTTCCTTCCTGGCCCACGCCACTGCATCGGGCCGTACCACATCCCCCACGCTCGGGTGACAGCTCACCACGTGTACACGAACCGTGTCCCCGCTGGCCACATGCGTGGTCCTGGCGAACCTCAAACAATATTCGCGATGGAATCCCACGTGGACGTGATGGCACGCCAACTGCGGATGGACCCTGCCGACATGCGACGCAAGAACGTTATTCGTGCGGGCGACATCAACGGGCTCGGCGAGGAGTACCACGACCTGCGTGGCTTGGAGGCGTTCGAGGCAGCGCTTGAAAGCACGGGCTACGGTCGTGAGCGCGGCGGCGAGGGCCACACGCGCTCAGGCATCGGCGTTGGCATGGGAGAGCGCGCACCAGGGGGCGGAGAGACGCACGCTGCGGTGACGTTCACCCCAGACGGGTCAGTCGTGATCCACACGTCGATCTTCGAGCAAGGCTCGGGCACGTACACGATCCTGACCCAGATGGCCTCAGACATCCTCGGCGTCGACCCCGGCAAGATTTCGGTGGCGGTGTGGGACACGGACGAAACCGGCTACGACTCAGGTGCCGGTGCCAGTCGCAACACACGCATGGCCAGCGAGGCGGTGACCAATGCCGCCATCGAGGCGCGTGATGCGCTGTTCAGGCTGGCGGCGGAGTTGGAAGGGTGGAGCGAAGAGGGTATGAGCCTAACGACCGGCGGGCTCGTGCGAGCAGGCGTGCAGGGTGCGACGCCGCTCAGCGATCTGCTTTCGCGAACCGATGCGTCCATCGGTGGAGCATACGACTACAAGGACATGGCGCACGCCCACGTGACAGCGTTCACGATCCACGTGGCCGAGGTCACCGTGGACTTGGACACTGGCCAGGTCGTCATCGACAGGCTTACGGCGGTGGCAGACGCAGGCCAAGTGCTGAACCCGATAGGCCACGACGGCCAGGTCAGAGGTGGGGCGATCCAGGGGATGGGCTACGGCGTCATGGAGGAGATCATGGTGAGCGACGGAGTCGTGGGCACGCAGTCATTGGCCGACTACAAGGTGCCGACGTTCGCTGACATGCCGGAGTTCCAATCCATCACTCTGGAGTCCGAAGGCGGAGTCGGCCCGTTCAACATCAAGGGCATCGGCGAGAATTCGTTCTCACCCATGGCGCCGGCCATCGCCAACGCGGTCGCAGATGCGTGCGGCATTCGCATCACGGATCTGCCGATCACCGCCGAGAAGGTATACCGAGCGCTCCACGAGTAGGCCGCTCGCCTAGAGAATGATTCGGTACCAGACCAAGATGTTGCCCCATTCGGCGGCGCCGTTCTTGCTGTAGAAGGGTCGCGCGCTCTCGTTCTCGCGAACCATGTTCCACTCCAAAGCCGTGCACCCCAGCTCGCGAGCACGTCCCTTGGCGAATTCGAGCAGAGTCTCCCCGATCCCCGCCCTGCGCTGAGCGCCGTCCACGTAGAGATCGCCCATGAACAGCACCCGCTCAGCTGTGTACGTCGAGTATCTCTTGTCCAGCGTGAGGCAACCGACGGCCTCACTGTCGCGCATCGCGACGTAGGCCTCGAACGGGGGATCGTCACCTAGCAGGTCAGCCCGCAGTCTGGCGGACTTGACCAGATCAGGCACGTCCTGCCCGTGGTATTCCGCAAGTCCACGAAGCATGGCCATCAGGTCGTCCACGTTACTCTTCGTGACTTGCACTACCTGCAAGCGTTGCTCAGTCATCTAATAACCTCGCGCTACTCGTAAAGTCCGGCACCACGCCAGGTGGGCAGAACCTCCGGGTTCTTGATGTACTCGTGTGGCAGGGAGCCGCCCAGCACCGCGATAGCGTTCTCCATCGCCAACCGTTGGTTGCCCATGCGGCTCGCCTCACTGGCGGCCACGTTATGGGGAGTCAGGATGACTCGTTCCTGATCCAGATCCCTCAGTGGGCTGTCCTGAGGAAGCGGCTCGGGGTCGAAAACGTCCAGCGCTACCCCCGCTATCCAGTCTTCGTTGATCGCACGACAAACCGCGTCCTCGTCCACAGCCTCCCCGCGCGACGTGTTGACCAGGTACGCCGTCTTCTTCATCGCGCGCAGCGCATCCTCGTTGATGAGCTTGGTCGTTTCCGGCGTGATGGTGACGTGCACCGACACGAAATCGGACTCGCTTAGCAGCGTGTCCATGTCCACGCGCTTCACGCCCAGTTGGTCGAAGCGCGCCTGCCCAACGTACGGATCGTAGCCCAGCACGTTGAGATCCCAGCCCATGAGGCGACGAGCAACGCCGCCGCCCGTCCGGCCCAGCCCGATAAGGCCAACCGTCTTCTCCCACATCAGGAAACCGCGATCCACGCGTTGTCCCCACTCGCCGCCACGCAAGCGAGCCTCTTTGCGCTTCACCCGCTTGGCCAGCGCCAGCATCATGCCGATGGACGCCTCCGCGACGCCTATGACGTTCTGACGTGATGGGCTGTGGCAAACCAGGATGTTGTTCTCAGTCGCGGCGTCGATGGCGATCTTCTCGGTACCGACGGCGGGCCCCACGATGGTCGTGAGGTCAGGCAAAGCCTCCACCACTTGGCGAGACACGAAGAGCGACACGAGAACGTCAGCCCCCTGGCATAGCTCGATCAACTCGCCATCTGACAGACGCCCGCCTAGGTTGCGGTCGATCTGGCCGAACACGACCTCGTGGCCGGCCTCCTTAAGCGCGTCCCATTCCTCGTCCGGCCCGTTCGGCCCTGCGATAACGACTTTCATCAGCTCAACCTGTACAGACTTACAGCGTTGTCACGCGTGATCTTCCTGCGTTGCTCCTCGGTCAGGTCGGTTCGCGCCAGTAGGTGCTGAATGTTCCCCGGGAACGCTGCGTCCCAGTGCGGAAAGTCCGACGCGTAGACGAAGATGTCGTCGCCCAGCAGGCGCATCGTCTCGGGGAGCAGACGCTCGTCCGCCTCCAGCGAGATGAAGATGTTGCCATCGGCCACGTACTCGCTAGGGCTCTTGGTCAGCAGTGCCGCCTCTTCGTGCGCGCGCATGTGATACCTCTCGTCCATGCGATCGAGCATGTAGACGGCCCAGCCGCACCCAGCTTCGAGGAACGCGACGCGCAGATCGGGGAAACGCGCAGGCACGCCCTCGAACACGATGCTGACGAACTGCTTCATCTGCGTGAAAGCGTGGCCGATGGAGTGGACTTGGATGAAGTCATCGAACATGTACTCCTCGATCATCCCGTGGATTCGACCAGAGCCGTGGATGGCGATGGGGACATCCAGGCGCTGCGCTTCCTCATAGATCGGGTCGTACTTGCGCTCACCGTATAGGTAGGGCCCCTCGGGAAGCGTCCCGCCGACCATGCCAAGGTCAACGACGCAGCGGCGCAGTTCTTTGGCGGCTTCCACCGGGTCTTGTGGCGCCAACAGCGCGACCCCGCGGAATCGTGGGCTCACCTTCATGTACGCCTCGGACAAGAACTCGTTGTAGGCACGACACCTCGCCACAGCGAAGTCCGCCTCGCGCAGCCACCCGGACCCCAGGCTCCCGGTCGGGTACAGGACGGCCTGCTCTAGGTTGGCTTGATCCAACGCGTCCAGCCACACCTGTACATCAACCACCCGAGTGCCGAGCGTCATGCCCATCGTGTTGTCGTAGCCGTCGCTAGACCCACCCATCGCCAGGCGTGGCCGCTTGTCGTATGGCGCCTCAAGATAGGGGCGGATCAACGCCTCCGTGTCCCGGATGTGACCATCTGCATCGATCGCCTTACCAGATCCAACAGCCATGTCGAGCCTCCTTCGTAGGTGAGCCTTGGGGAGTCAGCCAGGCAACGACTTCGCCGAAGGTCCTGGCAGGATCGGGCGGAGCATAGACCTGCCCAGTGGCCGGAGCAAGCCAGGACGTATATCAACGCAATCAAGGGCAATTTTGCTCAGGAGCACGATTCTGCGTTGACATCTTCCCTGGGGCATAGTTACCTTCTTCATGCCACCTTGTGTGGCGGGAGGAATAATGAAGACCCCAGTAAGACTGCTATCCCTCGTGGCGTTGTCCATCATCGCCACTCTGGTGCTCGCGGCCTGCGGCTCCGACGAGCCGACCGCGACCCCGACATCCACCCCCCCAACGGCGACGCCAACTGCGACGCTAGTCCCTGGCGCACCCACGCCAACACCGGCTCCCGCAACGGCGACACCGACGCCGCTACCTGCGTTCGACGGTGACGCGTACTTCGCTGGCAAAACCATCAAGTTGATCACCGGTACGGCGCCGGGCGGCGGCTACGACACGCTGCTTCGTATCTTCTCGAGGTTCGGCCCCAAGTACTTCCCCGAAGGTACCAAGTTCGTCGTTCAAAACATCGACGGCGCCGCACAGTTGCGCGGTCTGCGAGCAACGCTTGACGCGAAGCCCGACGGATTCACAGCAGGCGCGACCCACCAGCGCTGGTTCATCCAGCAGGGGCTATACGGCGACGTTGAGGGACTCGATTTCGAAGCCCTCGAAGTCATCGGCTCCCCGACCTTCCAGTTGAACCCCTCACTAGCATGTGTTGACCGCAGCGTTGCTTCAAGCTGGCAAGAGGTCATCGACAACGGCATCCAACTGAAGACCGGCCAGACTGGCCCAGGAAATAATCCGGGCGTCGAATTCGTTGAGTACCTGGAGGGCCCGATCCAGAACATCTACGGCTACGGCGGATCTGCCGAAGTCATGGCAGCGTTCGACCGCGGCGAGATCAACACCATCTGGGGTTGTGACACCGGGTTGGCAGGTCGCTTGTACCCCGATTGGGTAGAAGACGGGCGCTTGGCTCCGTTGTTCTGGTGGGGCACGGAGAGCAGTGAAGAATGGCTCACGGCGATCGGCTCTACCCAGGCCGAGGTGCCTCACGTCTACGACATCGCAGGCGTCACTTGGTCAGCTCTCGACAAACAAGCTTTCAGCGCTTGGGAAACCATCTCGCTGATCTCGCGCACGTTCCTCTTGCCCCCCGGCGTGGAGCCCGAAGTCGCGGAATACTGGCGCGAGAAGTTCAAGCTCGTCGTCGAGGATGAAGAGTTCGTCGCAGCGGTTGACGTTGCGGGCTACCTGGAAGCCTACGGCTACGCCGGTGGCGATCCGATCAAGAAAGCTCTACTCGACATGAGCACGCTACCTGACAACATCAAGGCTGTTCTTCAGAACTTCGCACCATCATCCAACTAGCCCCTGCTAAGCG
>JAQCEV010000016.1 GCA_027618515.1 Chloroflexota bacterium | reverse complement strand
AGTGGCAAGTCGGTCGACGTTATCTCGCTGCACCCGTCCTGGACGTGGAGATCGCCGGTAGCAAGGCCCCCAATGCCCACGTCTTCAGTAGCAAGGCGGGGGCATCGTTTACATGGCCGTTATCTGGCGGGAGTGCGTGGGAGTCGAACCCACCCCGGACTAGGAAGCTAGCCCGGCAACGGTTTTGAAGACCGCGAGACCCACCGGGACCCATCCACCCCCATATGTGCTTAGCGTTCCATTCGCGTGAAGCTCATGGCGAACGCAGAAGCGCCACGACTCGGCGGGGCGCTCAGTTTGTCTGTGTCTCCGACCAGGACTGAGGGTTAGTCCTCGAGAACCTTGTCTATCTTGCGCTTGAGGATCGCCTTCGGAACCGCGCCGATAACTTGCTCAGCCACGACACCGTTCTTAAACAACAGCAGCGCAGGGATGCTGCGGATACCGAAGGTCATCGCGGTCTGCGGGTTCGAGTCCACGTCCAGCTTGGCGAATGCGAACTTGCCGTCGTACTCTTCGGCGAGCTCCTCGACGACAGGGGCGATCATCTTACAAGGGCCACACCAGTCAGCCCAGAAATCCACCAAAACCGGAATGTCGGATTCGAGAACCGACTTCTGAAATTCTGCGTCTGTTACGTGCTCAGGCTTTGCCATGTGCTTCCTCCAATGCTTCTACCCCATTGCCTCGGGCTCACTACTTCAGATGCGGTGTCCGGGCGGACGGTGCATGGTGGCCATGCCAACCGTACCTTCTGGGGGAGCGATTTCCGGCATTATAGCGCCTACTCAACACTAACGTACTTCCACCCGTCTCCCGAGCCTTGGGGAAACGCTCGTGGTGGATCGACAACACGCTCGTTGAATGCCCATCGCTCGGATAAGCCAGCCGCCATGAACAGCCAAGCGCCGTCGAGAGCTGCCGTTTGCGCGCGTCGTGCGAGGTCCGTTCGGTTGGCCGCGTTCAGCTCGACGGAGAACGCCTCGATGAGCGCATCAAGCTCGGCAGACCCGGCCCCGGTGACGTTGGACGCGCCACGGCTATGGAGCAGGGCGAGCATGAACGCGTTGGGCGTGTCGGTAGGTGGCATGGGGCCAACGAACAGGTCGTAATCGCGTTGCTGCCACACTCGATCGAGGTAGGCTCCACGCGAAACCACATCGGTCGTGATGTCGAAACCAGCGTCACGCAGTTGCGCAGCGAGGGCCTCACCGTGGGTGACGAACGCCTCGCCGAAATTGCCTATGGTCAGCGTGAGGGGTGCGTCTATGGCGACGCCCGGCGCGTCGAACTGCAGCGCTAGCGTTGCGTCATCAAGCCTCCACGACGGCTCAATAAGAGGCATCCCTGCCCCTACCCAACCGATGCCGAACGATTCGGCGATGGCGGCCTGCGGGTCGAGCGCGCCGAAGATGGCCCGGCGAGCAGCCTGGTCAGCCAACGGCTGGCGATCAGCGTTGATGCCAAAGAGCACCCCACGCCCTTGTCGGTCCACGACGACCGAGTCGTATTGCTCGTGGTCCATCTGGGCCCACTGCTGTTCGGTGACCTGCGCCATGTCTGCGCGGTCGAGATCCAACAACACGACACCCGTGGCCAGGTCGGAGACGGGCAGGAACTGAACCGCGTTGGCGGCGGGCTCGCCCTCGCGGAAGTAGTCATCCCACGCGGTCAGCGTCACCTGCCCCGAGCCTCCGCGCACGTAGCGCCACGCGCCCGCGCCCAGCACGCGCCCCGTCCGCAAGTTGACGCCGTCCAGCGAGTCAGGCGCCATGATCACGGCGTAGGGACTGGCGAGCTTCAATAGCAGATCAGCGTCTGGGTGGTGGAGCCGGAAGCGCACCGTGCTCTCACCGACTACCTCGATGACGTCGACCGAATCCAGAAGGCGTTCGTGGGGGGAGCCGGGCTCACGCAGGCGTTCAAGGCTCCACAACACGTCCAGCGGGGCAACAGGCCGGGACGCGTAATCGTCGGCGCCTTGCCACCAGGCGTCGGGGTGCAGCTTGACCTCAAGGGTGGTGTCATCCACAAATCGCCAACTGCGACAGAGGTCGCACTCCACGCGCAGGCTCGGTAGCTCGGTGCTGGGGTCTGCGACGAACCTGAACAGTCGGTTGTACCCAAGGCCCGCTCCGAACAGGGTGGCCCACTCGCTGACGAGCCGGTGAAGGTCCTGGTGGGGAGCAGCGCCGATCACGGCCACGCGTAAGGTTCCCTCAGGTGGTGGCCCCAGCGTGGGGATCAACGTGGGCGTCGGGGTCGCGGGGATCGGCGTGGGCGTCGGGTCCGCAGAACACGCCGCTAACAAGGCGAGTGCTGCAACGACCAAACCGGAAAGTCGAACGATACCTAGGATGACGGCATCTCGCCAGAGACGTCCTCAGCGTCGCCTCCAAGTGCGGCGGCGGACGGTCCATGACCACGGAGTGCGCCAGTGCCGAAGCGGGCCATCACCACGAGCGCGACGAGCATGGGCGGCACGAACACCAGCAGGTGCATGACGAACGCGAAGCTGAACGCGAGCTCTCGATCCGCGCCCAACACGACCAGCATGGACACGAGCGCGAAGTGGTACGTACCTCCGCCTCCCGGTAGCGACAGCATCGCCGACGTGAAGAACGTCGCCGCGACCAAGACTGTCGCCATCGTCAGCGGGTCAACGTCGATGTCCAGCCCGAGCGCCAGCACCCATCCCGTGACGCCCATGAGGAACCAGTGGAGGAAGGTCGCGGCGAACGACAGAGCCAATCGGCCCGGTTCACCACGGAGGTCGCGCAGGGCGCCGATGAGCCGGTGGAAGAAGTTGAATCGATTGGCGATCGGGATGGATCCCATGCCGCGCGAAACGCCCAGCATCACCAGCATGCTGACGGTGAGCATGACGACCGCACCGAATAGCTGGATGCTTATCTTGGAATCGCGCAGGCCCGGCACCAGTAGGACGCCGGCGGTCATGAGGATGCCAGTCGCAAAGATGTCCAGGACGTTGCCGCCCACTAAAGACGCTAGTGCACGTGGCAGGGGAACTTTGTAGCGGCGTGTCACGAGACCAAGCTGGAGCGCCTCGCTGCCAACCCGGACGGGGAGCATGTTGTTGAGGCCGATGCCCGCGTTCTGGGTGATGAAGACCTGCCGGAACGTCACGGGTTCGCCCTTGAGGAGAACCGACCATCGCCCGGCCCTGAGCAGCATAGCGGCGATCAGCGGTACGAGGCTCAATAAGGCATAGCCAACGGGGAAATGGACGAACGTGTCGATGACATCGCGCCACGCGATAGATCTGAACGCTGCGTACCCTAAGCCGACGCTGAAGACGGCGCCGGCCGCGAGTTGCACCCATCGGTTACTGACGAGTGCGCGCGCCGATTCATAGGGAGATGTCAGGAGCAAGTGCTCTCCAAGCAGCCTGTCTGGGGTTCTTTCGACCGGCTACAATCTCGCAACACTATGACGTTCGAAGAAGAGCTCAAAACCACCCGCCATCCGCTGATCGACGGCCATACCCACGTTGACCAGTACAGCCCCGATGAATTGGAAGGGCTGCTAGAACGAGCCCGCCTGGCAAATGTCGGGCTGATTATAGCAGCGGGCACGACCGTCTCCTCCTGCGAAAACACGCTTGCCCTGGCCGAGTCCCACTCTTTCATCAAGGCAGGGATCGGCCTTCATCCGGCAGACCTGACAGGGCCCCTAGACGACGCCACGGCAGAGCACTTGCACGATCTCGCCACGCATGCCGAGGTCGTTGAGTGGAGCGAGTGCGGGCTGGACTATATGCCGCACTCGCCAGACAAGGCCGTGCAGCAAGACGCGCTACGTATCCAGATACGCATGGCGCGCGATCTTGGCCTTCCGCTGGTCATCCATTCACGCGAGGCAGACCCGGACACCGTGCGCATCCTCAACGAGGAGCACGCAGGCGACGTAGGTGGTGCGTGGCACTACTTCGGCGGTTCCATGGAGTTGGCGAAGCAGGCGATGGACATCGGATTCTACGTTTCGTTGGCCAAGCCGCTGCTGCGCGAGGAGCCGTTGCAGGCGGTGGCAGCGCAACTCCCTCTCGACCGTCTGGTGATCGAGACCGACTCCTATCCGCAGCCGTTCAAGAAGAACCCACTACGCCGGACGGAGCCTTGGCACCTTCCGCAGGTCGCTGAGAAGCTCGCCGAGCTCCAGGGCGTGGACATCGAGACCGTGGCAGAGGTCACCACCGCGAACTACCTGCGTATGCTTGGCGGCCGCGTAGAACTCGGATAGCACGTAGGAGTAGCGATCGAGGCGCTCCGTTGACGATCATCGGCACTTGGCGATGGCCACTGCCGAGCGGCAGCGAGTGCGTGAAGGGCGAGGCGTGCCAGCGTTGGCCAAGGCCAGCGTTAGCCCAGGACGGAAAAGCGGTCGGCGATGACGCCACGGCCAGTCGCGAGGAGCGCAAGTTGGCCCCCGTAGCCCGAGTCAACGGCGAGATCGGCGAGGAGGTGGAGCGTGCAGGACAGTGCTTCACGTGGCGGCTCGACCTCGATGCCCGTGGCGGCGAGGATGTCCAGCGTGTGAACGGTAAGTTCAAGCACGCGAGTTTCCAGGTAATGTTCGAGTTTGATGCCACCGTTGGGGTACGCGATGATCGTGCCGTCAGGCACAGCATCCAGCGCTGTGAGTGCCTTGTTGAGGGACGTGCGAATCGTTGCCGCGATTTCGTCGCCGAGCTCCTGGCCAGCTTCCCGCCCACGGTCGGCAATGGCGTCGTTGATGCCCTGTGCAGCCAGCGACACGTGGTAGTGCTGAGCGGCAGAGGCGATATCAACTTTGTCGGCGCGCTGCTTGCTGAACTCCGCTACACGACCGAGTGACGCGCTGGTGTGTCCAACTAGGTCGCGGACGTTCCAAACCCCGAGCGCGGACTCGTCCCACTGGCTCGAACTGATCTTCTCCACAGTGTCTGCGAAGAAACTGCCTGCCTGACGGAATGCTTCCTTGCTCATCGTTACCTCTAGCCGGGCGTTCTGGTGGCCGGGCGTTCTGGTCATCTAGCGTTCGGGCTTCACAGGATGAGGGTCACCGCAGCGATCTCGCGGCGTCGACCATGTTGCCCAACGACACCCTGACTTCTTCCCAGCTTTGAGTCTTCAAACCGCAATCGGGATTCACCCACACTTGATCTGCGCCCAGCACGTCTAATGCTTTAACCAGTAGGTCCTTCATCTCATCGGCAGATGGCAACCGCGGAGAGTGGATGTCGTACACGCCAGGCCCGATCTGGTTGGGGTAGCGATACTCTCCGAATGCGGACAGCAACTCCATCCCAGAGCGCGAGGCTTCCATAGAGATAACGTCTGCGTCCATCTCACCGATCGACTCGATGATGTCGTTGAAATCGGCGTAGCACATGTGCGTGTGGATCTGGGTGCGGTCGGTGACGCCAGCGACGGTGAGCTTGAAACACTCGACGGCCCAGGCCAGGTAACCGGCCCAATCAGCGCGGCGGAGAGGGAGGCCCTCCCGCATAGCGGGCTCGTCGACCTGGATGATGCGGATGCCTGACTTCTCCAGATCCAGCACCTCGTCGCGGATGGCGAGCGCCAACTGGCGGCACGTGTCGCTCCGAGGCTGGTCGTCGCGGACGAAGGACCATTCGAGCATGGTGATGGGGCCCGTAAGCATGCCTTTCACCGGCTTGTCGGTCAGCGATTGCGCGTAGGCGGCCCACTTCACTGTCATGGGCTCTGGACGAGAGATATCGCCGAAGATGATGGGCGGCTTCACGGCGCGCGTCCCAAAGCTCTGCACCCAACCGTTGGTCGTGGAGATGTAGCCTTCCAGCTGCTCGCCGAAATACTCCACCATGTCGTTCCGCTCAGCTTCACCGTGAACCAGAACGTCTAGGCCGATCTCTTCTTGAAAGCGAACGACCGCCTCGATCTCTTTCTTCAGGAATCGTTGGTACGCCGTCGGGCTCATTTGCCCGCTGCGCAGTGAGGCGCGCGCCTTGCGTATCTCGGGAGTCTGCGGGAACGAACCAATGGTTGTTGTAGGGAGTTGAGGAAGCTTGAGGGACTGTTTCTGAAGCGGTTGTCGCTCCTCGTACGGACTCGTGCGTCCGTACATCTCCGGTGTCACAGACGCGGCCCGATCCTCAACCAACGGATTATGGATCCGCCGGGACGAACGCCGCGATTCCATCGCGGCAGCGTTCTCGGCGAGGAGTGCTCCAGCGCCGACGCCCCGCGTACCGGCAACGGCCGCGATCACCGCGATCTCCCGAACCTTCTGCTTCGCGAACGACATCCACGACCGCATCTCAGCATCCAGGCCTGTCTCAAGATTGAGATCCACCGGACAGTGGAGGAGTGAACAAGACGGCCCGATCATGACTCGCTCGCTACTTAGTGTGGACACTGCCTTTGTTGCCAGTGCTGTTGCCTGGGTCAGGTCCGTCTTCCAGATGTTGCGCCCGTCGACCAGTCCGATCGAGAGAACCATGTTTGGTGGCAGCTTCGCCATCACCTCGTCGAGTTGTTCAGGGCCACGGACGAGGTCGATGTGGATACCAGCGACTTGGAGGGCCAAGGTCGCTCGCAGATTGTCTCGTAGGTCACCGAAGTAGATCGTGGCGAGCAACTTCAACGACGAAGAAGCCGACGAAAGACGCGCGAAGGCTAGGCCAAACGCTGAGCGTTCACGGTCGTCGAGATCCATACCAAGCATGGGTTCGTCGACCTGTATCCACTCAGCGCCCTCGGCAGCCAGCTGCTTCAGAACGATTTCGTAGACCGGCAGGATGGACTCCATCATGGCGAGCGGGTCGAGTTTCGGCTCCCTGGTCTTGCAGAGCATAAGAAAGGTGACGGGCCCAAGGAGCACTGGGCGGGTGAGTATCCCCATCTCTCGCGCCTCGACGAACTCGTCGAGGATCTTGGTGCTAGAGAGCTTGAACTTCATCCCTGCCTCAAGCTCAGGGACGATGTAGTGGTAGTTCGTGTCGAACCACTTCGTCATGTCCATCGCTGGAACACTGGGCGTTTCGTCATCGCCCACGGTACCTCGCGCCATGGCGAAATAGGTGTCGAGACTCACCAGCCCACCTTCGTGGCCGAATCGTTCGGGGATGGCCCCGAGCATCGCGGTCGTATCGAGAACCTGATCGTAGAGGGAGAAATCGTTGGAAGGAACGTGGGTTATCCCAGCCTTCTGCTGCACGAGCCAGTTATCCCGTCTGATGATTGCGCCCGTCCGGAGGAGCGCATTCTCATCAATCTTGCCTGCCCAATAGGACTCGATGGCCCGTTTGAGTTCCCGGTTGGCACCGAGTCGCGGAAAACCGAGGTTGGTAGCGATGGCCAAGTTGCATACTCCAGGGCAAGGGGCGCCAGGACAGTCCGGCAGTGTCCAACCCAGTCATTCTATCTGAGCGACCCCGAAGCGGCCATCCGGCCGTGGTCGGAAACACTTTCCGGAGTCCCTTCTGTGCAACTAATCGCCCCTGCTGGCCCTGCCCTCCGTGATATCATTTGAGCATGGTTACGGCCACACCTAGGAACTATTGGATGATCGCGGTCCGCCCCGAGTACTACGACAAGTGCGTCGAGCAAGGCTTCACTCTGCTCGGCATGGGGAGGAACCAGCGCAAGCGCGTTCAGCGGATGGCGATCGGCGACCGCGTGCTGTTCTACGTGTCTGTTCGCCTCGTGTTCGGTGTCGTTGCGACGGTCTCTTCCACGTACTTCGAAGACCCAACACCCACCTGGCCGACCACTGAACCCGACGAGACTTTCGCTTGGCGCGTGAACCTGAAGCCTGACATCATCCTGGATGATGATCACGTGGTAGACGCCCGGCTCATCGCACCCCGGATGCAGTACGTGAAGAAGTGGGCCCCTGAACAGTGGCCTCTGGCCTTCCAAGGCCTGCTCCACTTGGTTCCCAAACAAGACTTTGCCTTGATCGAGGACGAGATGGCGAAGGGCGTGAAGCGCCCCGACGTTGCCTTGGGGAACGACAGCGACCCTTGGTGCGCTCTCGACGGTCTGGCAACGAAGGCGTAAACAGTGGCTGTTTCCATCGACCTCTCCGGCCAGTCAGCAGTAGTTTTCGGCGTCGCGAATCATCGCTCCATCGCCTGGGCCATCGCCCAACGTTTCCATGAGGCAGGCGCAAGTCTGACCGTGACCTACCAGAACGAGCGCATGGGGCGCACGGTTCTTGATCTGGTCAAGGACATGGACAATACGCAGGCAGTAGAGTGCGACGTGCTCGACGAAGCATCCGTCGCAGCGGCGTTCGATGCCGCCACATCGCGAGCCCCGCTTGCGGCTGTCGCGCATTGCGTGGCCTTCGCCAATAAGGACGATCTCGCTGGCGATTTCTCAGCTACCGGGATCGACGGATTCCGCCTGGCCATGGACGTGAGCGCGTACTCGCTGCTACCGGTCGCACGCCTCGGCGCTGAACGCATGACCGACGGCGGAAGCATCATGACGCTGACCTTCCACGCCGCCGACAAGGTTTACCCCGGTTACAACATCATGGGTGTGGCCAAGGCCGCACTGGAGAACGAAGTCAAGCAACTGGCGTCGGAATTCGGTCAGCGCAACATCCGGGTGAACGCGATCTCTGCAGGCCCACTCAACACGCTGGCAGCGCGCGGAATCTCCGGCTTCACCGACATGCAGAAGATCCACGCTGACCACTCACCCATGCGTCGCAACATCACGCAGGATGAGGTAGGCGACGCGGCGCTGTTCCTCGCCAGCCCGCTCTCCACCGGCATCACGGGCACCATCCTCTATGTAGACGCCGGCTACAACATCATGGCCGTCTAGGCAGGGCGCAGCCCTGCACCCACATATTGCCGTTCACGAGTGGCTAGCGCACAGAGCGCTCGCCCTATCTCTCCTGGAGCGGCCAAGCGACCTTCAGTTCTTGGGCCCCTACTAACGTCATTCAGACACGAGGCGCAGCCCGCGAGAATCTCTCTCTTGCTCCACGTCTAGGGCAGGCCGTTAGTGTGCCCACCCACCCAGCCCTCTTACGCTGCTTGCGCAGTGCCAGCGACCCGGAGTGCCCTCATTCGCGAGCCCTCCCCGGAGCGGCCAAGCGACCTTTAGTCCTAGCGGCAAAGCCAAGAGTTCCGAGGGCGAGCCCCGACTGGCTACACGATTTGCCTACCAACGAGCCCGGGGCGGCGTGCAGGGAGTACCCTGCCTTGCCTAGGTGCGCTGGGGCTGGATCTCTTCGAGACTAGCAAACTCCTCATCGTAGAGCCGGTAGAGTTCAGCGACTTCATCTGCGGCTAGAGGCGCGACATCGCTTCCAACGGTGAACTCGTCAAGCTGATCCTTGCGCACGATGTTGGGCAAGACCGCTGCGATGTTGGGCTCGGATAGGCAGAACTGGATGGCCGCCTGGGCCAGCGTTCGACCGGTTTCCTGCGCGATGAAGAGCACTCGATTGCGCTTCTCGAACGCCGTGTCCAACCACTCCTGCTTGCGGTGCGCTCGGTGGTCTGACTCGTCGAACTCAACCTTGACCTGGTTCGTGAACTCGTCGGTCAGGATCTCAGACGCGTGAGGCACGCGCGCGAGCAGGCCAGTATTGTTGTCGTGAGCGAAGGGGAAGAAATCACGAGCGGGTTGCTGCTCGATGATGCTGTAGATGATCTGAATGCTGGGCACCTTACGCTCAGCCATCGCTGCCTCGCCCTCGGCGCGCCAGCCGATGTCGGGGCCTAGCGCCACACCGTAGTGGCGGAGCTTGCCCTCCTTGACCAAGGCGTCGAGTGTGTCGAACACCTCGTCATCTTGGACGGTCTCGATGCGCGGGTTGTGGAGCTGATAGAGGTCGATGTAGTCCGTGCCCAAGCGACGCAGGCTGTCCTCGCATGCTTCGCGGATGAACTCCGGGTCCCAGCGCTGTGCGCGTTCCTTGTGATGGCCCCACCGTGGCGTCTTCAGGTCGTACCCGAACTTGGTGCCGATGATGATGTCCTGGCGCTTCTTCTTGGGGAATGCGTACTGCAGCAACTCCTCGCCGTAACCATCAGCATAGGTATCCGCCGTGTCATACAGCGTTACGCCCTGGTTCTCAGCCTCCTGGAGCAGGCGGATGGCATCGTCTTTCTCGACTTTGCCCCACCAGCCCGTCGCGACGGTCCAAACGCCGAACGCTACCTCGGATACGGACAGGTCAGTTGTGCCAAGCTTTCGGTACTTCAAAGGGTTCCCCCTGTAATAATTACTTTACGTAAGACTAAACGGCCCTAGACCGCAACCTGCGCGGCGGCTGACATCGCGGCATCGATGGCGGCCGCCTCTGCGGCGAACACATCGTCGGACATCGCGGGTTCGAGGGCGTCGATGTTGACGGAATCCAGCAACGGCAACCACGACTTGCAGCCCACGTACTCGGGCCTGAACGGCGCCTGCTTGGCGACCGGCAAGCGATACACGCGCAGCACCATGGCGGTGAGGGCAACACGGGGACGCCATCGCAAGCGCTTCTCCGCGTACTCCTTCGTCCAGATGTGGTGCGACTCCAGCGCTTCTAGCTGCGGCAACTCCGTTACCGGGAATGCCGAGTGCACCTTCGCGAAGTGGGTGAACGTCAGACCGTCATCCGTTGGCACCGCGTTGATCGAATCAGCGAGGGCTTCGGCGTGGTCGGGGCGCAGTAGCTCGCTCTGCTGGTGCTCGAACGAGGGGAAGAGTAGGAACTCCGGGAACTTGACCTCGAATCGGTTATTCTCCTCGCGGATACCACCCTTACGGATGATCAGCGCAAGTCGTCCTTGGCCGAGCGCCTCGATGGCCACCGCCCATTCCTTGAGCGCGGCGTCGCAGGAGAACGGCAGATCAGCCAGATCCACCTTAGTCGTCGTCATACCCACCTCCGAAATCCGCACTGCGAATACTGCGTGGCCTGATTATAAGGAACGCGGCGCGAATGTTCTTGGGGGGTACCATGCACGCGTCAGTCTGATTGTTGCCATTGATCTTCTAGAGGAGCAGGTATGACACAAACCACTCACCAAGGACCACTCGCGGGACTGCGTGTGATCGACCTCACCCGCGTGCTCGCCGGGCCGTTCTCCACGATGATGCTCGCTGACCTCGGCGCCGACGTGGTCAAGATCGAACCGCCAGGAGGCGACCAGGCGCGGGGCACGGGGCCATTCATCCCTCCAAGCGATGGAGGAGACGCTCGTGCCTACGGCACCTACTTCATGAGCATCAATCGCGGCAAACGCAGCATGGTGCTGGATCTCAAGCAGCCCGCAGGAAAAGACGTGCTTCTGGAGCTCATCGACGGAGCCGACGTGCTCATCGAGAACTATCGGCCAGGCACCATGGACAAGCTGGGGCTCGGCTACGACACGGTGCACGCGCGAAATCCAAGAGTCATCATGGTCTCGATATCGGGCTTCGGCCAGACCGGGCCGTACCACGAGCGCGCCGCCCTGGACATCATCGTTCAGTCGATGGGAGGCATGCTCAGCATCACCGGCGACGAGAACGGCGGGCCCGTGCGCCCTGGCGTGAGCATGGGTGATATGACCGCAGCGCTCTTCTCCACGATCGGTTTGCTATCGGCGGTGGTGGAACGCCAGCGCTCCGGGGAGGGGCAACACGTGGACATGAGCATGCTCGATTGCCAGGCGGCCATCCTCGAAAACCCGCTCATGCGCTACTTCGCAGTCGGCGATGTGCCCGAGCGTATCGGCACCCGCCATCCCGTCGTCGCGCCCGTGCAGGCGCTACGCACCAAGGACGGTTACGTGGCGATCGCCGTCTCAGATGGCCCAACCGGTCACTGGGGAAGCCTGTGCGCTGAGATGGGCCATCCCGAACTTGCGAACGACGAGCGCTTCCTGTCCGGCTGGGCTCGCACTCAGAACTACGACGAACTGCGGCCGATCCTCGAAGCCGCGGTGGCCGAGCGCACCACCAACGAGTGGGTCACAGCACTCGCCGCCAAGGGCGTCCCCGCAGGCCCGGTGCAGGACGTTCCCCAGGTGGCGGCTGACCCGCAACTCAACGCACGGGACATGTTCGTAGCGCTGGAGCACCCGGCCATCGGCCCGGTCACGTTCACGAACACACCCGTGAAGCTCTCCCGTACGCCAGGCGGAGTGCGTCGGTTGCCACCGGACATGGGACAGCACACGGACGAACTGCTGACGGAGATCGGGCTCGATCCAGCACGGATCGCGGAGCTACGCGAGCAGGGTGTGGTGAGCTAGCCATGCCACGGGAAGCGTACAAGCACGCGATGGAATTCTTCGTCACCACCGCCAGCCACGTGGGCGATGACCAGTGGGATCTGCCAGGCTTAGGTGAATGGACCGTCCGTGATCTGGTCGGCCACACCGCCCGCGCCATGCTCACCGTTCAGCAATTCGCGTCACATGACGCGACGTTGATCGCAGAAGTCCCGTCGTCTGTCGCCTACTACCAGCGCGCGTTCGCGGGCGAGGGCACGAATGCGCGTGTCGCCGAGCGGGGGCGTCAGACCGCGCAGGCGCTGGGCCCAGACCTGCCGTCAGCAGTTGTTCGTATCGCAGGCGAGGTCTCAGCGTTCATCGATACCCTGCCAGATGACCACCTGTTCGCGTCTCTGATCGGCGGCATCACGCTCGTCGATTACCTACCAACCCGGACGGTGGAATTGGTCGTGCATACGCTCGATCTGCAAGCCGCGACCGGAATCCAGGGCGATTCCCCACGTGACGCGATGCTGTCCACGCTACACCTGCTCGCCGATCTCGCGGTGGACACGCCACACGCGGGCCGCTTAGCGCTACTGGCCACGGGCCGCGATGGGTGGGATGAGCCTTTCTCAGTGATCGGCTAGGGCTGAGACATCCGATAGCAAGAAAGGCCCCGGCGATGCCGGGGCCTTTCTTGCTATCTATCGTCCACTCTTGGTTACGGGGCCATCCCTGAGTACGACGGGCAACCCATGCGCTGAGCCGCTAGGCTGACGGGCCTCGTGTCTCCCTTGGGCTGCTCGAAGGCGGGGATGACCTCTTTGCCGAACATGGTGATGGATTTGTCCACCAAGTCCGTAGGCATATCCCCGATCCCGTGATTGGCTGCGAATACTGAGAATCCCAGCTTCTCCTGCTTCTCCTTGAGCTTGCGGATGACCGTCTCGGGGCTACCGATCACCGCGAGGCCACTGTCGATCCAGAAGTCGTAGGACTTGCGCGCCGCCGCGAAGACCTCACCGTTGCCCCTGGTGTAACGGGTGTTGTCCCGCCCCTTGCCTCTTGGGTCGCTACCCATCCCGATACGGGTGTTCGTGATCATGTCTCTACCGAGTCCCATCGATCCCAGCAGGTAGGGCTCTACCTCTTCTCGGGCCTTCTCGTCCGTCTCCGCGACGTGGACGGCACGCACCAGCAATTGGCGCGGCATCGGGCCAGGGTGGTTGCACTCTTCCCATACATGGCGGAAGTGCTTGAACTTCTCGACCAACTGATCGTCCGTCGAGATGTTCGTGGCCACGTTGTAGTTGCGCTCCGCTGCGAACTCGAACGCTCGCATGCTATGCGCAGCGATCCAGAACGGCGGGTGGGGCTTCTGGTACGGGAACGGCCTCGGCAGCATCTCCTCGAAATCCCAGAACCGGCCGTGGTGCGTAACCTCAGGCTGCGTCCAGGCCTTCTCGATCACGTCGAGCGCCTCATCGCCCATGGCCTGGCGGTCGTCATAGTTCAGGCCCAGTCGGATGAACTCGTGCTCGTGCGTACCGATACCCGTGGCGAACTCCACGCGACCGTGCGAAAGGTGGTCGAGCGTTGCGACCTCTTCGGCAAGACGCATCGGGTTGTGGAAAGGGAGCACCCAGATCATCGCGCCGATGTGAATATTCTTGGTCGCGCTCGCGATAGCCGTCAGGAATACCGTCGGCGACGTGATCGATCCCACGTAGGACGCCTGGTGTTCGATGATCCAGTAATACTTGTAACCCAACTCGTCCATCATGCGGGCCTGGCGGATGTGATCGTCGTAGGCATCCGCTGCGATCCCGCCGAATCTCGTGTCAATGATGTGATTGCTGATGGGCCCCCAGGCCCCAAACTCCAACTCAGCCATGTTCGAATCCCTCCGCCTAATTCCCGAATTATTTACCGTTTTGTGCACACCTTACGCCGTCTGTCCTGAGGGTGCCAACCGCTAGGCGGCACTCGTTGACCGAGCCCGATGCCGTCTCTACCATATCTGGGCGCACCCCCAGGCACCTCAAGGAGCCACCGTGACCGAACAGCCTCTTCTCTCAACGCCGCTCTACGACCTCCACGTCGAACTCGGCGCCCGCATGGTTCCCTTCGCGGGGTACAACATGCCCGTCCAGTACGACAGCATCCTCGCCGAGATCAAAGCGGTACGCGAGGGAGTCGGCATGTTCGATGTCTCGCACATGGGCCGCTTCTTCATCGATGGCGAAGGCGCTCGTGAGCTGCTGGATTGGGTGCACACCGCGAACATCAACGAAGAGATGCCCCTCGGTCGCGCCCGCTACGGTCTGATCTGTAAGCGCGACGGCGGCATCATCGATGATGGGATCGTCTACCGGATGAGCGAAGACGTGTACATGCTCATCGCCAACGCAGGCAACGCCGCGAAAGTCCTCAACTGGCTCAACTACTGGCGCGACGAACGGTTCCCCGACGTGCGCATCAACGATTCCACGAGCCACATCTCGATGATCGCCGTGCAAGGCCCGAAGGCCATCGAGTTGGTGGCCAGCATCTCGGAGTTCGACCCCGACGAGATCAAGCCCTTCCGGGTCACGCGTTGCTTGGTGGACGACCGCCCAGCGATGGTCGCGCGCACCGGCTACACCGGCGAGGACGGCGTGGAGATCATGCCGCACGCGGGCGATGCCCCTCGGCTCTGGAAGAAGCTGATGGCGGCGGGCGCAGTGCCTTGCGGCCTAGGCGCTCGGGACATCCTCCGGCTTGAAGCGGGCCTGTTGCTGCACGGGTCAGACATGGACGAGACGGTGAACCCCATCGAGGCCGGTCTCGAACGGTTCGTCGCCATGGACACCGACTTCTGTGGCAAAGAGGCCGTGAAGACGGCGCTCGAAAAGGGCACGCAGCGACATCTCGTGGGCTTCCGCACGGTGGAGCGCGGCGCAGTCCCACGCAGCCACGCGCCCATCCTCGTTGAGACAACGCCGATCGGAGAAGTAGCGTCTGGCGCCTTCTCACCTACCCTTGACATGAACATTGGCCTTGGCTATGTTCCCAACCGGTTCGCGGTACCAGGCACGGCCCTCAAATTAGAGGTGCGCGGCAAGTTCCTGGACGCGATCGTCGTGCCCATTCCGTTCTACTCAAGACCCCGCAGATAACGTCCGATAACATCCCAGGCCCGGCGTAAACCGGGCGACCAACAACCATTAGAGGTGGCGCATGGAGATCCCAGCCGACAGGCGATATTCGAAAGAGCACGAGTGGGCTCTACTTGAGGGCGACGGCACGGTACGCGTCGGCATCAGCGAGTTCGCGGCGCACGAGTTGGGCGACGTCATCTTCGTTGAGGTGCCCGCCGTTGGTGCGCGCGTCACCCAGGGCGAACACATGGGAGAGATCGAGTCGGTCAAAGCCGTCTCAGACCTCTTCTCGCCCATCACCGGTGAGATCGTCGAGATCAACGCCGACATCAAGTCCAAGCCAGAGCTGGTCAACGAAGACCCCTTCACGGGCGGTTGGCTGGTGCGGGTCAAGCCCGACAACGCCGACGACCTCAACAACCTCCTAGACCCGACCGCATACAAATCGATCACCGAGTAAATAGTGTCAGACTTACCCTTCGCTTCCCCGTACGTTCCGAATACCGATGAAGACCGCGCAGCGATGCTCGCGGAAGTCGGTGCGGCATCCATAGACGATCTGTTCACGGACATCCCTGCTGAGTTCCGCAACCCCGTGTTGCGGATCCCGGCGCCCATGTCCGAGATGGACCTTCGTCAGGAGATGGAGCGCCTCGCCTCCCGCAACTTCCACGCGGGCGCGCACCCCAGCTTCCTGGGCGCAGGTGTCTACAACCACTACAGCCCGGCGGTGATCCCGCCGCTGGTAACCCGTGGTGAGTTCCTGACCTCCTACACGCCCTACCAGCCCGAGGTCTCCCAAGGCACGCTCCAGGGTACGTTTGAGTTTCAAACGATGATGGCCCAGATATTCGGGATGGAAGTCTCAAACGCCGGGATGTACGACGGCGCTTCCGCGTTGGCTGAGGCGGCCCTCATGGCCTGTCGGGTCACGAAGCATGCGCGAGTGGCGATCCTCAGCACGGTCAACCCCCATTACGCCGAGGCCGTCCGAGCCTACTCTGGCCCGCAGGACATCGAGGTCTACACCATCGAGCCCGACGCCACTGAGCTCCAGCCGGACACCGCAGCGGTTCTGGCACAGAACCCCAACTTCTTCGGCTACATCGAAGACTTGCAGCGCCTGTCGGACATGGCACACGCAGCAGGCGCGCTGTTCTGCCTTTCGGCAGACCCCATCGCCGCAGCGATGCTCCAGCCTCCCGGTGCCTACGGCGCGGACATCGCGACTGGCGAAGGTCAGGCGCTAGGCGTGCCCATGAGCTTCGGCGGGCCATACGTCGGCATCTTCACCTGTCGCAAGGAATTCATACGTCAGCTCCCCGGACGCATCGTCGGTCAGACCGTCGACACTCAGGGCCGCACCGGCTACGTGCTCACGCTCCAACCACGCGAGCAGCACATCCGGCGTGAACACGCCACATCCAACATCTGCACGTCGACCGCGCTCATCGGCCTTTGGGCCACGATGTACACGGCGCTCATGGGCAAGCGTGGGTTGCGGCATGTGGCTGAACTCACCTACCAGAAGGCCCACTACGCAGCGGGGCGCATCGCCGAATTGCCCAACTACGACATCGCCCTAGAAGGCACGTTCTTCCAAGAGTTCGTCGTCCGATGTCCCAAACCTCCTGCTGAGATCAACCTCAGGCTTGAAGAACACGGGATCATCGGTGGGTTGGACGTATCGGACCGCATCGAGAACGGCATGCTGTTCTGCGTGACGGAGGTCAACTCTCGCGAGCAGATAGACGAACTGGTCGCTGCGCTGGAGGGGATCCGATAATCATGGCAAACATCAACGCAAACCTTCAAGAAGAGGCGCACAACAAGCGCCGCACGCTCATGGAGCGCAGCAAGCCCGGTCGCACCGGCGCGGCACTCCCCGCCTCAGACGTGCCCCCGCAGATGCTGCCCGAAGCGTCCATGTTGCGCGACGACCTAGAGTTGCCCGAGGTGACAGAGGGCGAGGTTGTGCGCTACTTCACGTACCTCAGCCAACTCAACTTCTCCGTGGACACCAACTTCTACCCGCTGGGTAGTTGCACCATGAAGTACAACCCACGGATCAACGAGGCCGTGGCCGCGCTGCCGGGGTTCGCCATGGCCCACCCGCTCCAATCAGAGCGGCAGAGCCAAGGGACGCTTGAGGCACTCTTCACCTTGCAAGAGCACCTACGTGAGGTCACGGGAATGGCGGCTATCAGCCTCACCCCATTGGCCGGCGCTCACGGCGAACTGGCTGGCATCCTAACGATCCGTGCTGCCCTCGACGCCCGAGGCCAGAGCCAGCGTCGCAAGATGCTCATCCCCGACACAGCCCACGGCACCAACCCGGCATCCGCTGCGATGGCTGGATTCGATGTCGTGTCCGTGCCATCCGACCCCAACGGCAACATAGACGTTGACGCCCTGCGCGCCGAGGCAACCGATGACCTAGCTGGCGTGATGTTCACGCAGCCAACGACGTTGGGCCTGTTCGACCGCAACGCGATCGAGATGTGCAAGATCGTCCACGACGCGGGCGGCTTGGTGTACGGCGACGGCGCCAACATGAACGCGCTGCTCGGTCGGGTGAAGCTCGGTGAGATCGGGTTTGACGTCGTCCACATGAACCTCCACAAGACCTTCAGCACCCCCCACGGCGGTGGCGGGCCGGGCGCAGGCCCGATCTGCGTCGTCGAAGAACTCGCGCCGTTCCTGCCGGGCCCGGTGGTCGAGAAGCGCGAAGAAGCCACGTACCACTCCGTGATGCCCGAACACAGCATCGGACGCATGGGTGGATACCAAGGTAACTTCGGAGTTCTGATCCGCGCCCTCACCTACATCACGCTCTTGGGCGACGAGGGCATGCTTGAGATTTCAGGCAACGCCGTGCTGAACGCCAACTACCTACTGGCCAAGCTTCGCCCCGTGTTCGAGCTCCCCTACGACCGCTCGGTGATGCACGAGGTCGTCTTCTCCGCCAAGCGTCGCAAGGGCGCAAGCGCGTTGGACGTGTCCAAGCGATTGCTCGACCACGGTTTCCACGCACCCACGATGTACTTCCCGTTGGTCGTGGCCGAAGCGCTGATGATCGAGCCCACGGAGACCGAGTCCAAGGAAACGCTCGACGCTTTCATCGAGACGCTGTTCGCCATCGACGCCGAGGCCGCAGAGGACGAAGCGTTCCTGCACGGCGCACCCTACAACACGCCCGTCTCCCGGATGGACGAGGCACGCGCCGCACGCCAGCCGCACCTGCGTTGGGAGCCTCCAGAGCCGCCCACTGCGGGGTAGCCTTTGCACTTGTGGGCTTTCCTGGGTGCTAACCCGGTAGTTGTCGGCGCTCGCCCAACCTAGACTCGTGAGCATGGGCAAACTCCGTCTGCACCGTATCGGGCTTCTTATCGCGATCGCGATAACGGGCACTCTCGCCGCGTGTTCATCGCCGGAGCCTACGGCCACGCCCACGGAAGCGCCAACGGCTACAGCCGAACAGCCCACGGCGACGCCCGCGCCCACCGCGACTGCAACGCCAGAGCCTGAGCCAACGCTCACCCCCACTCCATTCCCCACGCCCACCGTGTCATCGA
This sequence comes from Chloroflexota bacterium, assembly GCA_027618515.1. Classification (GTDB taxonomy): domain Bacteria; phylum Chloroflexota; class Dehalococcoidia; order Lucifugimonadales; family Australimonadaceae; genus CALGTL01. The sequence goes on along the minus strand of JAQCEV010000016.1, from coordinate 20,744 downwards.
TAGGCACCGAGTTATTCCTGGAACTGCTCACGCCCACCGAGCTTGAGATCATCACCACCGACGCCACTCTCGTCGTCTCAGGACGCACGCGAGTAGACGCCGTGGTCACCATCAACGACGAGGTCGCCATCCCTGACGCTGACGGTCGCTTTGAAGCGACCATTGCGCTGGAGTTCGGCGCCAACATCATCGAGGTAGTCGCCAGCGTCGCCTCCAACGAACAGGACAGCATCGTCATCACGGCCGTTTACCTGCCGTAGGCGCGCTGCGCCGACACGAAAGATGGGAGACCTCATTCAAGTGAAACTACGACGAGCTGTCGCACTACTCGGGCTCCTGGCTGTCGCAACCATATCTGGAGCCACGCCACTGTTCGCCCAGGAGGTGACCGTCACCGACGCGGCCAACACGGTGACCGCCTCCATCATCGTTGACGCAGGAGCGCCCCAAGTCGTAGGCCAAGGTGAGACGACAACCCTGGCCGCGCTCGTCACCACGCTGAACCCCGAATTGACGTCCACCGAAGTGAACTGGGGCGATGGTGTGACAGACACCCCGGTCCCCGCTTCCACCGGTGTGCTCGCGCCCACCCACATCTACGCCGACCTCGGCGAGTACCAAGTCACGATCACCGTCACGGGCCCCTTTGGCGACACTGGTACGGACACGACGTCCATCACCGTGGTGGATCTTCCGCCTGAGGTGGATGCCGGTGGGCCGTACACCGGTAACGTTGGCGAGGGCATAGTTCTCAGCGCGATCGGCTTCGACTCTGGCGGAAGCCCCGTCTCCTACGCGTGGACCCTAAGCGGCGACGCGGCATTCGACGACTTCATTGGCCAAACGGTCTTCTTCTCCGCGACTGCGGTAGGCACGTTCACCGTCGCCGTGGAAGCGACCGATGACTCAGGCCAAACCACGGTCGATACCGCAACCGTCATCGTGATTGGCCCAGCAACCGGCGCGTCTGACAACTTGCCAACCACCCCGCAGGTAGCTATATCGCCCGTCGGCAGCATCACCGCAACCGAGGGCGAAATCGTTTACATTGAGGCCCTCGTGACCGGTTCCAGCGAGGAACTCGCCACCCTCAATGAGCTTACGTTCTTCATCGACGGAGTGATCCTCACGACGGTCGGCCCCAGCAACGGCTACGCGTTCCCTCAGTTCACGTATGTATTGGGCGTTCCGATGCCACAGGTTGCCGTGGGCTCCACCACGGTAACCCTGGCGATCAACGCCACGGTCACAGACTCCTCCAACGCCAGCGGCACATCAGAGACGCTCAACGTCGCCGTTAGCCGAGCCAAGACCGACGCCAACGACAACCGTGCACCCGACGACCTGGGAAGCTCGTCAGGAAAGATCGCCGGTAGAGCAGTCATCGGAACGATCCTCCGGCTCGACGCCAGTGAGATCTGGGTCGCCGCCGATCTCTCCGCCGTTCGCGTGCACATCGACCCCAACGCCACTGAGCTTGCATCCGACCTGGGCACCGAAGCGTTCGCCGTCGGCAATCGCGTAGTCGTCATCGCGGACGGCCCCGTCGAGGACGGCAACGCCACCGCCATCAAGATCACGCCCATCCCAACCAAGGCCCAGCGCGAACACAAACGCGTGCTCATCGTTAAGTCCGACGCCGACGATACGGCCAAGGTCGTGGACGAAGACGGCGAGGATCTCGGGCAGGCGGACGCCACCGACGTCGACGCCGAAGCTGGTGACCAAGTCGTCGTCATCGTCAGATCGACCAACGGAGGCAGCGGACGCAAAGAGGTCAAGGTGGTCTCCACCACCAAGGATGTCAGCGAGCGGCTGGACGAGATCGCGCAGAAGCGTTTCGACGCAGGTGAGCTCACGGACAGCGCCGACGTGGACAACCTACGCGATGAAATCGCGCTAAAGACGAAGAGCGCGTGGCCAAGATCGCTGAGCGGACAGACGGCGACGATGGCGCAGGCGCGGTGGTCAAAGAGGCTGTAGAGAAGGCCAACGCGAAGATCAAAGTCGACCCCGGCGAAGCCGACCCCATCAAAGCCATACGCAAAGAGACCGCTAGCAAAGCTGCGAGCGAAGAACACACTATCGCCGAGTGCGCGTCAGAATTGCTCGGGCGCAAGATCTCACGCAAGGCCGACGTGACGCCCGGTGAAGCGGAACGCGTGCAGGCTGAGTGCATCGGCGACGACGGCGGGCCAGTGGACGACGTTCCTCCGCCAGAAGTCATCGAGTGCGCCGAACGCGTCCTCGGTCGGACGCTCGACGGCCCGATCAGCGATGAGGAGAAAGCGCTCGTCGCTGGCGAGTGCGCGGGCATCGGAGGAGGTTCCGGCGAAAACCGGGGCGAGCCCCCGCCAGATGTCCTTAAGTGCATCGAGAAGGTACTCGGTCGACCGCTCGACCAGAACCTCACCGAAGAAGAGCTCGCAAAGATCGACGCAGCGTGCGGCGCGCCCGAAGACGGCGGCGGTCGCGATGGCGGGCCCGGTAGCGCACCACCAGCGGAGGTCATCGAATGCATCGAGCGCGTGCTCGGTCGACCGTTCGACGGCCAAGCGACAGCCGATGAACGCGCTAAGTTCGAGCAGGAGTGCCAAGGAGCGGCCGGTGGCGGTGGTGACCCCGGTCAAGTCGCACCACCCAACGTACTTGAGTGCATCGAAGGCGTGCTAGGCCGACCGTTGGACGGCAGCGTCACGCCAGATGAGCGAACGAAGTTCGACGAGGTCTGTGGCGCTCCGGCAGAGGGAGCTCGAGATGACGCCCCGGCCGCAGATAGGCCACCGCCAGAGATCGCCGCTTGCGTGGAGCGGGTGCTCGGTCGTTCCGCCGACGGGCCCGTAAGCGAAGAAGAGAAGACCAAGATATCCGAGGAGTGTGTTGGCCTCGGTGACCCCAGCGAACCTCCCCCGCCGTCAGATGTCTTGGTCTGCGCGGAAGAAGCCCTCGGCCACAAGATCGACGGACCGATCAGCGACGATGAGGCTGAGAACATCCGTCAGTCCTGTGCACCGCCCGAGAATCACGACGGCGTCGCGCCCCCGCCCGGCAGATCCGACGAAGCCAACAAGCAGGTGGCGTTCTGCGAAGCGAATCCGAACGACGCGCACTGCGAAAACTTCGTGCCGCCACACGACGGTGACCAGCCGCTTCCCCCGCTGGACGGAGAAGGCGGAGGCAAGCCTCCGATCGATGACGAGCTTGCCAAGCTATGCGCTGAAAACCCACGTGACGCCAAGTGCAGCGGCGATGCTACACCTCCGCCTCCACCAGACGATGAGCTTGCGAAGCTGTGCGCTGAAAACCCACGTGATGCCAAGTGCGGCGGCGACGCTACGCCACCTCCGCCTCCACCAGAAGACGAGCTTGCGAAGCTGTGCGCCGAAAACCCGCAAGACGCCAAGTGCGGGGGCGACGCTACGCCACCCCCGCCTCCACCACCGGAGGACGGCGACGAGAAGCACATGCTAAGCCCTGAACAAGAACTCAAGGAACTCTGCGCAGCAAAACCGTCAGACCCGCAGTGCGTTAGCTAGCCCTGCTACCGCCAGATGATCAGTCCGCTAGTTGCACGGTTGCCCTCACCCGTGGAACGTCGCCAACCACGCGCGTCGTGTGCCCTTTGCCCGTAACGTCCTCTGCCAGATTCACGTGGCCGGGCCCGTACCGGTGGACGGTGCCGTCCGCCAGGCCGATCTCCACTTCCCCTGACAGCGTTATCACGAACTGGCGCCTCGGCGCCGGGTGGAAGTCGCTGAAAGCGCCTGCAGGCTGGCTCCTGAACACCACGCCCTTGGCGGCCAACAAGGATGTTAGTTCCGGGTGAGTGTCCAGACTGAGATCCTCGATGTGGGTCTCGCCATCGTCGCCCGTATACATGCGTGAGATACCCATCAACACTCCTCGATATTTGATGGGACGGAGTCTAGCCTCTTTACGCCCCACTGGGCCTGCCCTATCCTGCCGACGCCGGTAAACGCGAACATCAGTGGAGGCATCAGTCATGCTAGAAGTCGGCCAAGCTGCTCCTGATTTCACCCTCAAGAGCCATGAGAACGAAGAGGTAACCCTCAGCTCGTTCAAAGGCGACAAGTGGGTCGTACTACACACCTTCCCTGCGGCATTCACCGGTGGGTGAACGGCCCAGGCATCAACCTTCAACCGTGCGTTGAAGCAGTTCGAAGAAAAGGGAGCCCAGCTCATCGGCCTCAGCGCCGACCCACGAGCAGGACTACGCAACTGGTCCAACTCGTTGGGCAACCTCGGTCACCCGCTCCTGTCTGATTTCTGGCCCCACGGCGCAACGCTCAAGCTGTACGACATCTTCAACGAGGACTCTGGAACATCCAGGCGCTCACTGATGATCATCGACAAAGAAGGCATCATCCGTCACACGGAGTTGCACCAGGGCACGCTGCCTGACCCGGCGGCTGTTCTCGCAGAACTCGACAAGCTCCAGGGGTAACCCCGGACAAGCCAGCCCCAACAAGAACACGGAGTTTCGGCGGGGCCGTTGCACAGCAGCGGCTCCGCTCTTGTTTTAACTATGCCCTACCCTCACGCCTCAGAAGCAGCACGCAACCGTTCACCATTCGCCGACGGCGACATCGTGATCCTGTACGACCGCCGTCGACGACGCTACCGCGTGCCGCTATACACCGGCGGCAGCTACTCGTCTCACCTTGGTGCCATCAACCACGATGACATCATCGGACGCACAGAGGGGTTCATCGCTGTCACCAGCAAAGGCCACCGCGTGACGGCGCTCCGTCCCACGTTCCAGGAGAGCATCTACGACCTGCCCCGGCAGAGCCAGGTGATCTACCCCAAGGATCTAGGCGCGCTACTGATGCGCCTTGACCTCTACCCTGGCGCCAACGTCGTCGAAGGCGGGCTCGGTACCGGCGCGGCGGCGTCCGCGATCCTGCGCGCCATCGGCCCAACGGGATCGCTCACCACGTACGAGGTGCGCGAGGAGATCATAGAGAAGGCCAAAATCAACATCAGCCAACTCACTCCAGAGTCCACGAACCACAACATCGTCGTAGCCGATGTCTACGAATCAGGCTTCGCCGAACGTGCCGTCGATCGCATACTGCTGGACCTGCCTGAACCCTGGCAGGCCGTTGAACATGTTGCCGTATCGCTGCGTACCGGAGGTGTTCTCGCCGCGTTCCTGCCCACCGTCCTCCAAGTGCACAAGCTCAGCTTGGCCCTGACTGCAGACCCACGTTGGCGGCTCATCGAGACCACAGAACTCATCGAACGGCCGTGGCACGTCACGGAGATGAGCGTACGACCGGAGCACCGCATGGTGGCCCACACCGGGTTCATCATCACTGCGCGCCGCTGCGAATTGTTTGAAGAAGCACCTGCGGAACCAGACGAGCCCGAGTCCATATCAGAAGCAGAATCTGAATCTGACGCAGAGTAAGAACTCCGCTATCCCTACTTGAGCAACTCGTCCCAACTGGGCATCTCCACCACTTCCGTCGCATCGCCTGGCGCTCCGCCGAGCGGCATGTGGAAGCCAGTCGCCAATGGCGCAGTGACGGATAGTTCAGGCTCCATGCCGGAGAATCCGCTCAGACCGTCAGCGGGAACACCCTTCGCGAACGCCAGAACTCTGAACGCCCCCATCCCTTCGGGATCCACCAGCGTGTCCAGCGCACGTAGGTTCGCCACTCGCACGGGCGTCGGCAGATCGCGACGCGACGCGATGTCAGCGCGGTACGCGTCGAAGCCCAGCGAGCGCAGGAACTCCGCTTGCGTCGTCGCCCCCGCCTCCGTGAATCCGGCGGCGACCGCCGCCTGGCGCAACGAGGTCAACTCCACGTGCACGCTGATGTCCTGACGCCCCACGTGGGCGTACGGGTCCATCCCGAGCGTGTGCTTGTAGTACGTGCGCAACAGACCGCGATGCCGCGTGCTGTTGTAATACGCAGTCGCGTCATGACCGTAGTCCACCAGCAGCAAGTAACCGGAATCCATCGCGAGCCCGACGCCCGCCATCCAGGCATCTAGCTCTAGGCAGACCTCGGCTCGATGCCCCTCGGCCAGCGTCACGCCCAACCCATCGAGGCGCTCCGCAATGCCAACGCTGGCGGCGCCAAGCACGTCCACGAATCGCCCGTCGTCATCAAGGCCCACGAACATCTCGCGCAAAGCACCGTCGACGACCGTCACTCGATGCACGGGCATGGCGTCGAACAGCTCGTTCGCCAGCACCACGCCCCGCAAGCCACGAACAGGCAATGCCAACGACTGCGCCCAGGACATGCCAGCGACAGGCTGCCGGGGCCGTGAGCGGTCGACAGCCAGGTAACGCAGCGCACTCGCAGATTCGCCATCACCAACGGCAGCCAAGACGTCGGCCGCGAGTTGACCCAGGCCCGCGCCGGGCTCCACCACCCACCAACGCTCAGGAGTGCCAGCGGCACGCCACATCTCCTCCACTTGCTTAGCCACCAGCGCACCGAATACGGGGTGCGTCAGCGGTGCCGTGTAGAAATCGCCGTCCGCCCCAAATGCCGCGCCTGACGTGTAATACCCACCGTCAGGCCAGTACAGCGCGATGCCCATGAAATCCGCGAACGTCATCGGCCCGTCAGCCGAGATTCGCCGTCGGATCTCCGTCTCAGCAGGCGTGGCGCCAGGGAATGTACGAGAAGATTGCAGGTAGCGTTCCATATCCCCCAAGCTTAGCAGCGGCCTCTTGCGGCCTCGCCGGCCCCTACCGCCGAGCCCGGGTCCTTACAACAAAAACGCCCCTCGAATGAGGGGCGTTTACTTACTGGTTTGGTTCTAAAGGGAGAGCTTAGTTGCTGCTGCCTTTGTTCCTATTTGCGTGGCTACCCACCGACGCCCAACTCGTGACCTGGATGGAATTCTTGAAATCCCTCATCTCACCGCAGTCCCGGCAGATGCCAGAACTTGTGGGGCCATCCGGACTCTCGATCACCCAATGGTGGCAACAGTCCGAAATCAACTGCGTTGCAATCTCGATCCCCTGAGTCATGCGCCTCTCCCCTGAGCTTGATGTTCAAGCGGCCTAGCCGCGATTGGCGATGGGTACGTACTCCAAGTCTGTCGGGCCGACGTAGTTCAGCAACGGTCGAAGCAGGATGTTCTTGTCCTGCTGCTCAAGCACCTGCACCACATAGCCAGGTACGCGGGCGACCGCGAAGATCGAGATAAACAGATCCTCAGGAATACCGAGCAGGTAGTAGACGGAACCGGACCAGAAGTCCACGTTCACGCAGATGCCACGCTCCGCGTACGGGCGCATGTGCTCTTCAACCTTGCTAAGGATCTCGAACCAGTGAGGCTGGCCCTTCTTGTTCGCCAACTCGCGGGAACCTTCACGCAAGTGCCGGGCTCGGGGATCTTCTGCCCGGTAGACCGCGTGGCCGAATCCCATGATGCGCTCGCGGCGCTCACGCTTTCCAGCGAGATAAGCTTCAACGTTACCCTCTTCGCCAATCTCCAGCGCCATCTTCATGACACCTTCAGCCGCGCCACCGTGCAGCGGGCCCTTCAGCGTTGAGACACCCGTGACCACTGCGCCGTGGATATCGGCCAGCGTGCTGGCGGTAACCCGCGCCGCGAACGACGATGCGTTCGAGCCGTGGTCGAGGTGAACGATCAGGTCTTTGTCCATCAAGCGGCTGGTGTCCTCATCAGGCTTCTCACCGAGGAGCATGTAGAGGAAGTTACCAGCGTGGTTAAGAGAAGGATCCGGGTCCAAGGGCTTGTCGCCACTGCGAATCCGGTGGTGCGCCGCGACGATGGTCGGGGCTTGCGCGGCGATCTTGATGCCCTTACGCAACGTCCCCTCGTGGGAGACATCGTCCACATCAGGCTCGAATGAGGAGAGCGCTGACAGAGCAGTCCTCAGGACATCCATCGGATGGCCCTGCTTGATGCTCGTGATGATGTCGATGACCTCTTGAGGGATCGCACGACTCGAGCGCATGGTGCTGTCGAAAGCGTCGAGCTCTGCCTGCGTGGGCAGTTGCCCATGCATCATCAGGTAGACCGTCTCTTCAAAGGTCGATTTCTCGGCCAGATCGTGGATGTCGTACCCACGGTAGATCAGTCGACCGATGTCGCCGATCACATTGCTCGACTCGGTGTTGTCAAAATAGACATCCCGCAGTCCCCGCTTCAGCTCAACCTCTGCCATGCAAACCCCTCCGGAAAGCCCGCAAGCTCATGCGAGTTGAACTCGCACGCCTGCTCGTATAGCTTCTCGCTCACACAACAAGTCGACGCAAACGAATTTGCTATCGGATCCCTATGCGAACGAGTGTGGCGACATCCACGCCAGATGTCTTTGGTGCCTCCAGCAGCCCCCACGAACCGTGAGACGCTGGAGCAAAGCCTGAGCAGGGTAGCACCCGCCGAAATTGCATGTCAACGAGCGTACGCCACTCCTGATTCACCTCTAGCGCAGAGGCGATCCTAGGCCACCTGCGAAGCCTTCGCTGCCCCTCTTTTCGTTCCCTTATCCTTCTCTGTTCAGGCTCCGCTCAAGCACGCCGCCCCGCAAGTACCGCCGACTCGTCCTCGCCCGCTGATCGTCGAATCTACGCCACAGGCTAGTCATCACCGCCCTGTTACACCGCCACAAATCCCCTTGGAGTGACGAGTAAACGGTTTGACAGTCACCTCTGCGGACGCGTACGCTTAATAGGCTGTGAACAGTACACCCAACGCATTGGAAACAGGCTTCGCAGCCGCCCAATCGAGCCCGTATACATACGTGGAGGAACCAGGCAATGGCTGGTCGTAGTGAGATCGTCGTCCGGTTCGCCGGGGAAGGCGGTCAAGGTGTCGTAACGGCAGCCGAGATGCTTGCCCGTGCGGCTACAGGGGTTGGGTATCATGCCCTAACCTTCGCAACCTTCCCTTCCCAGATCCTAGGTGGCCCAACATGGACTCAAGCCCGAGTCTCGCGGGTTCCCATTTCCAGCCCAGGTGACTCCGTAGACATCTTGGTTGCCTTCAACGATTACGCTTACCAAGAGCATCGTTCTGACGTTCGGGACGGTGGAGTAATCCTCCTTGATCCCTCCGCCACCCCTGACCCTGCCGACACCGCACACCGCTGCATCACCGTCCCCTTTGACGCCCTTGCCAAAGAGACCGGCGAAGCCCGAGCGGCGAACATGGTCGTCATGGGAGGGCTTTCCAAGCTGATCAACATGCCGCTGCAGTTCTTCAAGGACTTCGTCAGCATTCGTTTCGCAGCACGGGAAAGCGTCGTCACCGCCAACCACAAAGCGTTGGATCTGGGGCTCAACCACCTCGCGGCTGAAGAATCAGTCTCCGACCTAGGTAGCCCCATCAAGCCGGACTACCCGCAGTCGTTCATCAAGGGCAACGAGGCCGTCTCCCTTGGTGCGATGCACGCTGGCATCGAAAGCTACATCGGCTACCCCATCTCACCCGCAACTCCGATCCTTGTTTACATGGAGAAGAACCTAACGGGCGAAGGCAAGGTTGCCGTACAAGCAAGCTCTGAGATCGAATCCATCACTGCCATCATCGGCGCTGGATTCGCGGGCAAGAAAACGATGACCGCCACCTCCGGCCCCGGCTTCACGCTGATGCAAGAAGGCATTGGCTTGGCCTGGATGGCTGAGATTCCGATCGTGGTCGTCGACGTTCAACGCGGTGGGCCCGCAACCGGACTCCCCACGAAGACCGAACAATCAGACTTACTCACCGCCATCTACCCTGCCCACGGCGACTCCCGCATGCCGGTCATCGCACCGGGCACTGTCGAGGAATGTTTCTACGGCTCAGTCATGGCCTTCAACTGGGCAGAGCGCTACCAAGGTCCCGTGATGCTGCTCAGCGAGCACTCACTCGCCGAGCGCGCGCAGAACATACGCAAGCCCGATCTGGCAAACGTGCCGGTCGAGGAACGTGTCCGCTACACGGGGAACAACGACTACCTCCGCTACGAGTCCCACGAACTTTCTCCCTTCTCCTCGCCCGGAGGCCCTGGCGCCTACATAGCCAACGGCTCCGAGCACGATGTCTATGGAGACACCACCCATCTCGGCAAGTACCACATCCACATGACGGAGCGCCGGTTCAGCAAGCTCAAACTGCTGGAAGACGGCGACTACGAAGCTGAGAACTCGAACGCCAAGATCGCAGTCATGCCCTGGGGCGGCTCCAAGGGGTCTGTCCGCGAAGCGCTCGACCTGTTGCTGGCCGCAGGCCTCGATCTCGGTTGGTACTACACCATGTTCGTCAGTCCGCTACCAGCCAAGATGTTGGCTGAACTCCAGAGCAAAGATCTCGTCATCGTCCCGGAACTCAACTTCCAGGGCCAGATGGCGCTGAACCTCCGATCCCTCGGCGTCAAAGCCGAGGCCATCACGCAGTACACCGGTCTACCTTTCGGCCCCGGTGACCTCGCCGGGCGCATCAAACAGCTGCTATCTGGCATCGGCCAGTCCACGGGAGCGGTCAAGGCATGAGCGAAAAGAACCCCGAATACGATTTCCTTTGGTGCCCAGGATGCGGCGACTTCGGCGTCCGCAGAGCCATGGAATTCGCCATGGAAGAACTGAACATCAAGACTGAGCGACCAATGACCAGCAACGTGGTCGTCGCCGGTATCGGATGCTCGGGCAACACCGTCCACCTCCTGGAGGGCGAGCAGCCCTACGGGTTCCACGGCATCCACGGTCGATCGCTCCCCGTCGCCATGGGCATCAAGATGAGCAATCCTGAGCTCAATGTCGTCACCGTCGCAGGTGATGGTGACTTCCTCAGCATCGGCATGGAGCACATCGCCCCACAAGCCGCGCGTAACCTCAACATCTGCGCTGTCATCATGGACAACGGCGTCTATGGCCTCACCAAGGGCCAGGCCTCTCCCACGACCACCCATGACACGGTCACCAGTTCGACGCCGTTCGGCAAGATCGAGAACCCCGTCAACCCTCTGGAGCTCTACCTGACCCTCGGCGTCACGTACATCGCATCCGGCTACTCATCCAAGCCCAAGGATCTGGCGAACCTGATCCTCCGCGGCATGGAGCACCCCGGGTTCTCCATCGTGCACGTGGCCTCTCCGTGCACCACCTACAACGACACTTACACGCAGCTCAAGGGCAGCGCCAAGCTCAACATCGCCCCTACCGCGTGGACCATCCCGGCCAACCATGACGCTTCGGACCGCAAGGCTGCACGGGCCATCATCGAGGAAGGCGGAGTCCCCGTCGGCGTCGTCTACGAAGACAACTCCCGTCCTTCATTCGACGCCCAATTCGAAACCATCCGGGCCAACAACAAGCAAAAGAGCAACGACGCCCAACTCGCCGTCTTCGACCTCTAGACCACGGCCACACAACGGAATAGCAAGCGGGCCAGGCTCATCAGCCTGGCCCGTTTCTTGTTAACGTCATTCTGACACGAGCCGAAGGCCGCGAAAGCCTGCCCTGAGTTCATCGAAGGGAATCTCTCACCACCACCTCCCCCTACTCGCGCGCCGGTCGCACCATCCCCCACAGCGGGATCCCGTTGAGCAACGTCTCCTCGCTCGACACCGCGAATCCAAAACTCTGGTAGTACGGCAGCAACCACTCACCCGACGTATCGAGAAACGTCGGCAGCCCAGCCTCGTCGATCTTCGACAGCATCGAATCGAGGAGCGCCTTGGCCAAGCCGTTGCGCCGCACGGTCGGATCCACCCCGATCGCGTTGAGATACCAATGGTCACCTGCAGGCTCAACCGCAGCGAGCGCCGGTCCCAACCTCCGCTTCCGCAGCCACGAACCGATCCCCAGGCGGACGGGAGCCATCCACATCCCCGATGCTAGCCGAGTCCTCAGCGGCACCTCACCACCTGGCGCTTCCCAGATAGCCACGCCGCCGATGCCATCGCCCGTATCGTCAATCGCAACGTTTACCTGGCCGTTGGCCATCGCCAACGTCATGCTGGCCGCCCAGTACCACTCAAGCTTGGCGCGCCGATACCCACCGTCAGGAACGAGGTACGAGAATCGAGGGGAATCTGGGAAAGCGGACGCCAATACCCGCGCACCGACAGGGATCTCTTCGCGCCGGATCGGCCGTACCACAACGCTCACATCAAACCTCCTCAGGGAGCTTCGAACGACACTGCGGTCGGCGGGCGAAGCCCATGGAAGAAACGCCTAGCGCTTGCTGGTCACCACGTAGGAGTTCAGCGCCTCGCGGAGGGCCACGCGGCCTCGATGCAGTCGCGCCTTGAAGGCAGGCACGCTGACGCCGACGACATCGGCGGCCTCCTCGGTGGAAAGCTGCTGCACGTCGCGGAGGATCACCGCCGTCCGGAGATCCTCTGACAGATCGCCGATGGCCGTCTCCAACTTGCCTCGCAACTCAGAGTTCAACGTCTGGGATTCGTGACCAGGACTCCAATCCACGACATCCAAGTCCTCGACCCCACTCTGCGTCATCGCCTTGGGCTTCTTGTCCTTGCGGATCTTCTGGAGCGCCGCGTTCACCACGATGCGGTACAGCCATGTCGTGACCTGCGCATCGCCCCTGAATCGATCGCGAGCACGGTACGCCGACAGAAACGCGTCTTGCACAACGTCGTCAGCGTACGCCGGATTGTTCAGCATCCGGTAGGCGATGTTGTACGCATAGTCGGTGTAGTTCTCGACTATGCTGCTAAATGTTTCGTCGTCCATGTCTCGGTGAACCTAAGAGGCAAAGCTGGAATGTCAGCACCGTCTGCGATGCCGAAGCATCACATATAACAACGGTGGAACAGCGGGTTCGTATTGTAGCCGATACCGTACCCCGCACCAAGCAAGCCCGGTCGCGATGGCCGGTTGCGATGGGAGCATAGCCTCCCTACAATCTGATGCAGGCATCCGCGAGGTGGATGAACTATGGCAAAAAGTCTCTTCGGCTGGTTCAACCGGCGACAAGCTAAACCTGAGTTCGACTGTGACGACCTCAAGGAAAACTGTTCCGACTACGTTGATTCAGAAATGGTCAACGAGGAGTTGGCTAAGTTTGAATCGCACATGAACGACTGTCCAGACTGCAGCACGTTCGTTAAAACCTTCCGCGCCACCGTCATGACCGCGAGAGACCTCCCCAGTAGGATCTCTGCCCAAGACCTCAAGAAGCGCATCCAAGAGCGCATCGCCTCCGAAGGCAATCGCTAACATCCCCCGATTCATCGATCGAACGCAACCCGGCCTTGGTGGTTGGGATTTTCATTGTCCTGCGCTACCATAACCGACAAACGTCGCAGTAGACATTCAGGCTATGCAGACCGACCCAACTATCAGCCTCCGACCCACCACCATCCACGACCTCTCATTCCTCCGCGAGATGGTCTACGAGGCTATCCATTGGGCTGACGGCGACCGCCCCTCGATCGACGAAACGCTGGCTCGCCCAGCCATCGCCATGCTGACCGACGGCTGGGGCCGCGAAGGCGACTGGGGCCTTGTCGCTGAGGCTGACGACGGCACGCCTATCGGTGCCGCATGGTGCCGAAGTTGGACCGCCGATCATCACGCCTTCGGCTACGTCGCCGACGACATCCCCGAGGTGTCCATCGCCCTCGCGCGCGGCCAGCGAGAGCGCGGCCTCGGCACCATGCTCCTCCAAGCCCTCCTCAACCTCGCACGCACCAACGGCCTAGCGAAGCTCAGCCTCGCCGTTGAGCAAACCAACCTCCGCGCCCAGCACGTCTACGAAAACCTCGGTTTCACCCGCGTAGAGACCACCGCTGAGGACTACATCATGGTCGTGAACCTATGACCCAAGAGCGCTGGACCGCCGTCGACGACTACCTAACTGGAGCGCTCGTGCCATCTGACGCTGCCCTCGAAGCCGCGCTGGATGCGAGTGACGTCGCAGGGCTCCCGCGCGAGGCCGTCTCACCAACGCAAGGCAAGCTGTTGCACCTCCTCGCCCGATCGATCGGTGCGAAAAGCATCCTGGAGATAGGCACCCTCGGCGGCTACAGCACAATATGGCTCGCTCGCGCGCTACCCACTGACGGCCGACTGGTCACCCTCGAAGCCAACGCCACGCACGCTGAAGTCGCACGCTCCAACATCGCGAACGCAGGCCTCGCGGACATCGTCACGCTCCACCAAGGCCCAGCCCTGGACTCGCTGGCCACGCTTGCGGGCCCTTTCGACATGATCTTCATCGATGCTGACAAGCCCAGCAATCCCGCGTATCTAGAGTGGGCCGTAAAACTCTCGCGCCCCGGCACGCTCATCATCGGTGACAACGTCGTTCGCGACGGCGCCGTCACCGACCCCACGAGCGCCGATCCTAAAGTCCAGGGCGTCCGCCGGTTCATCGAACTCATCGCCGAAAACCCGCGACTCGACGCCACCGCGCTCCAGACCGTCGGCAGCAAAGGCTATGACGGCTTCGTACTAGCCCTCGTCACCTGACACCCAAACCCGGTCGCCTCTATACTGCCGCCCATCACGCTACCGCCTCTGGAGAGAACGATGGTTCAGTACCAAGCGATCGGCCGGTTCACCTCACGCACGGAGTCCTACGGCAAGACCACAGGCTCCGCCGAGTACACGCCTGACGTCGACCTACCAGGCATGCTCTGGGCCAAAGTCCTTCGCAGCCCGGTGCCCCACGCCATCATCACGCGCATCGACACCTCCAAGGCAGCCGCCCTACCCGGCGTGCACGCCGTCGTCACCGGCGATGACGTGGCTGGCGTCCGCTACGGTCGACGCTACCGCGACCTCAACGTACTGTCCGACGGGCATATCCGGTTCATCGGCGACCGCATCGCGGCAGTCGCTGCCGAGACTAAGGAGATCGCCGAAGCCGCCATCGACCTGATCGAGGTTGAGTACGACGAGCTTCCCGGCGTCTTCGACCCCTTCGCGGCAGCCGAAGCGAACGCCCCGCTCGTACACCCTGACGTCAACACTTACGAAGGCCTGCCAGAGGTCTTATCCCCCGTGTCCAACGTGTTCATCGACGAGATCCACGGTCGTGGCGACGTAGAGGCAGGGTTCGCGAAGGCCGACAAGGTCATCGAGAACACCTTCACCGTCTCACGACAGCACCAGGGCTACATGGAGCCCCACTGCTGCGTCGCCTGGCTGGACGACGACGGCATCCTCCATGTTTGGGCACCCAACAAGAACCCCCACGGTGTGAAGGGTGCCATCGCCCTCGCCGTGGACATGGCCCCAGACAAAGTGAAGCTCAACCCCATCACCGTCGGCGGCGACTTCGGCGGAAAGGGCGCCACGCTCGAAGAGCCCCTTACGTGCCTGCTCGCCATCAAGTCCGGCAGACCCGTGAAGCACGTATTCAGCTACTACGACGAATTCACCGTCGCTGCCCCACGCCATGCAGGCTCCATGCGGTTCAAGACTGGCGTCATGAACGACGGCACGATCGTCGCCCACGAACTCGACGCCGTATTCGACGGCGGTGCGTACGGTGGCGTGCGACCTGGCCCGCAACTCAGTGGCGCAGCCCACGGTGGCGGCTGCTACCGCATGGAGAGCACCAAACTCCGCGTCCGCCGTGTCTACACCAACAACCTTCCTGGCGGTCAGGCCCGCGCTCCAGGCGAACCCCAGGGATTCTTCGCTGGCGAGTCCCACATCGACCTGGTCGCCCGCGCCATCGGCATGGATCCCGTCGCCTTCCGCATGCAGAACATGGTCAAGGACGGCGAGCAACTGGTCTCCGGCGCCTCCTACCGTGACGTGCGCGCCAGCGAGGCGCTCCAAGCCGCCGCTGACGGCGCTGGCTACGCAACGCCCAAGCCCGCCAACGTCGGTCGTGGCGTCGCCATGGGCTACCGCGCCCCCGGCACCGGCGAGTCATCCGTCACCGTGTTCCTCAAGCCTGGTGGCGAGGTGCTCATCGGCACACCCGTATTCGAGCCCGGCACCGGCACCTACACCACGCTCCGCGTCGTGGTCGCAGAGACCCTCGGCTTCCCTCCAGAGAAGATCGATATCCAAGTCCTGGGCACCGACGTTACCGGCCCGGATTCAGGTATCGGCGGTAGCCGTGGCACCCGCATCACCACCATCTCCGGGAACATGGCCGCGACCGACGCCAAAGAACAGCTACTCACCCTCGCGGCATCGCTCCTCGAATGGCCCGCGGGCCACATCATCCTGGCTGGCGAGGAGCTGATCCGCGACGACACTGGCGAGCGCCGCCTCTGGGGCGATGTGCTCGCCGAGGCTAACCAGGAGATCCGGGCTGACGCCTACGCCGACGCCACAGCGCGCCCCGATGTGACAGGTTTTGTTGCCCAGGTCGCCGAGGTCGCCGTCGACCCCGAGACCGGCAGGGTTGATCTGCTGAAGTTCACCACGGCCCACGACGTTGGCACGATCATCAACCCCATCGGCCACCAAGGTCAGATCAACGGTGGCTTCCTCCAAGGCATGGGCTACGCACTCATGGAGGAGGTCTTGGTCGAAAACGGTCAGGTCATGACCACCAACTTCGCCGACGTGAAGTTCCCGACCACCGGCGACCTACCAGAGCTCAAGACCGTGCTTCTAGAGCCCTCCGGCGGTGTTGGCCCCTACAACGTTAAAGGCATCGGCGAGAACCCGCTGACCCCCGTGGCGGCCGCGATCGCGAACGCCGTCGAAGACGCCATCGGCGTCCGCATAAGAGACCTGCCCATCACCGCTGAGAAGGTGTTCGCCGCACTAAAGGCCAAGAACGCCTAGCCGCACGCCCCACGCCATGGCCTAAACTAGCTCACGCAAAGCACTAGCAAGCGTGAAGCGTAGGAGACCCCCATGGTGTACGTGGCCGTTGGCAAGCCGACAGCAGCCGTCGAAGGCGCAGAGAAAGTAACCGGCGGTATCCAGTACACCGCTGACATCACCCTGCCAGGCACGCTCTGGGTCAAGCTGCTCCGCAGCCCCCACCCCCATGCCCGCATCCGGTCGATCGACACCTCGAAGGCTTCTGCCGTTCCGGGCGTCGCCATGGTCGGCACCGGACAGGACTTTCCCAACGCCCGAGTCGGCGTCCGCATGCGTGACATGCCGGTGCTCGCCATCGACAAGGTTCGCTTCGTGGGCGACCCCGTCGCCGCAGTCGCCGCCGATACGATTGAGATCGCCGAGGCAGCCCTCGCGCTGATCGAAGTCGACTACGAAGTCTTGCCTGCCGTCTACGACGCCCTTGAAGCGCTCAAGCCCGGCGCGCCTGTTCTCCACGACGACCCCGCCTCCTACGCGGGCGCAACGGAGCGCTCAGTCACCGAGCCCAACGTACAGTCCTACACCTTGTGGGAGCACGGCGACCTCGAAGCCGCCTTCGCCAAGGCAGATCAGGTGTTTGAGCACACGTTCAGCACGCCACTCACACCCCATGGCTACCTTGAAACAAGCGCCGCCACCGTCTGGGTGCACCCGGAAGGCGATGTCGAGGTCTGGGCGACCAACAAATCGCCCTTCAGCCTTCGCGATCTCCTCATCAAGCAGCTTGGCGCGCCCGAAGGCCGCGTCACGGTCAACATCGTGCCTGTTGGAGGCGACTTCGGGGCGAAGTCCAACCTCAACGACGCCACGCTCTGCTACCTGATCTCTGATCGAGTGAAGCGCCCCGTGAAGTTCGTCCAAACCTACACCGAGGAATTGATGGCTGGCCCCAGGCGGCACCCTGCCACGCTCACCGTGCGTACCGGCGTGACCAACGACGGCGCGCTGACCGCCATGAGCGTACGTGCCGCGTTCTCTGGCGGAGCCTACGCCGCCTACAAAGCAAACCCCCAGGTCGCAGTCCTCGGCGTCCGCATGGCCGGTAGCCCCTACCGGATCCCCGCCATCAAGGTTGAGGAATACTGCGTCTACTCCAACCAAGTCTCCGGCACCCAAACGCGCACACCCGGCGGCCCGCAGATCGTATTCGCGGTCGAATCGCACATGGATCTCATCGCGGGCGAGCTTGGCATCGACAAGGCCGAGTTCCGCATGCGGAACCTCATCAACGATGGCGAGCCGACCCCCATCGGACTTACCTGGCAGGGCGTGAAGGGCAAAGAAACGCTTCGTGCCGCCATGGATGCCGTTGGCTGGGACAAGCCCAAGGCCTCACCCAACACCGGTCGCGGCATCGCGATCTACGAACGCCCAGCAGGTGCCGGTAAGTCCAGCGCCGCCATCACGTTCGCCCCCACCGGCGGCCCCATCCTGCAGGTGTCCATCGCAAACGCCGGTCAGGGCGCGCACACCGTGCTCCAGCAGATCGTCGCAGAGAAGCTGGGCATACAAACCAGCGAGGTCAGCGTACAAACCGCAGACACCAACTCCGGGCTTTTCGACTCCGGCCTTGGTGGCAGCAAGACAACCAACTCGGCAGGCAACGCGGTCGCGAACGCCGCTGACATCCTCATAGCCGCGCTGACACAAGCCGCCGCCAACGAATGGGATTGCCCGGTTGAAGAAGTGCATCAACGCAACGGAGCCTTCATCGGCCCGAGAGAACAGATCCTCACCTTGCGGGAGGTTGCCTCGCTTGCCTCAAAAGACGAGCCGCTCGTCTGCACCGGGATATTCAACCCGCCCGAAGAACGCACCGTAACGGCGTACGTCACCCAGATCGCAGAAGTCGAAGTGGACCCCGAATCGGGTCAGGTCACGATCCAACGCATCGTCTCCTCCCATGACGTGGGGCTCATCCTCAACCCACTCGGACACCAGGGCCAGATCAACGGTGGTGTCATCCAGGGCATCGGATTCGCCATGACCGAGGACTCCCCCCTGATCGACGGCCACATCAGCACGCTGAGCATGGCCGACTTCAAGCTCGTCAACATCGGCGACATCCCCAAGCTCGAAACGATCCTCCTTGAGGATGAAGTGGGAGGCCCCGTACCCTTCAAGGGCAAAGCCATCGGCGAGCTTCCCAACGTGCCCATCGCCGCAGCCATCGCCAACTCCGTCGAAGACGCCGTCGGCGTCCGCATCCACGACCTACCCATCACTGCCGAAAAAGTCTTCGCCGCGCTCCAAGCCAAGGGCTAGCGCGGCGCGTCCGTACCGCCTCGGCCAGGGTTGAATCGATGAGCCCAACGATAATCTTGCTGCTGGTCATTTCCTCGATTGCTGCGTTTGTGGGATGGGTTCTGACACGATTCCGCCCCCAGGTTGCAGGGTGCTTGGTTTGGCAAATCGAACGGGAGATTTCTTTTTGGGGTGCATTTGGGCGTTGGAGCTACGGGCACGATCCGAGAGCCTTGGCCCATTGCCAAGTCAGAATCATGGCAGCGGGGGCCATGGTGCTCTCTGGCTATCTTTTGTTTCTGGTCTTTGCCATCCTTGTATTCGGTGAAGGTTAGATCGCGGGAAGATCATGCCACACCACACCCAGTCCTCCTCGATGAGGTACCAATGAACGCAGCGATCCCACGGGCTAGCTGTGCACCTCCGTATCCAAAAGAACAGGAACCACATGCAACCGATAACACCAGCCGGCCTCGATCTCCTCAGGTCGTCTCTGACCGATAACAATCTCGTATTCCTCGACGGCTTCCACGCCGTCAAGCACGCCGCGCGCTTCGGCGCCGACATCGGCCTGGTGGCCTGCGCCAACGAGGCGAAGCTCCAGGAGTTGGCCGACGCCCTAGCACCCGATATCGCGGGCGAGCTCACCAGCATGGCCAAAGCCATCGACAAAAAAGACGTCAAGAAGATCGGCGAGATGCGCTCCCATTGGACCGGAGTCTGGGGCGTCGCCGCACGCCCCACGTACACGGTCGAGGACATCCTCGCGTCACCAGCCCCCATCATCTTGCTGGAGAACCCCCAGAACGGCGGAAACATCGGCGCCTGCATCCGCGTGGCTGCAGCGGCCAACGTCGGCGGCGTATTGCTCACTGGCGGCGCTGACCCCTGGGAGCCCGCCGTCATCCGTGGCGCAGCCGGGCTCCAATTCGCCGTCCCCGTAGCCAACCTAGAAACGCTCGAAGGCCTCACGCGCCCCATCGTCGCCATCGACCCCGAAGGCGATGACATCGCCACTGCCACCATGCCAAATCAGCCCATCCTCGCCTTCGGCACCGAGCGCGAAGGCCTCAGTGACCAGCTCAAGAGCATGGCCAACATGCGCGTAAGCCTTCCCATGAAAGAGGGTGTCAGCAGCGTCAACCTCGCCGTTGCCGTCGGCATCGTTCTCTACTCGCAAGCGCTGCGCTAGCGGCGCCTGCTGCCGAGGCTCTAGTCCTGCCAGCGCCCGCTCATAGCGCCCCTCTCCCGCCCGGGCAGACACGCCCCTTCACGAAAGCTTCACGTCCCTGGCTTCCGGGACGATTGCTCGTTCACGATTCACTAGTACGCTGCAAGCATGCCGATAGTGGTATGGTTCACCATGCCTATCGGATCGATCAGGCGAAGACGGGGAACAAGCGCGTGCCTAGAGAAGCGAGGTAAGTGCTGATGATGGCGATGTCCCGGCAGATGCGGCGCGGACTATGGCTGGTAGCCATCGCCTGGGGCCTGTTGGCCCTCGTGCAGCCCGCCATGGCCCAAGACGACGGCCACGTGCTCGTGCTCACGCTTGCATCTGTAACCCAATTGATGAAATGTGCGATAACGATAGCAACGAGTATGATTCCTGAAATATAACTAATCCAACTGCTTGAAATTAGAGTTATGACAGAGGTGGCTTCGGAAAACTGAACAGTGGGGATAAGTGGATTCCCTGCTCCGGTCGGGCATGATGTGCCCGTAACAACA
>JAQCEV010000118.1 GCA_027618515.1 Chloroflexota bacterium | reverse complement strand
GTTCCGCCTGGTTCTCCTCGTCATATTCCTGCTCCTTGTTGTTACGGGCACATCATGCCCGACCGGAGCAGGGAATCCACTTATCCCCACTGTTCAGTTTTCCGGAGCCACCTCTGTTGTAACGACAGTCGGCCTTGTGGGAAGGGCCAGTCGAACAAAAGCGGATATCATCTGTACCGCTTTCACTGTCTTGCCTCCCGGACTGATCCGTTTACTTTTTACTTTGTTTTCGGCCGTCTACCTGAATCGAACGTCAACACTCCCACCGTGGCGGTGAAGGCGAGTGTGACTGAATGTCAGTCAACGCAACACGAAACGCTATTGGCCCAACATCGCTGAACTCCTGGCTCGTGATCAAAAACATGTGGTCTCCCCAATATGACTGACCATCAGTCATGGCGTCACAAAACATCTCTACTTCCGCTTCACGAACGCGTTCACCAACATCTCCGTCACTGCCGCTTCAACCTTGCGCGAGTACGCCTGATCGTTCTTGGCCGATGCCTCCGCCAGCGCTCCATGCAGCGTCATGTGAAACATCACCGCAGCCATCTCTGCGTCACTGCCGTTCATGTCACCACCCGCTATCGCACCCGCGAACATGCCAACCATCTGCTCCCACATCCGATCCATCGTCGGAGAACCGTCGAACATCTCATCGCGTGTGGTGCTCGCCTGGGTCATCATCCTGCAAAGATCCATGTTCGGGCGCTCGAATTCGAACGCGATCCTCAACGCTGCCCGCAGTAGCTCTTCGAACGAAGTTGCAGACCCCATCGCCGAATCCATCCGCGTCAATATCTGTTCCATCGGCTGACGCGCCAAGTCGATGATCGCGTCCCGCTTGCTCTCGAAGTACAGGTAGAAGGTGCCTTGTGCCACCCCCGCCCTTCGCACGATGTCCGACACCGTGGCCTTGTCGTAGCCCTTCTCGTCGAACACTGCCCGAGCTGCTGCAAGGATCTGCTCTTTGCGGTCCTCTTCGGTGCGGCGGTGTTTCTGTGTTTGTGTGGTCATTGCAATATTTTGACTGACACTCAGTCAGATGTACATACTCTGAAAACGGTGCAGACAACCAAAACGGGCGCCCTCCGTGGACGCCCGCTCGCTTGCCGATTCGCTAGATTACTGCCCCTCGCTCCTACGCTCCGCCGCCGATGGGCTCAGAGCCAGCAGGAGGCGTCTGGTGGGTGTACGCCCACTCAGGCATCTGACTCTCAGCGCCGTTCTTCGCCAACTGCTCAGCGTAGGTCGCCCTGATCTGCGGATCCTCGTCAACGTACGAGATCGCGTTGCCGCCGTCTCGCGTGTCGACCGCCCCCGCGTCCATGGCGTTGCTGCCAGGAGCGCCACCGCGCCTGTAGGCCGGGCCGTAGGGGCCGTCGAAGATGAGGAATC
This sequence comes from Chloroflexota bacterium, assembly GCA_027618515.1. Lineage (GTDB taxonomy): Bacteria > Chloroflexota > Dehalococcoidia > Lucifugimonadales > Australimonadaceae > CALGTL01. The sequence continues at coordinate 6,056 of JAQCEV010000118.1, read as the reverse complement.
TGATCCCGCCTGGGGATGTCCCGAAGTGCTGGTGGTACCAGTCCCCTGTCATCGGCGCGGCGGAGATCATCCCTACCGGCTCGTACTGCTGCATCTTCACCTGATCGCCCATCTCGCCCTTCCACGGCTGCTGACCGAGCTTGTCTGGCCAGGTGTAGCTGTAGCCCGCGCCCTTGATGCAAACGAGCACTGCGCCTGACGAGTGCTTGTGCGCCTTGGAATATTGGCCGTTCTCGTACTCGCCGATCTTCATGTAAAAGTTGGCGCCCGCCATGTGCGGCTCCACGCGTCGGTAGCTGAACGAGCGCCGGTTGTCCTGTGGCAGCTCGCAGTTGACGATGTCAGGAATCACGTTCGTGCGTCGCATCGCCAAACCCCGGATCGGATCTGCGTAGACCTCATCCACGGGCTTGAAGTAGTCATCAGCGTTCGGGTCGAACCGGGACGTGAAATCGTACGGGCAATTCAGCACGAACTCAGGATCGCGAACGAGATTCACGATGTTCGGTGCGGTGGTCGCCGCCAGCAGCAGCGCAGGGCTGGAGGATGAGTTCACCACGCGGTGCCACGCGTTCAGCGGGATGCCGAACAGCGAGCCCGGTCCCCACTCGAACGAGACGACCTTCTTGGGATCCTTATCCTGCCAGACCTCGGTCGATCCTCGGCCTTCGATGACGTAGTAGAGTTCCTCGTAGAGGTGACGCTCTGGATTCAACGCGCCAGCCCCCGGCACTTCGACGACGTACATGCCCCACATGTGCTCGGTGCCCAAGAGTTGGATAGCGGTGCCGCGTCCACCGAGGCGCTTCCAGTCGCCCATCGGCAGGTCCTGTATCTTCTGAACACCCACGTCCCGATGAATCGGGATGCCCTGGGACTCCATGAACAGATCGTAGGGCGATTTCGGGGTTACCCACTTCCCGAATCCAGCCTTTTGCCCGGCTCCAGGCTCGTTGAAATCGAATAGTTCTGCGTTGGGTTGAACCATGATTACCTCTCTCTGCGAGCTTTTCTCTGACGGCCGCGATTCTAGCCTACGCGCGACTGTGGTACGGTAACGCACGACCCACAGGAACAGATCAGGAACGGAGTATTCGCATGGCCGACATCAAAATGGCTTTCGGTGATCGTTTGGAGACGCAGCACCTGCTGAGTGGCAGGGCGCCCATCGAGGGTTTCGATGTCGATTTCACGAACCCCGGGTTCGCTCCCGCGCCAACGTTCAATGACACCGTGACCAAGCTGGCCTACGACGTCTCCGAGTTGACGGCCGCGAACTTCATCATCGCCAAGGACGCTGGCGTGCCGCTGATCGGCCTACCCATCGTCCCCAACGTCTTTTACCCGCTGACCGGGATGATGGTGAACAAAGAGGCTGGCATCGCCACCGTTCAGGACCTGACCGCCAAGCGGATCGCTGTGACCACTGGCTTCGCGTCGAACCCTGCGGTGTGGCTCCGTGGCATCCTCGCCCACCAGTTCGACGTTGATGTCGAGGGCATCACCTGGGTTGAAGGCGAGGCTGATTCCTTGCGGGGTATCGATTACCTGCGTAACCCACGCTACCGCACCGAGAAGCTACCCGACCTACCGGCCCGGCTCGCGGCAGGCGATGTGGACGCGCTGATTGGCGCGGGCGGCGCTGCCGCTGGGTCCGATGAGGTCGGCCTGCTCATGCCCGACGCTACTAAAGAACTGAACGAGTACTTCGCTTCAACCAACTGCCTCCCCATCAACACGTTGATCGTGATGAAAGAGGAATCGCACGCCAAGTACCTGGGCCTCGCGGACGCGGTGATCGCGGCTGCGGACAAGGCCCATGCGTTCTACGACGCCGAGGAACCCGACGACGGGATCCACCAAGGACTGAGCGTCGGCTCGCTTCGCAAGTCCGGCATCTTCCCGCGCTCCCACGGCATGGCTACCCTCGCCGATTCGTTCAAAACGCTCGCGCTCTACCTCTTCGAGCAAGGCCACACCAAGAAGCACTGGACGCTTGAGGAACTTTTCGTCTAGCTCGCCCGTCTGAGTGTTGCCTGCCTGAGAAGACACGACTTTGCCTGGAGTAAACTGACCGCATGCCGCCCCTACTGCAAGCCGCGGGCTTGACCAAGCACTATGGCTCCACCATCGCCCTGGAGGACGCCACGTTCGACGTTCATGAGGGCGTGACTGGATTACTCGGGCCCAATGGCGCAGGCAAGAGCACAGCGATCAAGCTGTTCCTCGGGCTGATCCGGCCCACCTCCGGCTCCGCCGAGGTTCTGGGCACGAAACCGTACGAGACGGTCGAAGGTCGCGCTCGGCTCGGGTACATGCCTGAGCATGAGTGCTTGCCCTCCAGCGTGACGGCGTCTGAATTCCTGATGCATATGGCCCAGGTTAGCGGCCTCCCTCCCGCGCACGCTCGCACGCGTACCGCAGACATCCTGCGCCACGTTGGGCTAGACGAGGAGCGCTATCGGGCGATCGGCGAGTATTCCACGGGCATGCGCCAGCGCGTCAAGTTGGCGCAGGCGCTCGTGCACGACCCTGTTCTAGTGTTGCTCGACGAGCCGACCGCCGGCCTCGATCCGGGAGGACGCGAGGAGATGCTCGACCTCATCAGCCGCACTGGCCACTCCTTCGGCATCAGCATCATGCTCTCGACCCACCTCATGGGCGACATCGAACGCACCGCCGACCGCGTGATCGTTCTGGAAGGCGGACGCGTCGCTCAAGAGGGCCCGGTCTCCGACTTCACGAAAGACACGACCACGCTACTGGTTGAAGTTGACGATCACCATGACGAGATCATCACCGCTTTGTCCGCTAGTGGCGTAACGGCGATCCGCCGAGGCCAATCGCTGGTCATCGAAGACGCAGGCGACGCTGAACTCGACGCCGTGCGTGACGCCCTGGCATCCAGCGGCGCACGTCTACGTCGGATGGCACCCCATCGCGGCACGTTGACAGACATCTTTAGGGACGCCCCTCATGGCGTCTGAGCCACCAGTGACAACAGGCCCCCAGGGCGAAGTTTTCGACCTCGGGTACCAGCGCTACGACGGCCCACGTGAAGGCCGGTCTCGCGCCCGCAAGGCCATCTATTGGGATGGCGTGAAGCTGATCCTAGGCATCGGACGTGGGCCCAAGTCCAAGATACTCCCGCTCTTACTGTTCATCAGCGCTATGCTGCCCGCCGTCGTATTCGTGATCATCCTCTCGTTCGTTGGTGACGCGGCCGAAGACTTCATCCCTGGACCAGCCGATTACAACGGCCTTATCTCAACACTGCTCATCATGTTCGGCGCGATAATGGCGCCGGAGCTATTCACGCCTGACCGCAAAGATCGCGTGCTTGATCTGTACCTCGTGCGACCCATCACGTCGACCGATTACGCAATGGCGAGAGTCGCTGCGTTCATGTCCATCGTGCTTGCGCTGGTCTATTCAGGACAGATAGTGCTGCAAGCCGGACTGATTCTCACCGCGTCTGAGCCGTGGGGGTACATCAAAGACAACTGGGCAGATATCCCACGCTTTCTCGCGGCAGGCTTCCTTGTGGCGTTGTTCATCACTGCCATCCCGATGGCAGTGGCAACATTCACGAATCGGCGGGCGTACGCGTCGGTGTTCGTGATTGGGCTATTCACGGTCGCACTCGCGACTGTTGCTCCGCTCGTCCACGAAACATGCACGGGTCAGGCACGGACTGTGAGCGGTCAGGTCACGTTCGAGGAGCTTCACTGTGAATCGGTTGTCGGCGATGCAGCAAAATACGTGAACCTCCTGAACTTCGGAGGGGCTCCATTGTTCATGAATGACCTCGTGTTTGATGTTCGAGGTGATTCTGCCCGTGAGCTTCACGATGCGATCCCGATCAGCGCATATGCCCTCTATACGGCTGTGCCGCTCGCGCTTATCTGGTGGCAGTACCGCAGGATTCGCATTTGATCCCCGCTCCATCAATAGAGATAACCAACGTGTCCAAGTGGTACGGAAGCGTTGTTGCAGTCAACGACGTGAGTTTCAAGGTGATGCCTGGGATCACGGGACTCCTTGGGCCCAACGGCGCTGGCAAGACAACGATCCTGCATATGACGGCAGGGCTCGCCAAGCCTTCGGACGGCGACATACGTGTGTTGGGTGAGCCGATCAGGGGCAACTACAAGCTCTACAGTCGCATCGGCGTCATGTCTGAGCACGAGGCCGTCTACAACGTGTTCACCGGGCGGCAGTTTGTAGAGTTCTCAGCCAAGATGCAGGGCGTCGCCGATGTCCCCGGAGCCGTAGATCGTGCGATAGAGTTGGTGAACCTAGCGGATGCCCAGCACAGACCACTAGGCACGTATTCCCGAGGCATGCGCCAACGGATGCGCCTCGCCGCAACCCTCGTGCACGACCCCGAGGTGCTGATCCTAGACGAGCCTTTGAATGGGACCGACCCCAGGCAACGGCTCGAATTTCATGACCTGATGCAGAAGCTGGCCAGCGAAGGCCGAACCATCCTGATCTCCTCGCACATCCTTGAGGAGGTCGAAACCCTTGCTGAGACGATCCTTTTGGTGGTCAGCGGTAAGCTGGCGGCCGCTGGTGACTATCGAGCGATCCGCGAAAAGCTCGACGATCGTCCCTTCCAACTGCGTATCGTGTGCAGCGACCCCCGCAAGCTCGCAGCCGAACTCGTGAAGCTGTCCGCCATCGATTCGGTCGCGGTGGAGGACGATGGATCACTGACGGTCTTCAGTCGCAATGTCGCTGAACTGCAATCGTCCATCGCGAGGCTGGCTAAAGCCGCTGATGTGCGGCTCATACAGATGGAACCACTTGATGAATCACTGGAGAGCGTCTTCAGCTACGTGGTGTCACGTTGATGGGCCCCTTGCTTTCACTCTCGCTCCGCCAGGTGGCTGGCCGACGCCGGATTGCAGTCATTGTGTTGCTGTCAGCTTTGCCAGTCGTACTGTCCGTCATTCTGCACGCAAAATTTGGTGCAGACCGCGAGTTTCTTGACCAATTTCCTGAAGGCGTTATCAACAATCTACTGTTGGGCGTAATCATGCCAATAGTCGTTATGACGTTGGCGACGCCTGCTTTCGGAAACGAAATTGAAGACCGCACGCTGAATGTTCTTGTGCTCAAGCCCGTGCGCCGCATCGCAATAGTCATGCCGAAATTCCTCGCGTCGGTGGTCGTAGCTGGATCTCTGCTCACCGTCACAAGTGTTGCAATCTCATTGATCGCCCTCGGTAGCGGTGGCGGGCAAGCGGCATTCGCCGTTGCCGCTGCCGTACTAACGGGAGTGTTGGCATATTCTTCGTTGTTCACGTGGATGGGGTTGGTCAGCTCAAAAGCACTGGGCTTCGCGCTGGTTTATGTCTTTCTGTGGGAGGTTGTCCTGTCGCAACGGATCAGAGGCATCCGCTACTTCAGCGTACGCGAATACAGCCTGTCGATCCTCCATGGCCTGGACGACGAAACATTTAGTGTCTTCGAACCTCGCGTCATAGAGTTCGAGGCTGCGGTAACAGCGTCTATAATCGTTATCGTGCTGTTCTTCTTCTTGACCCTACGGCGACTCAACCGGATGGATATCCCCTAGGTCGCCGAGCCACGATCCACAGACCGAGAACCAGTGGCACAGTTGCCTAGTACGCTTGTGAACGTTGTAGATGGGGAGAAGTCGCGATGCGGATGGCACGGCTAGCAACCCTACTCGGAACGATGACCTTGGTGCTCGCTGCGTGCGGCGCGAACGTTCCTACGCCTACGTCCGTGCCCCTTGCGTCGACGCCAACTGCCGGGCCCGCGTCGACCGCGACGCCCACTTCGGTGCCAGCCACCGCTACCCCAACCGCAGTACCTACGTCGACGCCCGACCCGGCATCGGTGCCCACGTTAACCGCACTGGCTACTCCGACGTCTGGGCCTACGGCTACGGCGCCTGCGGCGCCCCCCACGCCTGCCACCGGCACGCTTGCAACGCCGACTGCCACTCCAACGCCTAGTGTGGCTCTCGTGCCGACGCCAACCGCGCCCCCCGTTCCCGCCACCCCTGCCACGCTCACGCTGTC
>JAQCEV010000015.1 GCA_027618515.1 Chloroflexota bacterium | reverse complement strand
GCCTCTGTCTTGCCAGGCCCTGCTGTCTCTTACACCACGTCCTGGGACTCTACTCCTAGGGTTCGTGGCATCCTTCACGTGGGTGATCGCGCTCTTCGCGATCTTGTTCACCGGACGCTATCCGCGAGGGCTGTTCGACTTCCACATGGGCGTCTTCAGATGGACGTGGCGAGTGGAGTTCTACGGGCTCCAAGGTTTGGCGACAGACGTCTATCCGCCGTTCCAATTCTCAGGACAGATCGATTATCCAGCGGACATCGAGAGCGAGTACCCAGAAAATTTGAATCGCTGGCTTGTGCTCATCAAATTATTCCTTGCGATCCCGCACCTCATCATCCTGGGGATCCTCCGTGGCGGCGAGAGTGGATTGAGCATGTTGCTCGTGTTCATCGCGGGGATCATCCTGCTCTTCACAGGCAAATACCCGAAGGGCATCTTCGATCTGCTGATGGGAGTCCACATATGGTGGTACCGGACGATTGCCTACGTGGCGTTCATGACCGACAACTACCCGCCGTTCAGGCTCGACGTGCCGCCACCTCTGGCACACCGCTAGTCTATCTAGCCCGCGCCTGCGAGCGTGACACGAACTCCATCGCCGGAGTCCCGGTAGCGCTCGTGGGCCCACGTGGCGAGAAAAAGATCGTGAACGTACATGGGCGTTAGCTCGTAGATCACGACTTCTTCAGGAGCCTGGCGCGGCACAGCACCATCTGCCATGATCGCGCCCAATTCGACAACGTCCGCTTGTGTGAACGCGCCGCTGTCGATACGTGGCGTGTACGGTAGGCGCGGCGACGGGTCGTCGGCTAGCGCCTGCCAGCTACCGACCACGATGCGTGAACGATCGACTAACTCCTGCGTGGATTGGTTCCCCGCCGTGGAGATGACCAACGCACCAGGCTTCACCCACCCAGCGTCCAGAAGCGGCTCGCGGTGGTCGTAGTGCCCCGGTGCCAGCAGGTCAACGACATCCATATCGCGGATCGCCTCCTCAGGCGAGCCCACCGGCGTAACGTCGATGCCAAGCACGTCCGACATCTCAGCGGCGAACGCCTCGCGGTGCGCAATCGTTGGGCTGAACACGCGGATCGCCTCCAGCGACGGCAGCACGTGCTTGAGCATGCGAACCTGCGTTGGCGCCTGCCATCCTGACCCGATGAGCCCCAGTGTCTTGGCACCAACTGGCGCCAAGTGCCTCGCCGCTAGCCCTGCGATAGCTGCCACACGAACCGAATTCAGCACGCCCCAGTCCATCAGGGCTATCGGCCGTCTGGTCTCGCCATCGAACAACATGTAGATGCGCGTATGCGGCGGATTCCCGAAGACCCGCATTCCCGTGGCGAGTCCATCGCCGCCAGCGACACTCACACGGAAAGAGTTGGTGCCCCCCTCGATCGCCACATCGTCAGCGAGCGCGACCTGCCGAGCGCCGTCGTGGTAGGCCGTCAGCGTGGCGCGCTCCACCGCGTCCAAGGGGCCGTCGAACCCGCCGAGCGTCTCGCGCAGCGGACGCAGGTCAGCGTCGGTGAGGATCAGCGTTGGTTCAGGCGGGGTTGTCATCTCTACTTGCGCGACGCCATGTACTCCGTGTGATCGGGCACCTGCTCACCCACCAAGTAGAGCATGTAGTACACGCCCATATCCCTCAAGAACTTGAAATTCTTGCGGAGGTCTTTGTGCAGGGTCTCGAAGTCGGGGTGCGAGCGCAGGTACGCCTGAAAGCTGCCGTGCTCATCAGCCAGTTCCAACATGCGACGTGCGTTGGTGATGATCGCCTCGACTTTGCGCCGATTGCGGATGATGCGCGTATCCGTTGCCATCGCGTCCACTTCATCTGGCGATAGGTCGGTCAGCGTTTGCGGATCAAAGTCGCGGAACACCTCTCGCGTGCCAGCCCACTTTGATTCGACCACACGCCAGGAGATACCACTCTGGAACACGGCCTTGCTCATCACATCCAAGTAGTCACCGAGCTTCGTCGGTGTGATCTGCTCAGGCGGGTTCATATCCGGCATGGCGATGCCTCCTAGTGCTAACTCTCCACACTTCAGATGCCCAACCCAGTGCCCAGATGCCCAGGCTTCGCGACGACGCCTTACTTGATCGCTTGGGCCAACTGCAACAGGGCCGCCGTTACCGCGCGGTTGCGCACCAGCGCCCTACGTGACGGGAAGCGGTATTGCTCAACGACGACGCCCGTGGGATGTGCCACGCCGATGAACACCGTGCCTCCCTTGATCTCGGTGCCATCTGGTGCCTTCTCATCGGCATTGCTAGCGATACCAGTGATGCCAACGCCGCAATCGGCACCGTACGTCTTGCACGCTGCGACCGCCATGGCCGCAGCGGTCTCCTTGCTGTAAACGCCGAACTTCTCGATGATGCTGCCATCTACTCCAGCGGCGATCTTGGCGGCCACCGTATACGTGATGGCCCCACCGACGAAATAGTCTGACGATCCGGCGACATCGGTGATCGCGGAGCCGATCATCCCGCCAGTGCATGACTCCATGACGGCCAACTTGTAGTTGCGAGCCTTCAGCAGTTCACCCACGCGGACCGGCGGCTCTTCCTCATCCGTGCCCCAGATGTACTCGCCCAACGCGCCACGTATCTTCTCCTCAGCTGCCATCAGCGTGCTCAGCGCGGCAGGCTCGGTGTCGGCCTTGGCGATGGCGCGCACGTAGATGCCGTCAGGCTTCGCGTACACGCCCAGTTCCACGCCGTCCATGTCGTAGACCTCGCCGACCATCTCGTCGACGGCCGCTTCGGACAGACCGATCGTCTTGAACATGCGCGACATGATGGCCTGTCCAGGGATGCGCGCCTTGAGGCGGGGCGCCATCTCCGTGGTCCACATGTTCATCATCTCGCGGGGCGGCCCTGGCATCGTCGCCAAGATCTTGCCGTCCCGCTCGATCCACCAACTTGGGGCGGTTCCCAGGGGATTGGGCACGGTGATGGCCGACGGGATCATGCCCGCCTGCCGGAGGTTCTGCTGAGGCATGGGGCTCATGCCACGGCGGGAGAAGCTCTCCTCCAGCCACGCGGCCAGGTCTGGATCAGTCGTGATCTCCTCGCCGAACATCTTGGCGATGGCGTCGCGGGTCAGATCATCCAGCGTCGGGCCTAGCCCACCGATCGTCAGCACGACGTCGGACCGACGCCATGCGCGGTCGACGATGTCGGTCAGGCGCGTGAGGTCGTCGCCAACCAGCGTGACCCACTGGGGCTCCAGACCGATCTCAGGGAAGCGAGAGCCGATCCACGAGGAATTCGTGTCTTGGGTCTCCCCCATCAATAGTTCCGTTCCAATCGCGATGATCTCAGCCTTCAACCCAGTCACCTCTTCTTCGTTTGCTGGCCTATCAGCCCTGTGCCCTCAAGCAGGCGCGAGTATAGCATCGGGCTCACTCTCAGCCGCCTCTACGCGTTGCCCTCCAGCTTCCCGCGATGCTACCCTTTTAACGGTCCGTTCAGGAGTGCCTGGACGGACTATCTATTGCCCCCACCCATGACGATTCACGCTGGCAGATCAGCGCCTGACTAATGACCACACTACGCGTCGACGACAACCTCATAAAGCTTGCAATGGCGCATTCAGACGATACGCCCGTGCTGATAATGGACACCGCCACGCTGAAGCGCACGGCGGCGACATTCATGTCTTACGCGCCAGCTATCGCCACCTACTACGCGGTCAAGGCCAACGCCGACCCGCAAGTTCTTCGTACCCTCGCTACCGAGGGCATGGGCTTCGAGGTCGCTTCTCAGGCTGAGCTTGAGTCGCTGCTCTCCCTGGGCATCGCCGCCGACCGCATCATCACCAGCAACCCCATCAAGGCACCTGCCTTCATCGACGCTATGCGTGGCATCGGAGTCGACCGTTTCGTGGTGGACTCCATGGACGAGATCGACAAGCTGGCCGCCCACACACCGGGCTGCCAGGTGCTGCTTCGCTTGGCGGTCGACAACACTGGCAGTACGTGGCCTCTCGACGAAAAGTTTGCAGCAACGGCTATCGAGACCGTCGAGCTAGCGCTCCATGCGGTCGAGGCCGGGCTACGTCCCGTGGGGCTCACGTTCCACGTTGGCTCACAGTGCACGAATCCCTACGCCTGGGCTACCGCGTTGCGCGACGCCAAAGCGGTGTGGGACGAAGTCAAAACACACGGCATCAACTTCAACACGCTGAACGTGGGAGGCGGCTTCCCTGCCGCCCACGACGACGTGCACCCCGATCACGTGCAATCGCTGGACTCTATCATCGCGTCGGTCGCGGACTTCCCTGACGCCACGACGATCGAGGTCGAGCCCGGCCGAGGGCTCGTCGGCGACGCGGGCGTTCTCGTGTCACGCGTCGTCGGCAAGGCGAACCGCTCAGGAACGCATTGGCTGTACCTGGACGTGGGCGTGTTCAACGGTCTCATGGAAGCCGTGGGCGGCATCGAGTACCAGTACACGAGCTTGGATCGTAAAGGGCCGCAACACGCATGGACCGTCGCTGGCCCTTCCTGTGACAGCATGGACATCGTAGCTCGCGCGGTGCGATTGCCTGATCTCGCCGTCGACGATCGAGTCGCCATCTCGCCAGCAGGCGCATACACCACGGTCTACGCATCATCCTTCAACGGCCTCGCACAGCCGCGCATCCTTTGCGTTTAGGCGGTTAGTCATGGCAGACCTCTGGGAATCCGACCCGTTTTCTCCTATCGGATACCACTACAAGGATCTGACGCTGCTCCATGAAGAGCAGTCCGAGTACCAGACTGTTCAGATATACGAGCACCCCTTCTTTGGACGCATGCTCGTACTGGACGGCGTTGTTCAACTGACCCAGCGCGACGAGCATTTCTACCATGAGATGATCGTCCACCCGCCCATGCACGCTCACCCTGCCCCCAAGCAGGTGCTGGTGATCGGCGGCGGCGACGGCGGCTCGATCCGTGAGGTCTTGCGTCACCCCAGCGTTGAGACAGCAGTGCTCGTGGACATCGACGGGCGCGTATCGGACGTGGTCGCCGAGTGGATCCCCAGCGTGGCCAGCGCTCTCGCCGACCCTAGAGTGGAACGACAAGACCAAGGTGGCGCGTCATTCCTCGAAGCAGACCAGCGCCGCTTCGACGTCATCGTCATCGACTCCACCGACCCGGTGGGCCCCGCGACAGAGCTTTTCGAGAGCGCGTTTTACGCGCGGGCGTTCCACCGGCTCAGCGACGACGGCATCATCGTGACCCAGTCTGAATCGCTGCACTTTCACGCCGATTTCGTGCGTACCGTGCAGCAGCGGATGGCGGAGAACTTCCCCATCGTTGACTGCTACTCGCAGGCCATCGCGACCTATGCGGGCAATTGGTGGACGTTCTCAATCGCCTCGAAATCGCCTGACGTAAGGAATGGCGCACGGGCGCCCATAGAAGGCCTCCGCTACTACGACGCGGACGTACATCGCAGCGCATTCTTGCCACGACGCGTGCTCGATCAAGTGCGGGCGGGAAGTTTCCCCTAGCGAGCCCGGGCCGGCTACAGAGTGATGGGATCGGTGATGCCGTAGCCCTCTTGGGTCCGCATGTAGGTGAGCCCCTCTTCGCGCGTGGGGAACGCCTCAGAGTAGATCTCAAGAGTGTGGCCGTCGGGGTCGGCGAAGTACACGCTGTTGGTGATCCCGTGAGTCACGGGGCTCGACACCTTCACGCCATGCGCCTCTAGGTGTGCCACCATCTTCTTCAACTCGTCAGTATCACCATCGAGTTGAAGCGCCGCGTGGATGAGGCCAAGCTCACCGCGCTTCGCACCCGCAGGTGCCTCGAAGAGTGCCACATCGTGGTGCTGCGATCCGAAAGACAAGAACGCGGATGGTCCCTGGTCAGGACGATCGCTGATCAATTCCATCCCCAGAACGTCCTGGTAGAACGCCTTCGACTTCTCGACGTCTGCAACGGCAAATACCACATGGGCAACCTTGTTGATCTTTGGCATCTGTTGTCTCCTCGTGGGCCCTGTCGATCCCTAGAAGGGATGGGAAGGCACGCGGTTTTCGCAAGTATAGCTCGCCACCGACGCGAACTTGCCTGCCGCACGCAGGAACACGAGGCGCTGAATGGTAGACTGGCGCATCATTCTAGGAGAGCCCGCAGTGAGCACTCGCCCCGCCGACATCGTTTACATGGACCACGCCGCGACCACGCCGGTTGCGCCGGAGGTCATCGACGCTATGCGTCCGTTCTTCGAGGACCAGTTTGGTAACGCGTCGAGTATCTACTCACTGGGCCAGACATCTCGCCGCGCCATCGATGACGCGCGTGGTCGATGCGCCAAAGTTTTGGGCGCCAGGGCTGGCGAGATCGTGTTCACCAGCGGTGGCACTGAGTCAGACAACGCAGCGCTCATGGGCGCTGCCCTCGCCCTGCGCGAGCGCGGCAACCACATCGTAACCACCGCCATCGAACACCACGCAGTGCTACACGCAGCCGAGTTGCTGGCGTCGCTGGGATTCGATGTCACGTACGTCGCCCCTGGGCGCGAGGGCATCGTCACGGTCGAAGCCATCGAAGCCGCGGTGACGCCCTCAACCACGGTGGTCAGCGTGATGCTTGCCAACAACGAGACTGGTGCTATCCAACCTGTCGCCGAGATCGCGCGTGCAGTGAAGGCGCGTGCGGCCAGCGAAAAGCGCATCATCGCCGTTCACACTGACGCCGTCCAAGCCGCAGGTTTCCTAGACCTGAACGTAGGCGAGTTGGGCGTGGACCTGCTGAGTCTGTCCGCGCACAAATTCAACGGCCCCAAGGGCGTTGGCCTGCTCTACATCCGGCGTGGCACTCCGTTCAGGCCCACGCAGGTCGGCGGAGCGCAGGAGCATGATCGGCGCGCAGGCACCGAGAACACGCCCGCCATCGTCGGCATGGGGCTCGCGCTGGAGAATGCCGATCGACGCAGGCTAGAGGCCGCTGCCACGTGCCAGGCGCTCAGCAATCGGTTGATCGCTGGCATCACGGAGCGTGTCGAGCGGGCCAGCTTGAACGGCGACCCAGAACGGCGCCTGCCCAATAACGTCAATTTCACCTTCGCGGGAGTCGAGGCAGAGCCGCTGCTCATGGGCTTAGATCTCGCTGGCATCGCCGCCTCCAGCGGAAGCGCCTGCACTGCTGCGTCCATCGAGCCATCCCACGTCCTACTCGCCATGGGTCATTCGGATCTGGAAGCGCGATCCACATTGCGCCTCACGGTTGGCCCAGAGAACACGGAAGACGAGGTCGATTACGTCGTCGACACGGTTGCTGTTCTCATCCCCAAGCTAAGGAAGCTGGCTTCTCCGTCGCGCCGATAAGGCATACGACATGAACAAGATTCCGCACCCCCTATCCGATCTTCCCCACCTGGAGCCCGTGGCGCCATCCATCTGGCCACGCCGACTGTTCCACTTCCTTGCGGGATCGACCATCCCCACCGCCATCCTGTTCCTTCCGGAATCGATCGTCGAGTGGATGCTGATCATCGGCATCATCGTCGCGGTCTCCATCGAAGTCGGCCGCATGTTCGTCCCCAACCTCAACGATATGGTCATCTCGCGATTGCCCCTCTTCAAGGACGCTGAGCGCGATGTAGTCACCGGCGCCACGTTCCTCACGATCAGCGCGGCAGTGGCCTACTTCGCATTCAGCAAAGAAATCGTAGTCCTAGCCCTCTTTTTCCTCTCTGTTGGTGATCCCTTGGCGGCTCTGGTGGGCCGCTGGGATCCCAAGTTTCGAGTGTTCGGGAAGTCCCTTATCGGCACCGCGGCGTTCGCCACTGGAGCTATCGCTGCGGGACTCATCGTTTCCACCCATCCCGATATTCCCTGGGCTTGGTGGATCGTGCCGGGAGCGATGATCGCAGCGACCGTCGAGCTCATTCCGTTCCCCTTCGACGACAACATCACGATTCCGCTCGCAACTGCTGGCGCGATGACTCTTCTGGCGATGGCATGACTAACCGACTGATCCACGAGACCTCACCCTATCTGCTGCAACACGCTCAGAACCCCGTCGACTGGTACCCCTGGGGCACCGATGCTTTCGCCAAGGCCCGTGACGAGAACAAGCCCGTACTCGTGAGCATCGGCTATGCGGCGTGTCACTGGTGCCACGTGATGGAGCACGAGTCATTCGAGAACGAGACCATCGCCGCCCAGATGAACGAGCAGTTCGTGAGCATCAAGGTCGACCGCGAGGAGCGACCAGACGTCGACTCGATCTACATGCAGGCGCTCATGACCATGCAAGGCCAAGGCGGTTGGCCCTTGAACGTGTTTCTCACGCCTGACGGCCGCCCTTTCTACGGCGGGACGTATTTCCCCAATGATGACCGTCGACAGATGCCGTCGTGGCCGCGCGTGCTCGATGCCGTCTCAGACGCATTCCACAACCGGCAGGATATGGTGGAGTCCAACGCTAGCTCGCTGACCGAAACGCTTCGCGAATCGGCCGCTGCGGCGTCCCCCGATGAGCCAGTGAAGCCTCAAGTTGCCGACGACGCCTACCGCGCGCTCGCGTCAGTCTTCGACACCACCAGCGGCGGTTTCGGCGGAGCACCGAAATTCCCGTCGACGATGCCTCAAGAATTTCTGCTGCGCTATCACCTGCGCACGGGCGAGCCCCACGCGCTGGAGATGGTCACCCATTCCCTCACGCAGATGGCAGCCGGTGGCATCTATGATCACCTCGCCGGAGGTTTTGCCCGGTACTCCACGGACGACAGATGGCTGGTCCCTCACTTCGAGAAGATGCTCTATGACAACGCGTTGCTCGCGTCCGCCTACCTCCAGGTTTACCAGGTGACTGGCGAACCCCGATTCAGGCAGGTCACGGAGGAAACGCTGGACTACCTCCTCGCCGACCTGTGTCACGCCAACGGTGGTTTCTTCTCTTCCCTGGACGCCGACAGCGAAGGTGTCGAGGGCAAGTACTACGTATGGACTGTCGATGAGATCGACGCGATTCTCGGCGACGACGCCACTTTGCTGAAAGCCGCACTTGGCGTTGACGGTGGCCCCAACTTCGAAGGCCAGAGCATCCTCTTCCGGCCCGACGCCACCCAACCCGATGACGCGCGCCTCAAGTCACTGAAGGAAAAACTCCTCGAAGTCCGCGCACGACGTGTGCCCCCGGCAACGGACGACAAAGTGCTTACGTCGTGGAACGGCCTGGCGATACGTGTGCTTGCCGATGCGGGTGCAGTCCTCGACGAGCCTCGCTTCCGGGACGCCGCCGCACGCGCTGCCAACGTCATCCTGCAAGTCATGCGCCCGGAAGGTCGTTTGCTGCGAACGTGGAAGGATGGCACAGCGCACCTGCTCGGCTACCTGGAGGACTACGCGCACCTGATCAACGGCCTGGTGTCGGTGCATGCTGCGACGTTCGACCACTCCTGGCTCCACGCTGCCCGAGACCTCACCAACGAAATGATTGAGTTGTTCTGGGACGACACCGACGAGTGCTTCTACGATGTCGGCATAGATCACGAGCAACTCATCGTCCGCCCACGCGACCTGTTCGACAACGCGGTGCCTTCCGGCGCTTCGTCCGCAGCCGAAGCGCTGCTCAGGATGGGTGTCATCAGCGGTGACGAACGGTACACGCGCATCGCAGCACGCCTGCTTCGGAGCCTGGTGCCCCTGCTCCCGCGAGCGGCGTTGGGCTTCGGCAACTGGCTCAAGGTGGTCGAACTCTACCTCGCGGAGCCATCGGAGGTCGTGATCGTCGGTGCCCCGACGGCCAATGGCACCCGCGACCTTCTCCGGACGCTGTATGCAAACTACCAACCCAACCGCACTATAGTGGGAATGGCGGCCGATGACTCGGCTCGGTTCGCGAGTCCCCTATTCGATGGCCGCACTGCGATTGATGGCGTCGCCACAGCCTACGTATGTAGCGGCTACCATTGCGATCTGCCTACGACCGATCCTACGGTGCTGGCGGGGCAACTCTCAGCAAACTCGCCAGGAACGTAACGCTCCCATAACCCAGAATCAACCCAGCGAATCGCGCACGACGTGTATCCTGGCGCCTACGACAGCTTCACGCCTGGGAGTAGAATGTTTAAGAGTAACGGGTGAATCGTTGATAGAACGCAGTTGGTGGCTCCGAAAGGACCTCGAGGTCGGCGTCCTAAGCGCCGTCGTCTACTTGGCGGACGCTTTCGGACGCTTCTGGGGTTTCCTCGGAGATTTACTCCTTATCTTCTTCTTCGCGTGGTTGGTGGGCTCAGTGTTGATCCACGTGGTCAACAGCCTGATGCGCATTCCCCACATGAGGCGCCCTCTGGCGATACTTCTCGTCTACATCGGCCTCATCACCCTCATCGCTGACTTCGCATTCCTGGTTATCCCTGCAACCGTCACGCAGGTGAGGGAGCTTGCCGCAGATATTCCCAACATCGTCGCAGGGATCCCCGGCGCCATCGACTCCGCAGACGAGATACTGGGAGGCATCGGTATCAACGCTGGACTGGCCGACCGCATCCAGATTCAGCCCATCAACGACATCGCCGCGTCGATCACGGACTGGCTTACGGTGAACGCCGGAACGATCCTGACTGGTGCCGCGTCCGCGCTATTCAGCGTAACGCTGGTCATCGCAATCTCTTTCTACATCGTGCTCGACGGCGGTCGCAGGCTTCGCGAAGGACTGAAAGTCCTCCCCCCGAGGGTTGAGCGCGAGACCTGGTTCGTGCTCACGACCATCGATGACACGTTCCACGGCTACGTTCGCGGGATGCTCGTTGTCTCGGCGATCTATGGCGTGGGTACGGCGTCCGTCATGCTCGCTACCGGACTGCCAGCCGCCCTACCAACCGCGCTCATCTCCAGCGTGTTGCTCGCAGTACCGTTCATCGGGGACTGGCTTGCGCTGGCCTTGCCACTGTTGATCGCCATCGTCGCGGGTGATTTCATCACGTTTATCATCGTGCTAGCGGTGCTGCTCTTCGTGCAGCAGGTCATGTTGAACCTGCTGACTCCCCGCATCCTAGGCCACGCGGTTCGCATGCCAGCGATGCTCGTCATCATCTCCGTGGTACTCGGTGCTCGGCTTGCAGGTATCCCTGGCGCCCTACTCGGAGTCCCCACCGCAGGCGTGGTCTACGGACTCGGCGTCCACTACGGCACCCGCATCCGCCAGCGCCGCGAGGCCCGTGAGTCCATGGAGCGAGAGGAGCGAGGCGCCATCGAACGCGAGGGATTCGCCGAAGAAGTGGAACGGGCACGTCAAGGTCAAGCTCCAGATATCACGCCCCCAGCGGCCTAGGCAAGACCGGCCCACGACCCCAGACATGGAGAAGCCCGCAGCGCAGATGCGTCGCGGGCTTCTCGTATACAACCGTATGACTTTAGAGCGTTACGGAGTGCTCGTAGGCACCTGTGGTGAATCCGCGTCGTACTCCACCAGCGCCCAGCCCATGATGTGACCTTCCTTGACCGAGTACAGGTCTGCGCCGACCGGAAGCGGACTCCACGCCGACCTGCCTTCGTCCCACACGAACACGCCCCAGAACTCCGACCCGACTGGCTCCACGCCCAAAACCGAGCCCACGAAATGCGAGCGGTATTCCGCATACCACTCAGCCTCAAGTTCGCCGTCAACTGCGGCCTCAAGCAACTCGTAGCCATCCGTCCCCTTGGGCACGGAGATATCCCGGAACCACGACTCGCCACCAGCTTCCGGCTCCACAACTACGCTGGCCGTGATTGGAGGGGCCGTCAGATCCTGTTCGCTGCCGCAAGCAACGACGAACAGGCTCAGCGACGCCAGGATTGTCAGTAGCAGCAGGGACAGCTTACGCATCGTTGTTCATACCTATGGAGCGCTGCGCCTGCTCTGCACCTTTGATCAGCAGCGGGCCAAACACTGGGAACAGTGCCACGTTGCTACCCACATGCAGCAGCATGTAAAGCAGCGCGCCCGGGCCGAACAGCGTAACGCCGATCCAGCGCATGTAGTCCGTACCACCAGCGATACCCGCCCAAAAGTAGGCGGTGTACAGGTTGGTCGCGAGGTCGTAGGCCACGGTGGTGACCAGCGCGGCAATCACGAAACCGATCGACGCCTTGCTAAGCCCAAGCCGCAACGCCTTCATCAATGCCAAGCGTGCGAAGACTGCCCCCGCGATCGCGTAGCCCATCTCCGCGCCAACTTTCGTCAGGAGCAACGGCGCCTGTGCCGGCCCCCAGGGATTCGCAACGTCGTAAAGCAACATCGCCGTGGCCGCTACCACCAGCCCGCGGCGCATCCCCAGCGAGTACCCCGCAACGAACACCAGCAGATCGAACAATTTCACATTGGGCAGACCAGCAAGCGCGTAGTTACTGACCAGGATGGCCAACACGAACGCGCCTGGCACAAGCACCTCGCGCGTCAGCAGTCCAGCGGACGGAGGGGCTTTGATCGATGGGGCCGATAGCAATTGCATCTCTTTCTCCTCAGGTTCCTGAAATTACAAAACCCGCCTGATGCAGGCGGGTTCACTCTTGAGCGAGATCTCCAGCCCTGTTGCACGCAGGACGGAGCAGATGGTCGCGCCGGTTCGGACTTGCCCCAAACTGCGGGGATCGCCGTTGCGTGACAGTGTCGGGTTCTCACCGACTTCACGGCCGCCCTTCACCTATCGAGTGAACGACGTAGCGCCATCTGCTATTCGATTGTTCGCCAATCATACGCGCTATCTCACGACACGCAAGCTATCCTCCAGACATGGACACCGGCGATTTCTTGGTCATAGACATCGAGACCAGCGGCGGCTCGATGCAAAACATCCCTGAAGGCTTCAACCTTCTGGTCACGGGGCTGCGTCGTGCTAACTTCTACGCCATGTACACGTCCGAGCCTGAAAGCCTCGCCGCTCTGGCAGACCAGCTGGAGTCCTTCGCAGGGCCCATCATCACGTTCAACGGCGCGCGCTTCGACTTGCCCGTCCTTGACCGCTGGTGCATGGAGGTTCTCGACCGCCCACTCGTCGTTCAACAGCACTACGACCTGATGCGCGAAATCGTCAACGCCGCAGGCCGCCGCATCAGCCTGGACCATCTGTGCTTCTACACTTTCGGCGAAGAGAAGCTCAAATGGGATCACCGCCGCAACGCGGAAGTATGGGCGACCGAGCCGCAACTCCTCATTGACTACAACAAAGTAGACGTTGATCTCACCCACGAACTCTTCATGCGCGTGCTGCGTGGCGAGCCACTATTCCTAGGCGACACCACAGTAGTCCTGCGGAAGCCCTAGGCCCCCTTTCGAAAGCCCACGCTCCCATGAGTTATGATTGCGCCTGACTCCAGAGGAAGCCAGAGGTGTATCAGGCATTGGAACAGCGCTCCCGGTTCGTGATAGCAACCCCCGTCTGCGATGGACACGATGTCGCTGCCGCAGCCATCACCCGCATCCTTCGACGTGAGGGGGCCGAAGCCGTCTACATCGGCTTCAACAAGACTGCGTACCAGATCGTCAAAGCGGCGGTCGAAGAGGACGCCTCTGCTATCGCCATCAGCACCTACAACGGCGGCCACGTCAGCTTCCTCAAAGAGGTGCTCGTTGAACAACGAGCGCAGGGCATCCCGGAGGTGCCCCTCTTCGCTGGTGGCGGCGGCACGATCCTTGAGAGCGAGGTTGGCCCCCTAGAACGCCTAGGCGTGGCCAAGGTGTATCGCCCGCCGCTGGATCTGACCGAAGCCGTTCGTGACATGATCGAGCGCGCCGCCAAGCGCCCACCGTGCGCAACCGACGCCGCCTCTTCACCCGAGGCGGCCCGCCTGAGCCGTCAACTCACCGCCGCCGAAAACACTGCCATCGACCCAAAGCCCGCCGCCTCAACGCCTCGCGTCTGGGGCCTAGGTGGTCGTGGTGGCGCGGGCAAGAGCACCCTCATCGACGAGTTGCTCCTGCGTTTCTTGCGTTCAACCACAGGTCGGATCGCCGTCATAGCCGCAGACCCCACCCTGGGTGACAGGCTCCGCATGCTGCACTGCTACTCGCCACGCGTGTTCCTCCGATCCGTCAAAGTCGGCCCCGGCGAATCGACCGAGACCAAGGTGGGTCCGTACATCCAAGCCCTTCGCGAATGGCCCTTCGACCTCATCCTCGTGGAATCCGTCGGCCTTGGGCAGAACGAAGTAGGCGTCGCACCGCTAGTTGATGCATCGATTTTCTGTATGACGCCCGAGTATGGCACCGACGTTCAACTCGAAAAAGAAGCGCTGCTTGGCCTCGCTGATGTCGTCGTCATGAACAAACGCGACTTCCCGCAAGCCGAAGCTCGCGGCCGCCGCGTCCGCAATTTCGTCCGCAACGGCCAAACATTCATCATGACCGAGGCCAAACAGTTCGGCGACGCTGGCGTCACCGAACTGTTCAACCTCATCGCCTCACGCTCCGAACTCCAGACCGTCGCGTCAGGCCTGCCTACCAACAGCTACGGTCGGCCCGTCCCCGTCTCTCGCCGTGGATATCTTGGCGCTATCGTCGACGCCCACGAGGCCTACTACCAGGAGATGGAGCGCGAGGCCGCAGGCGACGACGCTGACTCCTACAACGTTACGTACGCGCAACTCTGGGACACGTACGGATTCGACGGCTCGCTGGAGCCAGGCTCGATAGAGGATGGAGTCCTCTACCGCACGGATGGCGGCGGCCCAAAGGTGCCCGTGGCCCGCCAGACCACCACCGGCATTTGGGTACCCGTCCTCGGCCTACCCCCACGCGACGCCGAGCAGAAACAGGTCGTTCGCTACCTCTACAAGCAAAACGTTCCGGGCGCCTTCCCGTACACCGAGGGTGCCTACCGCCATCGGCGCACCGACGAGGATCCCATACGCATGTTCGCGGGATTGGGCGCGCCCGAAACCACCAACGAGCGCTTCCACATGCTGGCCGACGGCCATGGCGCGCCACGGCTATCCACCGCATTCGACTCGCTGACGTTATACGGTCGCGACTCCGACGAGCCCGGTGCCATCGCCAAGGTTGGCGAGGGCGGAGTGGCCGTGGACACCGTCGAGGACATGGAGCGCCTGTACGCCGGTTTCGACCTGCATCAAACATCGGTCTCCCTGACCATGAATGGCCCGGCCCCGACGATCTTGGCTATGTACCTCGTCGCCGCCAAGCGCCGAGGTTTCGACTTCAGGAAGCTAAGAGGCACGATCCAGACGGACATCCTGAAAGAGGTACAGGCTCAGAACGAAGCCCTGTTCCCCATCGAGCCCTCGCTTCGCCTGATCGGTGACATGATCGATTACACGATGCGAGAGGCACCCTCCTGGTACCCGATCTCCATCTCCGGCTATCACATAGGCGAAGCCGGGGCCAACGCCATCCAAGAGCTCGCGTTCACGTTGGCCAACGGCTTCACCTACGTCGAAGCCCTCAAGGCGCGCGGTGCCTCCATCGACGAGTTCGCAAGGCGATTCTCGTTCTTCTTCACGTCGGGTTCTGAGTTGGAATTCAACGTACTGGGCCGCGTGGCACGACGCGTCTGGGCTGTGGGTATGCGTCGCTACTACGGCGTGGAAGGCCCCGCCGCCGCGCTGAAATTCCACAGCCAGACATCCGGCAGATCGCTCCAGGACATGGAGCCACTCCACAACCTCACTCGCGTCGCGCTCCAGGCGGAGCACGCATTGCACAACAACACCAATTCCCTGCACACCAACTCCTACAAAGAGACCTACACCACTCCGCAGCAGGACGACGTGCTGCTCGCCATCGGCAGCCAGCAGATCCCGCTGACCGAGAGTGGAGATTTCCGGTTCACGGAGAACCTCAACCAAGGTGCCTTTGGTCTCTCCTACCTGGAAGACGAAGTTGAGCGCGCCGTACATCGTGTCTTCCGCGAGATCGACGAACAGGGCGGCGTATTGGCCGGCGTCGAGAACGAGTACTTCCGAACGTCGATCCAGGAAGAGGTCCAGCGCGAACGCGAGGCGATCCGGGCGGGCCAACGGCGCGTGGTAGGCGTGAACTACCTGCGCTCACCTGATGCGGATCCCGCCCGTGGCAAGATCGTCCACATCCCCATGCGGGAAAAGCGATCGCAAGTGGCACGCACCAAGCGCTTCAAGCGCGAGCACGCCAAAGACGCGAAGCTGGCGCTCGCACGCCTGCAAGCAGCAGCGCTGTCAGACACGGCAAACGTATTTGAGGAACTCCTGCACACCGTGGAAGTCGCGACCATCGGCCAAGTCACCGATGCACTATGGGAAGTCTGGGGCCGATTCCGCCCAAGCATGTAGCACCAAACCAAGCAGTAGCGTAAAGATCGAGGAGAAGTCATGGAGATCATCAGCCCAACGGTACGACGCTTGACCGCCGAAGCCTTGGAGACGCCCGAGAAATTCTGGGACAAGGCTGCTCGACAGATCCCGTGGTTGCGCACCTGGGACTCCGTCTACGAGGCCGACTACCCCTCGTTCAAGTGGTTCGTGGGTGCCGAGACCAATCTCTCCTTCGTTGCCATCGACCACCAGATCGCCCGCGGACGTGGACGGCACACCGCATTCATCTACGCCAACGAACTGGGCGTTCGTGAAGCCATCACCTACGCCCAGCTCAAGCGCAAGGTGGAGGCCGTCGCCGCTGCGCTGCGTGGGATGGGCCTCAAGCGTGGGGACCGCCTCACGATCTACATGCCCAACTGCCTTGAAACCGTCTACCTCATGCTCGCTACCGTCCGCATCGGTGCCATCCACTCGGTCGTTTTCGCAGGCTTCGGTGGTCCCGCGCTCGCCGACCGCATCCGCGCCAGCGGGTCGCGCCTGGTCTTCACCGCAGACGTCGGCTACCGCAAGGGCGGCACCGTAGACCTCAAGCAACTCATGGACGACGCGCTCGCCCTAGGCTGTGAAACCGTCGAGCATTGCATCACGCTCAAGCGATCTGACAGCGACACCAACATGACCCCAGACCGTGACATCTTCTGGGACGATTTCCTGACCAAAGGCCAGGGCCAATCCGGCACCTACGAGGCCATGGAATCCAACGAGCCCGCCTACATCCTCGCGACCTCTGGAACCACCGCCACGCCCAAGCTTGTCGTCCACACCCACGGCGGCTACGCCGTCGGCGTCGTCAACCAAGGGAAATGGTGCTACGGGCTCAACGGCAACGACGTCTGGTGGGCCACCTCTGACCTCGGTTGGGCCGTCGGCCACAGCTATATCGTGTACGGCCCGCTTATGGTCGGCGCCACATCCATCCTCTACGAAGGCACCCTCGACTTCCCTGGCCCAGACGTATTCTGGAGGCTCATCGAGGAGTTCAGCATCACCGGCGTGTTCACGTCACCCACCGCCGTCCGACTGCTCATGAAGTTCGGCGAAGAACCCGTGAAGGGCTTCGATCTCTCATCCCTAGAGCGCGTCGTCTGCGCAGGCGAAGTCCTCAACCCGCCCGCCTGGGAATGGCTCCAGAAACGCGTGCTCAACAACGAGATCCCCGTCATCGACAACTGGTGGCAGACCGAGACCGGTGCGCCCGTCATCGGTAACCCGTACGGCATCAATCTCGTCGCCCAGAAGCCCGGCGCCGCTGGAATCCCACTCCCTGGCATGCAGGTCGCCGTCATGACCCCCGAAGGCGCGCTGTGCGAACCTGGAGAGAAGGGCATCCTCGTCATCAAGCAGCCTTTCCCCAACCTCACGCCGACCATCTGGAACGACCCTGATCGTTACGGCAACGACTACTGGGAAAAGGTCCACGGCGTCTACTTCACCGGTGACCTCGCCTCCATCGACGAGGACGGCTACGTCTGGTTCTCCGGTCGCGCCGACGAAGTCATCAAGATCGCTGCCCACCGTATCGGCACCATCGAGGTGGAATCCGCGTTCCTCAGCCACGACGCCGTCGCCGAGGCTGGTGCTACAGGCCGCCCCGACGACTTGCGCGGCGAGGTCATCTCCGCGTTCATCGTGCTCAAGAACGACCGCCAACCCAGCGACGGCCTGCGCACCGAACTTACGGCAACCGTACGCCGCGAGCTCGGCCCCTTCGCCGTCATCGGCGAGATCAACTTCGTCAAGATGCTGCCCAAGACCCGCTCCGGCAAGATCATGCGTCGGGTTCTGAAAGCCGTCACCATCGGCTCTGATCCTGGCGACATCACCACCATCGAGGACGAAGGCTCCGTCGAAGAAGCGCGCGAAGCGTGGCTCCAACTCAAGCGTGGCGTGGACTAGGCCTCGCGCCCGCCACGCCCTACGTCCGCAGGCCGAACCTCGCCGTCATCCGCCGACGTTTCAACAGCTCGTGCGCTTTCGTCGCGGCGAACCAAGCCATGCGTCCGGTGGTGCGGTCGTCGGAGTGTAGGTGCAGCTCTGTCAGGAATTTCAGCAGAAACAACGCCCCCTCTCGGGGCGTCACGGGCAACTCTGGCGCAACAGCGATCGGCGCCCAGTCGCCAGGTGCCTTCAGCACAGCTTGCGCCAACTCGCCGTCGTGAGTTCCCCACTGGCAGGCGACCGCTAACTTCGGGCCATCCACGTTGACCGTCAGCCAACGCCAAACGTCAAGATCATCGCCACGGCCAACCAGCACCACGCAGCTCGCCGCAGCCAACGCCTCGGCATGCGCCGTCAGTTCGCCAGCCTCCACGATAGTGATGGCCTGCCCGTTGGCGCGCGCCACGCCACGCTTGGCGAGCACACTCAGCAGGCGATTCGAGACACCCCACTCCCAACCCTCCGCATTGCCGGTCGTATCCACGAGGAGAAGAACCAATGGGCGCTCGATTGCACTTGTACTAAGCACTAGCTAACCCCCGAGCCCAGCCGCAGCTTCACGTTCGCGGCGCTTCCAGAATCGAATCAACGCCACCAGCGTCCACAGTGCTTCGACCCCCAAGATCGGGTACGCCTCAACCATCGCGCTGTACGTCGCCGTCGCAGCCGAAGCCGCCGCGAACAACAGCACGAACCACTTCGAGCGCGCTTCCTGCCAGTACGCGATCAACATGACCGACACGGCGACGGTTCCAAATACAGTAAGCATGCCCTGCATGTTACGCCGCCGCATCTCTTCCCGAAGACCAGACCTAGGCGGTCGCCCCTGCCACAAACGTCTCGCGCACCTCTTGGTGCCCGCCGTTCACCGCCGTATTGGTCCCGGTGCCTTCCACGACCAACCGCAAAGCCGATGCGGTGTGCCGGTCTATATCAACGCCACGCTGGCCCCTCATGAAGAATAGCTTCCGCATTCTGGCACCATAGCGGGCCAGCAGACCGCACCGTGCGCGGTACAATCAGCGAGATGTCCGCTCTATGGCAACCCCGATGATCGAACCACGCGTTCCCGAACGATTGGGCCTTGAGGTCAGCTTCGTCCGTGCGCGATGGCTGGGTGCTGTCGCGCTCGCGATTCTGCTGCCGCTCGCAGGCTTCCCTGTAGCCGCGACCCTCGCGTTGGTCGTCCTGATCACGCTCGGCAACGCCGTCACTTGGCGAACTGCGGTTCGTGTGCAAACGCTCACTGGCCAACGTCGGCTTGGCGTCGCTGCCGTGACGCTCGATGCGGTCGTCGTCCTGGGTGCTGGCCTCGCCGCCGAACCGAGCGCTGCCGCCACTACGCTGGGAGCATTGCTGATCGTCGTTGCCGAGGCCTCCGTACGCTTCGCTCCCGCCAAGGCGATGGTCGCCACCGGTATCATCATCGCGAGCCTGGCGGCCGTCATGGGCTTACGTGACGTGGTCGTAGACGATCCGTTCAACGTCGCTCAGTTCGCCGTGATCGCGCTCCTATCGCTCTTGGCCGGAACCATGATTGGCTCCGCCGTCCGTGAGGTGTACCGCCATCGCGTTGGTGGCCCCACACCAGATGCCGTTGCCGACGAGCCAGCCGTACCGCAAGACGTCGAAGATCAGCTAACGCCCCGTGAGCGGCAGGTACTTGCCCTCATCGTCCGTGGCTACTCCAACGCAGGGATAGCCGCAGCATTGGTGATTGAACCGAAGACCGTCAAGAACCACATCAATCGCATCTACAGCAAACTCGAGATCAACAACCGGTACGAAGCGATCACAGCCGTACTTGGTCAACGACGAGAGCAGGGCTAGCCGGGCTCCATCGTTGCAACTTCGCACCTCAAAATCTGAACCCACGGTGACTCATGCCTGATAAGCCAATCGTTTACATCTCTCCCAGCCACATGGATCCCGATTACACCTTGGAGAAGGCGGGGCTCGGCCCTGACGTAGACCTCCGCGTGATGCAGAATCCCGACCGTGGCTACATGAATGGCGCTGACGCACGCGAGGCTGACGCGATCATGACTTGGCGCACGAGGATCGATGCCAAGGCGATCGACCAACTTGAGCGCTGCAAGCTCATCGTCCGCCTCGGGGTGGGCTACGACTTCGTCGACGTGGAGGCCGCTGCCAGGCAGGGCATCCCCGTCGCCAACGTACCCGACTACTGCACCAACGAAGTCGCTGACCACACGTTCGCGCTGCTGCTGGCCATATCCCGTGGCTTGCCTGCGTACATCGACAGCGTGAAGCAGGACGCCGACCGCTGGGAGTGGTCGGCTGCGGGCCGCCTATTCCGAATGACAGGCAAGACGCTGGGGATCATCGGCCTCGGCCGGATCGGCACGGCCGTCGCGCTCCGTGCGAAGGCATTCGGCGTGGATGTCGCTTTCTACGACCCACACACCCGCGACGGCATGGAGCGGTCGCTAGGCCTGCGCCGGCTGGAACTCGACGACCTGCTCGCGCAGTCCGACTACCTGACCGTGCACACACCGCTGACCGACGAGACTCGCGGGATGGTGAACTCAGAATTCCTGGCCAAACTCAAGCATGGGGCGTACTTGGTAAACACATCACGGGGCGGAGTGCTGGATGCCAACGCTTTGGAGGTCGCACTGCGCGAGGGGCGCGTCGCGGCCGCCGCGCTGGATGTGATGCCCACAGAGCCACCTGACCCCGAACTGGGGCTGATCAAAGCGTGGCGTGCCGGTGAGGAATGGGTGAAGCACCGATTGATCGTCACCCCTCACTCCGCGTTCTACAGCGAAGAGGGCGAAGTCGACATGCGCGTTAAAGCAACGGCGACCGTCCGCGAAGTGCTGGACGGCCTGCCTGCTCGTAACGTCGTCAATATGTAACGCGGTGAACGCGTCTGGCTAAACGCCCAGGAGCGACTCCATGTCGGCTTCTTCGGTACCAGCTACGACCGATTCGATCATCCTTTTCAACTCGTCGCTGATGGGTAACTCGCCTGTGCCTTCCTTGAGCATCTCGTTGATCGATTCGAGCACCTCGCGGTACTCTTTGGCGATCTTGTACCACTCGACAAGCTGGTGTTGCAGTAGGTTGTTGAGTGCGGAGACCTCTCGCGCGCGTTGGTCGAGTTCTGCGTCCCGGTCGGATAGATTCCCACGCAGCTTCCGCTCATTGCGGAAGTGATCGTTGAGCTCCTTCGCGTAGATCGCGATCTGCTCTTTGTTCAACTCTTCGAAAGTTCGGGCTGTGCTTCGCGTCGCCTGCTGTTCGTCACTCATGGATCCCCCCAACTACTTGGCCGTGTGGGCCTAGACTGCGAGCATTTCCTCGGCCTTATCGAGAAGCGCCTTCGGGCTGAAAGGCTTGGTGATGTAACCGTCGGCACCCACGCTCAGCGCGTTCAGCCTATCGGCGTCCTGAGACATCGCAGTGAGCATGATTATCTTGATGTGCTGGGTCTCAGGATTTTCCTTGATTTCCCGGCAGACCTCGATACCGTTTTTCTTCGGCATCAGAAGATCCAAGAACATCAGATCTGGCATCTGCGCCTTGCACACCGCAATCGCTTCCTCGCCGTCAGAGGCCATGATGAGCTCATAGTTGTCCTCGATAGCCAGCGTCGCCTCAGCCAATCCCAAGACGCTCTGTTCGTCGTCGACCAGGAGAACCCGCTTCGTCATACTTGACTCCTGTACAGTGCCCAAACAGCGTAGAGGGATTTACGCTCGACGCCCAGCGGGATGACCCGCAATTCGACTACCAGCGCACACCAACAGCATAAAAAGAGGGTGGCCGATGGGCCACCCTCTTTGGTATGAAACAGACTGCACTATAGTACAGGCGGAGCGAACTTAGTGAGCGAGCATCTGCTCGTAGTTGGTTCCCATTACCTCGACAACTGACTTGCCAGCGATGACATCCTTGGCCATCGCCGCTTCACGCGCCACGATGGTCTCAGCCTCCGGAATGACCTCCGCCACTCGCTCGGCAGGAATGACCACGATCCCGCTGTTGTCAGCGATGATGTAGTCGCCAGGTCGAACCGCCACGTGGGCGATCTCGATCTGTTCATTCGTCGACTCTTCGATGATCCGGTTGCGCGCCGTCAGCGGCGTGCGACTTCGAGCGAACAACGGCAATCCCAAATCATGCGCCTCATCGACATCACGGCTCGCGCCGTCGATGATCACGCCAGCTATCCCCTTGGTCGAGGCAGCTGTCGAAAGTATCCCACCCCAGCCTGCTGCATCGGCACGTCCACGGTGGTCAATCACGATGATGTCGCCAGGGTCTGCGGCCACCACCGCAGCGGTGCACAGGTGCCTGGTGGACGTCTCGCCGGGGCCCTTGGTCTTCAGTCGAACCGTCACAGCGCGGCCCGCGATACGGCCCACCGGGTACAGCGACGGAATCCCGATCACCGTGCCCTGGATACCAAGCTTGTCCTGCGCGTCTGACACGGCGCAGGTGTCGAGCTTCCGAAGACGCTCAACGAATTCATCAACTGCCATTGTTCTCTCCTTCAGTCACTATCAGGAGCTCGCCAGAACGAACTCTATCCCACGTACGCGGTGAACTGGATCTGCAGTTGCATCGCACCGGCGAGCGCGTCGTACTGGATCGTGTGGCGGGTCGGGCGGTTCTCCTCGTCGGGGAACATGGCCACCCATTCCTTGTTGATCACGGGGCGCGCCTCACGTGCCTTCACGTACACGTTCATGTGACAGATGTCGTCCGTCGTGCCGCCAGCGGCCGCCATGATGCGGCGGACGTGCTCGAACGCCCACTTGGCCTGTCCTTCGACATCTTCGACGACCGTGCTGGTCTCGGGGTCCATGCCCGACACACCACCGGAAGTCACGATAGGTCCGGTCATGGTCGCCGGCGGGATCGGCTGATCGCCGTGCCAGTTACCGGGGATGTGGAGTACTTTTCTCGACATGTTTGTCTCCTCGAATGCCCATAGAAATAGAGGGTTTGGCGGTTGGAATTCACCCTGGCCGCGCGGCGGCGAGTATAGGTGGGGCACCTAGGGGTGTCAAACAGATAAACGGCCTCGAAATAGGGCCCGAACACGACTACGTCGCGGGGGTTGAGCGGGCTACTTCTGGCTGCTCAAGAGCCTCCGCTGCCTCCAGCGCCGTCACCAATCTATCGGCGTTGCGAACCTGCTTGCTCAGGCCGAAAACCAAGCCGGTCGCGATCAGCACGCCGACGCCGCCAACGCCGATGGCAAACGGTGTACTGGTGAGCCCCGCGATGAACCCTGCTTGCAATGCACCCAGCGGAGACAAGCTCCACATGATGCCTCGTAGGCCCATGACTCGGCCTCTGAATTCCACAGGAACCAAGAGGTTCAACAGCGTGTTCACGCCGATCTGGAATATTGAGTAGAGCGCACCAGCCAGGGCTGACAGCACCCCGGCCAGGATGGCCCAACCGAGCACTCCACTGATCCCGAACCCGATGATCGCCAGTCCCATGAGCGTCGCACCACCACCGATGAGCTTCGCGCGATCGACGCTGGCACCGTAGGACGCCGCGATGATGATGCCAGAGACACCGCCGATGCCACTGGCAACGTACAGGGCGCCCACGCCGGACGGTCCCAGGCCAAGGCTGTCCTTTGCAAAAGCGGGCATCAGTTGCTGATAGGAAAGACCGAAGTAGCCGATGGAGAAGCTGAGCCCGAGCAACAGCAAGAAGATCCGCTGTTTAGCGACAAAAGCCAGACCATCGACGATATCGTGGAACAGCGTCGCACCGCCCGCTCGCTTGATCTCAGGCATACGCACGAACATGATTGCGATTGACATGGAGGCGAACCCGGCAGCTATAACCGCGAAAGAGATGGCCGCGCCCAATCGATCATCACCCGAGACGAAACCAACCACCGCAATGATTCCCATGGAGACCCCAGGCCCGATCACTCGTGTGCCATTCCAAGCCCCCTGGTTGAGCGCTGTGCCCGCTAGGTATTGGCTACGTGGGATCAAAGCAGGCCACACGACACGACGAGCTGGCTGGTCGAAAGAAGTTGCGATTCCTATCAGGAAAGCAATGATCACGATGTGCCAGACGGTGACGACATCAGTGAGCACCAACACCGCCAGCAGGCTGATCAGCAGCGCCGCGGCTCCTTCGCCGATCATGATCATGCGCCGGGGGTTGAACCTATCAGCAAGCGCGCCAGCGACCAGGTTGAAGATCAGCCCAGGTATCGCCTGAGCCGCGCCAACAAGGCCGAGCGTTAGCGGCTCGCCCGTGGTATCAAATACAAGCCACCCCTGCGCGGCCATCATGCCCTGGTGGGACATCACACTCGCCACGAGGCCCAGGTAATAGATTCGGTAGTCGCGATGTTTGAGGACGGATAGGAACGCAAGTCGTTTGCGTAAACTCTGAATCACCCCACAACAGTACCCCCGCAACGCCGATCACGTCGAGGCCTCTACGCCGTCGCCCCCAGCAAACACTCACTCCGGGTGTACGCTAGTCCCGCCACCCATTCATCGATGGCTGATTCGTCACCCCGAATCCAAGCCTACTCTGTCCCCCTAAGGAACCCTCGCGCCATCCATGCTTAGCAACGCAACGCAAAACGCACGATTTCGCGGCTGGTACATCGTCGCCCTGATGCTCGGCCCACGGGCGGGCGGCACCGGCACATACATCCTAGGCAGCACCCTGTTCGTGATCCCCCTGGAGAACGACCTCGGCCTGACCCGCAGCATGTCCGCACTGCTGTTCGCGTCCGGCTCCATGGTCGCCGGTCTAGCAGCCCCCATCAGCGGAGCGCTTATGGACCGCTATGGCCCCCGGTCGATGCTCCTCGGCTCCGTCATCGTCTCCGCCCTTGGCTACGTACTGCTCGCCATGTCGGCCAACATCCTCATGGTGTACGTCGTCTTCGTCGGAATCATCAGCCCTGTCATCCTCAACGTCGCGTTCAACGCATCAGCGGCGTTCGTCAACAACTGGTTCAGTCGCTACAAAGCCACCGCCATGTCCGTACTGCAAGTTGGCTCGGGTGTCGGCGCCATCATCATCATCCCAACGCTCGCGTTCGTCATGGATAGCTGGGAGTGGCGCGCGGCGGCCATCGCTGCCGCAGGCTTCGTGCTCGTTCTTGGGCTTCCGGCCGCCTGGTTCTCGCGAGACACACCGGAAGAGCTTGGGTTGCTCCCCGACGGCGAACCTTTCTCCGCCACCCGTCCGACCACAACCGTTACCGAGCCGACCGCCAAGGAGGCGTTCAAGACGCCAACGTTCTGGTTCATGGTTTGTGCGGTCATGGCGTTCGGAGGAGCGCAGGTCGGGATGCAGATCCACTTCGTCCCCATCATGGTATGGAAAGGGATCGACGAGGTTCAGGGAGCGCTGGTGCTAACCGTCATGGCGCTAGTCAGTACGCCTGCGGTGCTCGTCATTGGGCCCCTCGCCGACCGGTTCGGTCGACTACCCGTTGCGGGCGCGAACTCACTGATCGTGGCGCTCGGAGTGATCCTGCTGAACCTCAGTGGTCCCGTGTGGAGCATCTGGGGTGCCGCACTCATCATGGCGCCGAACTTCGGTATGTACCCCCTGATCTGGGCTGCGCTCGGCCATGTCTTCGGTCGCAAAGCGTTCTCCACCATCAGAGGCACCGTGATGGCGTTGCAGGTCGGAGGCAGTATGGGCATGCCCATACTCGCAGGCGTGCTGTTCGACCGCACCGGCAGCTATGGCTCCATGCTATGGATCATCGCAGGCCTATGGCTCACGGCGGCTGCCTTGCTATTCCTAGCGCCGAGCAAGAGCTACGTACGTGTCTCCCAATCGACCGTGGACGCTTAACACGGAACGGGCTAGCCACGCTGGCTAGCCCGTTACTGAATCTATGGTGTAGGCCGCAAGCTAGAGCTTCTCCTCCGAGTACAGAACCTCATCGGGGAAGATCTCATCCAGCGGCATCTTCTTCGAAGACAATCCCTGTTCAAGCGAGAACGTCTGAGCCATGTCAAACGCTTTAGCGTTCGCCTTGATTCCGTACGGGAATGGGTCGCGCCCGAAGACGTCAGTGACTTCCTTCAAGTACTGCCCACCGAAGACCATCAGCGTCGGTTGTTTCTCCTGCAATCGTTGGATCGCGAGTTCCTTCGCCTTGCGGAAGCCTTCCATCAAGCTCACCGCGACCCACGGGTGCTCCTTCAAGATACTCTCGCGCACAACCGTAACGTGGTGCGGCGGGTAAATCCCGTGCTTCTGGAAGAAGCGGATTCCCTCTGCTCGGGGATCCGAGAACAGAGTCGTGAAGCCATCGTGACCCGACAAGTCTTTGCGTTGCCTATCGATCCCTGAGCCAGGAACCATCACCAGGCCGATCGACGCGTCCAACTCATCGGCCAAGTACATGCTGCCGAAATCCGTCTCGGCATGCTTGAGCACCAGATCCTTAGGGAGCCCAAGACCCGCTGCCTGAGAGGCACCCGTGTGGCTCATGTGCTCGCCACGCTCCTGGTACCACGTCATCTCCTGTGGCTCGATGCCCCACTCCAGCTTCAAGATACCCCGCGTCCACAACCCCACCGACTGCTGGTAGTCCTGGATACCAAAGCGCTTGCCGCGCAGATCCTCAGGGTGATCCTGGGCGATCCCAGAAGCCTTGCGGATGTACACGTTCGTGTAGGAAAACGTTCGATTATGGAAGACCGGGAGCATCCGGTAAGGGAAACCCTGCGGTCGCATCCGCAGATACGACGACATGGACATCTCCGAAACGTCGTACCGGTTGAACTTGATCTGATCGTAAAAGACCCGGGGCACCGCACCCGGCATCCCTTGATAATCGAGCGTGACACCATCGACTTTGACCTCGCCGTCGATCAGGGGCAGTACTCGGTCATAAGCCGTTATCGCGAAAGACAGGTCTAGGTTCGCCATCGTCGCACCTCCAGCACTTGATGCGGCGCATCATACATCCTGCGCGCGAGAATACCAGCGCCGCCCACCCCTACCCGCCGAGGACTAGAGGGCTAGCCGATCTCCAACGTATTGAATGCTCCACGCTGCATGGCGGCCGTGCTCATCAGCTGGCCCAACACTGCCTGCGCCTCAGGCCGGCGAACGTCCAGCGATGACACAGCCACCGCACGGTACAGCACGCCACTGGGCACCCGCGTCTCCACCGAGCCCCCCACGTCAGGCAACTCAACGCCAAGCGCCATCGCCATCAGCTTCGCCTGCATCTCACCCACCCCTGAAGCGTGAGTCTTCGTAAGCGCGCGCCCCTCGTGCAGCAACGTCACCCCGCTCTTCGTGCGGCGCAGCGTCACCGGCTTCTCTCCGCCGGGCCGATTCAACACCTGCTCGGCGTAGTCCTGTGCTTTTCTACGGGAGATAGCCATGTGTCGCCTCGCAAGATTCCTAGCTGTGCTCTAGCAGCATAAAGTTATTCGACAAGTGCGGCCAGGCGAAGCCCGCCCGACGGATCGCGCGGGGAACCAAGTCCAGGCTGACAGGCGAAGTCGCCCGCAATACCCGCCAGAGAGGAACGCCAACCAGGGCTGGATCGCGCCGCTTGAGCAGCGGCAACCTGCGCACGAGATCTACGAGGTTAACCGCTACTTCCATCCTCGCATAGCCCCGGTTCTGCTCAACCTCACGCACCCGAAGCCCGGCTTCAGCCGCGATATCCGCGTATTCCTCTGGAGAGCGATACGCGACCTGATACTCTCCTGTCTTCATCTCAACGCGCCCTGGCCCGCTGGACTCACGCAAAATGATGGGGCCATCGGGGACGAGCGTGGCGACACGGGCGAGCAGTTGGACAGCGTCTTCGCGATTCAGGTACATCAGCAATCCACCGAAGAAGGCCCCTTGGAACGTGCCCTCGATGGGCACTTGCAAACAATCGCCTTGAACGATCTCAACATTCGGCATCTCTCGCAGCCGCTCGCGCGCGTCAGTCACCATGTTGGCGCTTTGCTCGATCCCAACGACCCGCCCATAACGCTGAGCGAAAAGCGCCGACCACGCGCCGCTGCCGCAACCTACGTCCAGCACTGAGGCGTCCGCACCTAGGTTCGCGAACCAACGTTCGACCACCTCTCGTTCGAGGGCAAATCGATCGTCGACACAGCTTTGCGGCAGTCCCTGCTCGTGGGCCATGTACGAGGCCGCAGCGGCCGTGCCAGCCGTGCGATCCCAATAGCGGCGCACCGCCTCATAATCCAAGCGCTCGTTCATCTCAATCACCTTCTCGCAGGATGGTATCCTGCCTCCACTCACCCGGCCTGATCTGGCCACAATTGGCCCCCGACCGACGGGTGAAGGCCTCACACATCGACCCGGTCAACCACCGGGGTCTGGATACAACTCGATTAGCACTCCAAACGCGAAACCCCCGCTGATCATCAGCTACTTCTTCGACGCCGCGAACCTGACCACCCTGGCCGGTCTCCTCAGCAGCATCGCAGCCATCACCTTTGCCGTGAACGGAGAGTTCCACGCAGCGGCCATCGGCCTCGTACTCGCGTTCTTCTTCGACGGCATCGACGGTCCCGTGTCCAAGCGAATCTCTGGTCGCACCGACAACGACCGCGCGTTCGGCGCCAACATCGATTCGCTCGTCGACATGGCCGGTGCCGGAGTGACCCTCGCAGTAGTGCTACTCGCCTATGGTGAGTTCCAGGCAGCCTACGTGCCCGGAGCCTTCGCCCTCGCGGGCGCGGCGGCATTGCGCCTCAGCTACTTCAACGTCTACGGGCTAGCACCTGGAACCACGCGTTACGTCGGCCTGCCCACCGACCAAGCCATCATCGCCATCGCTGCGGTCATGCTGTTGGACGGCCCGCTGGACAGCGAACTCTTCCCTATCGTGCTGTACGGCGCCGCCATCGCGGTAGCCGGCCTGATGGTCAGCCACCTGCGAATACCCAAATTGGTCGGCGTGTCGTTCTACGCCTTCAATGCCCTCGCCTTCGCGATCGCTGCGGGCCACGCAGCGCAACTCTTCGCCTAAAGCGTCGCTTTAGCGAGCGAGCGCTGTCGGTGTGTCTAGGTCTACATTGCGAGACCACTGCCACCGGCGCATCCGCTCCGTGTCAGCGAGATCCTCAACGGTGTCGATCTCAGCCCACGCCCGCAGGCCCGTGTGCACCACGCCCATCCGCATCGTTTGGTCAGCGATAGCATCCGCGATCGCCATCTCGTAGTAATCGTCGGTTGCACGCTGGGCGATATAGGCCCCCAGCGCTGGCATCAGATCGTCGCTGATCGCCTCGTACGAAAACTTGTAGATGTTCACAGTCTTGAGTGCGGTGCGGTAGTCGAAGCCCAAGGACTGTTCGCGCTTCAGCACCATCGCTTCTGCTACATGCCCTCGCGCGAGGATGACCGTCCCGTTCATGAACGACTGGAAACGATCCACCACCGCAGCGTTCTCGTAGGGCGCATCAAGCACGTCCATCAAGAGTTCAGGCTCGAAGATCAGATCCCCCTCGAGCAGCAGCACGTCGTCCGTGATCTTCGTGCGTGCCAGCCAGAGCGAGTAGATGTTGTTCGTGCGGTCGTAGATCTCGTTCTCTACGTAGGTGATCGACAGGTTCCGGTACCGCGAACCGATCGTGTTGCGTACCTGGGCTGCTAGGTGGCCCACGACGATGACGCACTCCCGCACGCCAGCCGCGCACAGTGCCTCAAGTTGATATTCGAGGATAGGCTTGCCCTGCACCTTGACCAGGCACTTGGGGCGATGATCGGTCAGCGGGCGCAACCTGCTCCCTTGCCCGGCTGCAAGAATGATGGCTTGCATCGTTGACTCTACTTTCTCGCAACTTCTGGCGTGGGCGATTTACTCGCCATGCTCAGCAAGGTGCGTACCAACTCTTCGTTCTCGGCGGCCGTTCTGGATGCGATCCTGAAGAATCGACTGTCCAGTCCACCCTTTCCGCTGCAATCGTTCACCAGAACCCGGAACTCATCGAACAAGCGCTCGGTCACGCCTGTCCCCGTCAGCTCTGGGCTCGTCCTGCACAAGATGTAATTTCCGTGGGTCGGGTATGGCTCCATCCAGGGCACCGCATGTAGCCCCCGATAGAACGCCTGTGTCGCCGCGCTCACCTGGGCGCAGGACTCTACGAATTGCGATTCGTACTCGGCCATGTTCTCCAGGAAGAACTGGGCGAACGAGTTGATGCTCCAGATCGGCACCTCAGCCCTCAACCTCGCGATGAACCGCTTGTCGCTTGAAACCGCGTACCCGAGGCGAAGCCCGGGAACGCCGTAAGCCTTCGACATACTGTTCACGATCACCAAGTTCGGGAACTCGTGGATCAAGTGCGCCACGCTCAGTTCCCGGTAATCTGGCCCGGCGAAGTACAGGAACGACTCGTCCACCAAGACCATGTCCAGATCTTCGAACGCCCGAAGCATCCGGACGACATCGTCCCGCGCCACCAGCGTGCCTGCGGGGTTGTTGGGCTGCACAAGCACCACCGAGTCCGCCCCGGACTCCCGCACATGCGCGATGAACCCATCGACATCCAGCTTGAAATCCGGCCCCATCGGGTAGGAACTCACCTGCTTGCCCTGCGTCTCCGCGCGGTTGCGGTACTCGTCGAACGTTGGGATGGGTATCGCGAGATGCTTCACCCGCAGACTCGTAACGGTGCTGATGAACTCACTCGCGCCGTTACCCACCACCAACTCATCGTCGGTGAGCCCCAGCGGCTCCGCGACCAATGACGATAGGTGTCGATTGGTCGATGGGTATGACCCCACCAAACGCGCGAGGTTAGCGGACAGCGAGTCAAGGAACTATTGTGGGGGGAAATAGCGGTTCGTCATGTAGCAGAAATCCTGGATATCGAAATTCCAGACCCCCCCGTACATCGAAGAGACCGCTCGGACGTCAGACGCCATGCATCTTCTCCGGTCGTTTGGTTGGTGAATGGTGGATCCGCCGATTCGGCGAAGTCCTAAATGACTGCCAATACGAGCCTCGCCAAAGGCAAAGCGCTTCGCAGAATGGCAGTAAGTGGAATGACGACCGAACAACAGCACAGTGCTATTGAGGCGGTCGCAGAAAGAGACGCCGGGCATTCAGCCCGCGAATGAACCGCTAGGCAGGAGGTTCGCCTGCCTTTGGGTGGGGTGCGTGGCGCAAACAGCGCCGCAGAGGGAGGGAAGTGATGTCAGCTAAACCCAGAGACAACACTCGTCGGGAGCCTACTGAACCCACATCGGCACGGGAACAGCACCAGAAAACTATTGCAGAAGAGCTAATCAAACGGAACGGTAACCTCGGGCTGTGCGCCCAGGCGAGTCTACACGGGGGGCTAGGGTTGTCAAACTCGCCCTAGGAGTGAGCGTGCCCGCATTATGGGCCATTCCGCTCTTGAAACGGGCCTGCGGCCAGATTGGCTACTTATAGCGCTCTTTGCGAAGAAACTCGCCGAACATCTCAGTGTGCTCCCGCATCGCGCCCGGCCGATGGCCGATGTGCCAAGCGTTGCAGAAGTCGCACTGGTACGGCTCGATGTACGCGCCGCCATTCACGCCACAGAGGCCATTCGCCGCCGCCTGCGCCTCACCGGACGACCCATACCGTCGCTTGCCCTCGCACTCTTTTCGTCGAAGCCTTCGCTTGCTAGCCATACTCGCCAGTCTGCGCTCAGCCAACGAAAGGGGCAAGCCTTTCGGCCTGCCCCTTAATTCTATCAAGTAACACCAGCCACCGCCGAGCGGCAGCCAGTGGGTGCAGGGAGTACCCTGCCTTCAGACGGCGCACTCGCCCTCGCCGCGCTCGAGCTTGTACAAGATCGTCTTGCCCCAGTCCATGTAGGAATCCAGGTTCTCCTTGTTCAGCTTGCCCACCTCGCGGAACTTGCCGAGCAACTCCTCGAACGGCCCGACCCCCACCCGATCCACGAAGTCGTTGAACTTCTCACCGTCAGAGCGCTCGCTCTGGTAGTACGACAGCACGTCTGTCAGCATCTCCGGCACGCGCTTGGCAGGTACCTTCGTCTTCACACGATGACCGAACCGCACATCGTCCGCGTTCCCGTAATTACCAGCCAGGAACAACTCGTACGCCGGAACCTGATTGCCATCGCCCTTGGTCGCTGCGCCGTGCAGGCCGATGTTGGCGATGTGATGTCGCGAGCACCCGTTCGGGCAACCGCTGACCTTCACGTGTAGCGACGTGATCAGCGGGTCCTCAGAGCCAAACTCGCGGATCGTCTTGCGCAGCGCCCCTGCCACACCCATGGACGACGTTATCGCCATCTTGCAGCTATCCGTACCTGGGCACGCCACAACGTCCGTGATCTGGTTTGCCCCGTCTT
Source organism: Chloroflexota bacterium (assembly GCA_027618515.1). Taxonomy (GTDB): domain Bacteria; phylum Chloroflexota; class Dehalococcoidia; order Lucifugimonadales; family Australimonadaceae; genus CALGTL01. The sequence continues at coordinate 7,500 of JAQCEV010000015.1, read as the reverse complement.
CGGCCAACTCGATCGCATTGAGCTCCGACCACACGTCGAACAGATGGCCGTCCGGCACCCAGCGGTAGATCAGGTTCTGCTCCGCCGTCGTCCGCAATCGACCGCCCGCGAAGTTTCGAGCGATCTTCGACAATCCAGCGAACTGGTTCTCATAGATGTCGCCCAACGGCAGGGTCACGAACACCGCGTTGTAGCCCTCTTGAGACTGCGCAAACACGTTGGACGCACGCCATTTCAAGAACGCGGGTTCCGTGTGCGTCTCCGTGTCGGCCACCAGCGCAGGCGGGTCTTCCTCCAACTCTGGCGGCAACTCCATCAACTGCGTGGGGTCAAAGTTTCCCTTCGCCCAATCGCCCTTTAGCTCCTCATCGACCAGGTCGCGGAAGGCATCGATACCAAGTCTGTCCACAAGGAACTTGATCCGTGCCCGCATCTTGTTCTTGCGCAGTTCATTCGCCTTGTTGAACACGCGGATGACAGCCTCGCTAACGCGCAGGTACTCGTCCGCCGACACAAAGTCGTACAACGTCCACGCTATACGTGGCATGATCGACGTTCCACCACCAACCCGGATCTCGAATCCGCGTTCATCGTTGCCATCAGCGCCCTTGCGGAGCTTCGGGATGAATGCCAGGTCGTGGATGTCCGCGACAACCGAGTCCACGGCACCCGCAGTCGTGAACGCGCACTTCATCTTGCGGGGCATCGTCTGCGCCTGCTCGTGGCGGATGAACCAGCGCGCGAACGCTGCGAGGTACGGCGTGACCGGGAACGGCTCAGCCGGGTCCACGCCCGCCATCGGGTCGCCTGCGACATTACGCACCACGTTGCCACACGCCTCACGCGTAACCAGGCCAGCCGCGCCGAGGATCCGCATGACATCAGGTGTGTCAGCCAGTTTCAGGAAGTGGATCTGGATATTCTCACGCGTGGTGACGTGCCCCTTCTTCAGCGGCGCGTACTTAGTCACCACCTCACCAAACGCGTCCAACTGGTCAGCCGTCATCGCACCTGCAGGGATCTTCACCCGCATCATCTGCACGTCCGCCTGACGCTGGCCGTACACCCCGCGCACCAACCGGAACATGATGAATTGAGCTTCATCCCACTCGCCCTTGAGGTATCGGGTCGCTTCCGTCTCGAAGTCGTCGACCTCCTCGGAAACGTAGGGCAACGTGCCTTTGCTGTAATCCGCCTTCATGCGGTCAGCAAAAGTCTGCACACCTCTCACGATGGGGACGATCGGTTGGCCTGTCGTAGTCATCAGGACGCTCCTTGTTTTGGCGCATTTCACAGCGCAATAAAAACCGCCCTTCTCATTGATGGGAAGGGCGTGACGGTGGATACAGGTATGAGGTATCGCCGGGCCCTAGGGTCCGCAACAACAACAGAAGCTAATGTTCAAGGCGAAGCTCATCAAAAACGATGCTAGCACAGCGCATGAAATCAGCCAACGCCACCACGCCGGCCCCACCCAGCATTGCCATGAATCGCCTGTTTTCACTCGCAAAACGACGCGTTACGCACCCCACTCCACGATCCGTGCATCGTAGAAGCGTCGACAGTTACGCAGCGCAGCAACTTGGTAAGGGTTGAGGATGAGGAGGTGGATGATGGCAGTGCAAGGTGGAACAGTAAGACCCGGATCGCTACTTAGGCCCCTGGTGGCCGCTGATTTCTTGGCGAAGGCGACGCATGCCCAAATAGGCATCGCACTAGCGGCCATAGGAATCATGGTCGGGATGGTGTCCTTTATCGGCAGCATCGTGAACGCAGCCAATATCGCGGACGACGGAGCAGGCGGCACCACAGTCGCCGCATACAACGCTTGGACATTTGGCATCTCAACAGCGGGGCTCGCGTTCACGAAATTGGGTATCGCGTTGATCCTCTGGGGCATCGTCCGGCTTCTATGGATCAGAGTTGAAAGCACCAAGGTTGGGCTGGCCAAGCTCGTTCCCAACGTCGACGGCAAGGGTGACCCTGCGGGACTTTCGGGCACGAACCGCTACTTGAGCGTCACGGTTACCAGAACCGCTCCTGACGCCTACCCCGTCCACAAGATGGCGTTCAAGCTCTGGTCGCCCATGCTCGTCATGGGTGCCATGCTCGTGACGGCAGGAGTCGTGTTCTCACTCATCGAGGCAGCGGCGGGCGCCGACGGCAACACCGCCGACTTCCTGACCTACAGCGCATTGGCGCAGGGCACCGAGTTCTTCGGCGAAGCGCTGCTCCTGGCCGGAATCTCACTGCTGCTCGGCAGCATTCTTGGCTCCCTCAGGCAGGGCGGGGGTGAAGTTCAGCAGTTCCTCGGGCTCGCGGTGAAGACACCGATCATGCCCGGTACCGCGAAGTTGTTCGTCGCACTAATGGCCATTGGTCTCATGGGCGCCATGCTCCAGTTCGTGCTGTACCTGTTCGTGGCTGGCGAGGACAACCCCGCCACCATCAGTGCATGGTTCGCGTGGCTCGGGCCCCTACGCGAGGCATCCCTGGGCTTGATGCTCTCAGGCATCGTCCTCGCACTAGCAACGATCGGCACAAAGGTTCTCCCATTCCAGTTCCTCCGGATCCAAGAGATGATCCGGAACGGCAAGTAAGGGCAGAGATAATAGTTATGGCAAGCGCACCTGCGATAAAAACAGAAAAGTACGGCGAGTTCCTAGTAGCCGTGACCAACGGCAACCCTGGGCTCAACCTTCCGCAGCGCATGGGCAAAGCCCTCTGGTTTCCCATGTTCCTGATGGCGATCATGGCGTTCCCCGTAGCGCTGATCCTCGGGATCGTGCGAGCATCCGCCGTTTCGGACGGCGACGCCTCCACCGCATTCGCCCTGGCTCACGTCACAACCGGTGTCATGTTCATCGGATTCATGGGAGTCTTCTCCGCCATCGTCTTCGCCATCGCCCGGATTCTTGGGGCGTTCCGCGAAGGCGGCGGCACAGTCCAAACAGCCGCCGGACGTCGCGTCCTCACGCTCGTCATGCCAAACACCGCCAAGGCGATGATCGTCCTCATGATGATGGGCATGATGATGCTGCTCGCGGGCATCATCGCCGAGTTTGCACTCGCCGCCGTCGGCAGCGGGGCGATCACAGACGGCGACAACGCTCTACTCCAGACCACACAGTCCTGGAGCACGTGGATTACCGGGTTGCGTAGATTCGGCAACACAACCTACCTGCTCTCGATCGCGCTCGGCCTCTACACGATCGTGAACGTGATCCGGCTACAGTCCAAGCGTATCCGCGAGCTCGGCGACGAGCCCGCACTTAACGCTGGCTAGCGTACTTCGCCGAATCACAAGAAGGGCCGGGGCAATCGCCCCGGCCCTTCTCTTTTTCCCAGTGGTTGATCGCCGATTAGGGGGCGATCATGTCTCCTGAAACCTTCTTCTTGTAGGAGTTCCAGGTGCCATCGCGCGGCGGGTTGCCACCGATGCGCCGCATCAATTCCTTGAAATGCGGGTACTCGCTCTGGTTCGGTCGGTTGGTCGACTCATCGACCAACGCGTCGGACAGGTACTTGTGGTCAGACCCCTTGGCAACCAGCGCCAAGTAGTTCATGCGTGCCTGCTCTTCGAGTTGCAGCATCGACAGCACTGAGTCGTCGACTGTCTTCCCAGTCATCGCGGCGCCGTGGCCCTGCATCAAGACAGCCTTGCCGTCACCCAGGTAGCTCACCAACTCCGCCCCTTCCTCTTCACTCCACACGGTCTTCGTGTGCGGGTAAACGGGAAGCTCACTCTTCACCAACGCTGCGCCTTCCTGCGCCATCGGACGCAAGCGCTCTTCGAGAACCGTCATCAGCACCGTGTAGCGAGGGTGCACGTGCACAACCGACATCACGTCGGGCCGCTCGCGGTAGATGCAGGAGTGGATCTTCACCTCTGAGCACTGCGTCGACTTGGCGGGGCCATCGACCTTGTAGCCCTCGAGGTCGCACACGATCATGTCGTAGTACTGCATCTCCTCAAGTGCGTCGATCTGGTATCCCCTACCCTTGACCACGAAGCGGTCGGGCTGGTTCGGCACGCGCATGCTGACGTGACCTAGCGATGCCGTTACCCCGGACGCGAGCCCCAGGGACGACAGGATCCTTGTCGCCTGAGCGACCTCATATTTGACCTCATCGATCTCTCGTGACATTCAAGCCTCCTCATAGTGGGCGAACCCTTGGGCGCAATTCTCGCCGCTCCTGCGAAAAACACAAGGGGGAGTTGCGGCGCTCGGCAGTTTATCCTATAGGTATGACCATCCCAAACATGACAGTCCTAGGCGTCCGTATCTTCTCTCGAAAGATGTTGCTGCTGGGATTCGGAGCGATACTCGCCGGATTCATGGCGCTACAACTAGTGCCTACGGCTGGCAGCACACCAACCCACCCGTCCTCGCTGAGCCCGCGTGGGACTCCCCGCGTACCCGCGAGTTGGCGCAAACAGCCTGCTTCGATTGCCATAGCAACGAGACCGTCTGGCCCTGGTACTCCTACGTCGCACCGTCGTCTTGGTTCTCCATCCGGCACGTCAACGGTGGGCGCGGCCACCTGAACTTCTCAGAGTGGCCTCCAAGGGAGACCGACGAGATAGTCGAAGCGGTTCTCGAAGGCGAGATGCCCACATGGGATTACATGCTGCTCCACCCCGATGCCCGGCTCAGCGACGCTGACCTTCAAGCCCTCGCGGATGGATTGCGAGCGACTGTGGCCGCCAGCAAACTGAACTGACCGAGGGCTCCTAGTCCCCCATCCTTGGGCGCTGCCTACTGAGCGCCCAAGGCGGTTGCACAGCCACCGGCAGACTCACGCTACAGGAACGCGAAGCCCTCCGCGCCTTCCTTGCCTGCGTAAGCCTCCGTCCACGTCGCCATCACCTGCTCGATGATGTCCGTGTCCGTGCTCTCACCGGCCTCGCCAGCCCGATACGTACCATCCGGCAACACGCCATGCTTGATCGCCTCCATCGGCAAGTGAGCTTGGCTCGCGGTCTGGGAATCCCGGAAAACGTTCATCGGCTCGCCGCCGTCGGCGATGATCGCCAGCTGCTTCTTCAGTTGGTTCCGGAACAGGATGATCCCACGGTCTGACTCGCCGAGGTACTCCTTCGTCCGATCGGCAACAGGCCCTTGTGTAATCCAGGCCATGTAATCCTGATTGAATGTGTGGCGCACGTTGTAGTACCCCTCAGCGTCCTTCAGCGGTACTTTCCGCCAAGCCACCACGGGCTGCTCGGGAGCCTTCGTACCCGGGTACGGCTTGAAGATGTACAGCGAGAAGTGCAACGTGTGCTCGTCATCGATCGGCACACGCCACTGAGTCGTTGTCCGGTGTTCGCTACCGACGTAGAGGATGTTGGGGAATAGCACCGGGTGTCCCACAGTCCAGTCCTCACCGTCCTCCGCGAATCCCTCCTGCAACCGACGCTTGATGATGCCGAACTCGAATTCGTCGAACCCTATCTTCAGCGTCGTGCCCTGCCCCTTGGGCCGCGTAGCATCGCCAGTCTTCAAGTAGCGTGTGTAGATGCCGTGCAGCCACTCCGAGTGAACAGCGTCCAGCGAGTTCTCCTGGCACTGCAACCAGTTGCACCCCAACTCAGTGATCGCGAGGTCAGCGACCACGTTTTCCTCTATCAAGTGCTCCCAACGTGGCAACGCCGGTGCGGGCAGCGGCCCCATGTACGCGAAGATCAACCCGCTGAGTTCCTCGACCGGGTAGCCCGCGACCTTCACCTTCTCCTTGAACCTACCATCCGGGTGCACCGTTTCCTCGAACGGCTGCTCGATGCACTGGCCTGTCTCATCGAACATCCAACCGTGGTACATGCAACGCAGGCCATGCTCCTCAGGGATACCGTATGACAGGTCAACGCGCCGGTGCGGGCACAAAACGTCGATGAGCCCCAACGTGCCAGAACGATCCTTGTAGAGCACCAGATCCTCACCCAAGATACGAACACGCTTCGTAGGCTTCTCGATCAACTCGCCTGCGGCGGCGATCGGGTGCCAGTAGCGGCGCATCAGTTCGCCCATCGGCGTTCCTTTGCCAACCTGCGTGAGGGTTTCGTTACCTTTGGTGCTCAGCATGTGTGTGCTCCCTAGTAGTATTCGACCCGAAGGCTATCGGAGTCCCACTGGAGCGTCAACGACTGATAAGATTCGTCGCGGTCTTAAGCCTATAAGCGCGCGGACGCGCGCGACCAACTAAGGAGTCGCCGATGGCAGAGATACGCATCGTTCACCCTGACGAACGCGAGACCGAGATCGCATCGGGCGCCATGACCCGCATTGCAGGCGTGTCCGAATCGCTGACCGGCGCGACCGGCATTCACCTCGCCACCGCAACCATCCCCGCTGGCTGCGCGTCAGGCGCGCACGTGCACCTCAACTGCGAATCAGCGATATACATCATGCACGGCCACGGCAAATTCATGGTCGGCGAAAAGCTGGACCAAGTTCTTGAGTTCGGCCCAGGTGACTACCTCTTCGTGCCCCCAGGCGCGCCCCACCAACCAGTCAACGACGGCGACGAGACCATCGAGATGGTCGTCGCCCGCAACGCACCCGTCGAGATCGTCGAAGAGTACAAACCCTGATCGGCAACTCCCGCCAGTTGCCGCCGACCACCGTATAGAGAACAGGAGAACCGATGCCCTCATTCGACGTTGTTTCCAAAACAGACCTGACCGAGGTCGATAACGCCCTCAACGGCGTACAACGAGAGGCGCAACAGCGTTTCGACCTCAAGGGCACTAAGTGCGGAATCGAGCGTTCGGACACCACTCTCACCATCACGGCGGACGACGACCTCAAGCTCAAGCAGATGCACGAGCTCCTGCAAACCTACTTCGCCCGGCGCGAAGTTGACGCCAGGGCGCTCGACTTCAAGCCCGCTGAAGCTGCCACCCAGGGCAGCCTTCGCCAGACCGTGGAGATCAAGCAAGGCATCGAACGCGAGATTGCGACCAAGATCACCAAGGGGATCAAGAGCACCAAGATCAAGGTTCAAGTCGCTGTCCAAGGCGACGAACTGCGCATCACCGGCAAGAAGCGCGATGATCTCCAGGAAGCCATCGCATTCATCAAGGAACTACCCATCGAGCAGCCCCTCCAATTCGTCAACTTCCGCGAGTGATTTGGTGCACTCCGGAGCGCCGAGCGACCTTTAGTCCTAGCGGCGAAGCCAAGAGATCCGAGGGCGAGCCCCGACTGGCTCCACGACCTGCCCACCAACGAGCCCGGAGTTCCCGGAGCGCCGAGCGACCTTTAGTCCTAGCGGCGAAGCCAAGAGATTCGAGGGCTCGCACCGACCTATTCAACATATCGCCCCCAATCGAGCCCGGGCAATCCCGGCTCGCCCTCATCCATGATCGTCCCTGACCCTCCCGGGAGTGCAGAGGCCTTCCCCTGCCGGGGGCAAGGGGTGCCCCCCATATCCTCTCCTTTTTTACCCCCCTTCCTGCATAGGAAGGGGCTAGGGGATGGTCGACACGTTGGCCAACGC
>JAQCEV010000014.1 GCA_027618515.1 Chloroflexota bacterium | reverse complement strand
GGGCGGTGGCTCGATCGGCGTTTCGTCGATGACCGGCGCGACTGGAGCTTCGGGAGCAGGCGCGACTGGTGTTGGATCGGCGATCGGCTCCACGGCTTGGGCGACAGGTGCTGGCGCTTCAGGCTGCTGCTGTGCGTTCTGGATGACCTGGCCACCGAGGCTCATGGCAGCACGGACGAGGTGACCTGGCTGGTCGGCGTTGAGGTTGGCCGTGGTGCGATTGGTGTCAGTCTCGACCTTGAGGGTGTAATTCGCGCCCAGCGCCTGTTCGAGGATGCGCTCAACCTCAAGTCGGCACCTTGGGTCCTCCAGCTCGTCTTGGAGACGTTCGCTGTTGGAGGTGTGCGTGAAGCGCACGAGCAACTCGCTGCCGATGATCTGTCGTTTCGTGGAGCTGCGGAGCAACGCTGCCACGTCGAATCGGCGGCGTGGTACGCGACTCAGGGCTCGAAGGATCAACGGCCATGCGGCGATGAGGCGTTCCTCGACCGGGGCGTTGGGGTCGATGGGCGCCGGAGGCTCGGCGGAACGTGCGGGTGGGGGCGCCTGCGGAGGGCGTTGGCCTTGCGCTGGTGCTTGCTGCGGGGGTTGTCCCTGCGGCCGCTGCTGCGGTGGCTGTTGAGCCGGGGCCTGTTGAGGTCGTTGTTGCTGCGGTGCGTACGCCGGTTGCTGCGCTGGCGGCCGTTGTGGCGCCTGCTGTTGCGTGGGCGCTGGTGCGGCTTGCGCGGGGGCCATCGGGGCCGCTTGCGCGACGATTATCGGTTGTGGGTCGAGGCTCAACTCAACGGTCGCAAGCTCCAAGGGCAATGGCGACGGCTGGTCGAACTTCAGTGACACCTGACCGAACAGGCGCAGCGCTCGTAGCAGGTGCTCCATGGTGGTGTTCGTTGCGGCGAACGACAATTCGGTGTACGCCTCTTTAGAGAGTTCCAGCGAGTCTTTGACCCCGGATTTCATCAGCAAGGCGGCACGCAGGAAATCGACGGTCATACGGTGGAGCGGTCGGATGTCTTGACCCTCAGACGCGACGGTGTTGATCAACTCCAGCGCTGCGGTCGTGTTGTTGGTTAGGAGGTGCTTAACCAGAGCGACGGCGCGCTCCTCGCCACCGATGCCGAGCAGTTCACGTACTTGCTCGATGCCCACTTTGGCGCCGAACGACGTAATGAGCTGATCGAGCATGTTGGTGGCATCGCGAAGGCTACCGCCCGCAGCACGGGATACCGTGCGCAGTACCTCTGGCGAGACGTCGACTCCCTCTGAGGTCGCGATCTCGGATAGTCGCTCAACCACGTCAGCCGGGGAGATACGACGGAAGTCATACCTCTGGCAACGCGAGATGATGGTGGCCGGCAGCCGGTGGGGCTCGGTCGTTGCCAGGACGAACACGCTGTGGGGCGGCGGCTCTTCCAGGGTCTTGAGGAAGGCGTTGAACGCGTCGTTGGTGAGCGCGTGGGCCTCGTCGATGATGTAGACCTTGTACTTGCCCTGCGTGGGCAGGAAGCGAACCTTCTCTCGGAGGTCGCGCATCTCGTCGATCCCACGGTTGCTGGCGGCGTCGATCTCGATGAGGTCAACGTAATTGCCCCGCTCGATCGCGAGGCAGGCGTCGCAATTTCCGCACGGGTCACCGAACCCAGGCGGACGCATGGTGCAGTTGAGTGCCTTCGCTAGTACGCGGGCGGTGGATGTCTTGCCAGTGCCTCGGGGGCCACAGAGGAGGTACGCGTGCGCGGTACGCCCGGTGGCGATGGCCTGGGCGAGGGTTTGCGTGATGGGCCCTTGGCCGACGATGTCGGCGAAGCGTGGGGGCCGCCATTTGCGGTAAAGCACCTCGCCGCTCATCTACGCGCCTCCTGTGTGGGTCCGGCCCGCTCCGGGAAAAGTGCGGTAAGCGCTTGGGCTTCAAGCGCCTTCATCACTGCCTCCTCGTCCGGTTTGGCATGGTCATGCCCCAGGAGGTGCAGGACGCCGTGGACGATGAGCAAAGCCACCTCTTCATCAACCTGAACATTGTGCTCGCCCGCCTGTCGAACAGCCAAGGGGTAGGACAGGACAATCTCCCCAAGCGGGAGTGATTCGCCGGGCATCTCAGGGAACGCGGGGCCGTCGTCGGCGTCTTCTTCTGCGAGTGACGCGTCGCTCTCGTCGCCGAAGGACAAAACATCCGTGGGCTCGTCGAAGCCCCGGTAGCGTAGGTTCAGGTCGTGGAGGGTCTCATCGTCAGCGATCACGACGCTCACGTCCCTGTCACCGCCGGGGTCAGCAACTTTGAGCGCCACTGTGGCTGCGCGTCGGGCGAAGGGCGTCTTTACTAGGCCCCGGAAAGCGGGGAACACGCGGATGTCGATGGAGCGCTTCGGAGAGCCTGTGGGCATGGGTGAAACCACCTCTAGGAATCATAGCATGAGGGTGTGCGCTATCATGGCGCCCGCTGGTAGGAAAGGCACGATGCCGCCTCCAGAATCAAGATAACGTGCGTGACAAGCTGAGGCCATGCGAGCAGGCCAAGGCCGCGCCAACGGAGGTAGGCATGGACGGAGCCGCAGTCATAGCTGATGCGCTGGGTCGGATCAATCGGGTCTTGCACCGGGCGATGGATGGAGTCCCTGCTGAGACGCTCAACAAGCAGCCAGCACCGGGTTCAAACTCGATGGCCTGGTTGGCGTGGCACCTCTGTCGGGTGCAAGACCACCACATCTCCGACCTCTTGGAGGTCCCGCAGTTGTGGGTGTCCGATGGCTGGCACGAGAAGTTCGGCATGGCCAAGGACGAGAGCGAGACAGGTACCGGGCACACGTTGGAGCAGGTGGCCGCGCTGGAGGTTGATTCCGCAGGCCTGTCACTGGGGTACGCGGATGCGGTCTTCGAACGCGCCAAGCAGTATCTGGCGACGGTGACGCCGGAGGGTCTCGACGCGGAGATCAACGAGCCACAGTACACGCCGCTGCCTACGATAGGCGTACGTTTGGTGAGCGTCATCTCCGACAACACGCAGCACGCCGGGCAAGTGATGTACGCGCGCGGTATGGTTCAGGGCTTCGGCTGGATGAACGTCTAGATGAGCACCATTGAACTTTACGCTGACACAATCCGCCGATCCGACGCTGACCTACACCGAGCGTTGGATGATCTGAGTACCGAAGACCTGAGGAATCAACCCGCTGGTGAGGGGAGCAACCCTATCGGCTGGCTGGTGTGGCACTTGACGCGCACGCGCGACACCATCTCCGCGAGCATCGCGGGGGAGACATCGATCTGGGAGTCCGGCGGTTGGGGCGCACGCTTCGGGTTGGAGGGTGAGCTCCCTCGGTTCGCTCCCGCAGATGTCCACCTGTTCGACCCGAAAGATTTCGCGACGCTCGTCGGCTACTTCGACGCGGTTGCCGAGAAGAGCCTCAAGATCGTCGAGGGCCTCACAGACGCGGACATGACCCGCATGGTGGAGCCTACTATCCCAGGCCGACCAGCGCAGCCGGTGAAGAACCGCCTGGCAATCATCCTGAACGACAACATTCAGCACATCGGGCAGGTCTCGTACCTGCGCGGGCTGATCCGCGGGCACGGCTGGTACTAGCGGCGGCTGAGCGTACTCCCGCGAGAGATCAGGTACTAAGAGAGAGATCGCAATGACAACAGAGCCCGCAAACGAAGTCCCACAATTTTCGCTAGACCTCTTCTCGCTCAAAGGGCGAGTAGCGGTCGTCACCGGTGGTAGCGACGGCATCGGGCGCATGATCGCCCACGGTTTCGTCGATGCTGGCGCCAGTGTCGTCATCGCTGCTCGGACGCAGGAGAAGATCGACAGCGTGGTCGCTGAGATCGAGGCCAAGGGCGGGCAGGTGTTGGGCGTATCAACTGACGTGACGGATCAAGAGTCTGTCGCCCACATGCGAGATGCCGCGCTGGAGCGTTTCGGCCAGATCGACATTCTCATGAACGTCGTCGGGGGCTCCCAGGGCCCCACGTTCAGTCGCGGTCGCTTGCTGGAGTTGGACAAGGCGGACTTCATGGAGGCGTTCAACATCAACGTTGGCTCCGTGTTCGTCTGCTGTCACGAGATCGTTCCGCACATGCTGGAGCGTGGCAAGGGCGTGGTCATCAACATGTCGTCCATCGGCGCGCGCGACTACCGGCCGCCTGAGCCAGTGATGAGCGTGTACAACATGACCAAGGCCGCAGTCATGCACCTCACGCGGAACATGGCGAAAGAGTGGGAGCCTAACGTTCGGGTGAACTGCATCAACGCTGGCCACTTCCTCACGCCTCGCCGCGTGCGCACGGAGACCCCTGAGCGTCGTGCGAAGTCCCTGGCGGAGATCCAGATCGGCCGTTTTGGTACGCCAGCGGACATCGCCGCCGCAGCCGTCTACATCGCGTCCGATGCGGGCGCTTTCTTCAACGCGTCCTACCTTGACCTCAACGGTGGGACGTAGCCCGAGCGTTTCCGGGCGATCAACCTAGCTATAGGAGAGCACCAATGAACTTTTCACGTTACTCGTTGGAAGGCCGCGTGGCGATAGTGACAGGCGGTAGCGGAGGTATCGGCAGCGCCAGCGCGCGCGCCTTCGCCGATGCTGGCGCTAACGTCGTTATCGTAAGCGTGCCTGCCGACTCGATCCCGCCCGTGGTCGCGGACATAGAAACCCGTGGAGTGGAGGCATTGGGCATCGCCGCCAACGTCGCCAACGCTGATGAGGTCGAGCGCATGGTCGCGCAGACCATGGAGCGGTTCGGCCGCATCGACATCCTCATGAACGTCGCGGGTGGGACGTTCGCTCGGAACGCGGACATGCCACAGTACAACCGGGCTTCGCTGCTGGAGATGAGTGAGCACGATTTCATGACGACCTTTGAGTCCAACGTGAAGACAGGCTTCTTGTGTGCGAAAGCCGTAGTGCCTCACATGAAGGCGGCAGGCAGCGGCGTCATCATCAACATAGGGTCATCTTCTGGATTCCCGAACCCTGGTGGGCGAACGGGCGACCTGACTGCATATGGAGCGGCAAAGGCAGCGGTTCACCAGATGACGCTTCGCATGGCGCAACAGTGGGGTCCGGAGATACGAGCGGTCTGCATCGCGCCCGGTGTCATCCAAACGCCGCGCCCGGCAGGCTACGTGAGGCCTGAGATGGCTGACGCCGCGCAACGCATCGCGGTTGGTCGGGTGGGTGTCGCCGACGACATCGCGGGGGTTGCGGGATTCCTGGCCTCCGATGCCGCGTCATTCGTGAATGGCGTGACCATCTTGGTCAACGGCGGCGAGTAGCGGAGGGACGAGATGGCGACGCAGACGCTGGTGACGGCTATCGACGGCGATGGCCACATCATGGAGAACCCGAAGCGGCTCGCGGAGTTGCTTGAGGAGCCGTACCGGGAATTCCGAAGCACGCCCATGGAGTCGTCAGCGTTGGTGCCGTTGGACGGTGTCGACCGCAACCTCGGCACGCGCCTGTTCAAGGGCAGCGCTCGTACGACGCAAGAGTGGCTGGACGCGCTCGATCGAGGCCCGATGGCCAAGAGCGTCCTGTTCCCAACTCTGGGGCTCTTCTCCGGTTTCGTGAAGGACCCGGACTACCAAGCGGCACTTTGCCGTGCCTACAACACCTGGGTCGCCAGCGACATCTGCGAGCCAAGCGGCGGTCGCCTGTTGGCTGTCGGCTTGCTCCCGACACATCACGAGGACGCAGCCGAGGCTGAACTACGGCGAGCCAAGTCGTTGGGGCTTGCAGGCGTCATGTTCCCGGCAGATGGAGTACACCTGCTCGGTCACAAGCGTTTCGACGGGGTCTACGGGGCTGCGGCGGAACTCGACTTCCCCGTAACGGTCCACGCCTCGGGCTCCAGCAATGCGCCTGGCGCAGACGTTTTCCCCAAATTCATCCAGGCGCACTCGGTCGCGCATCCTTTCGGGATCATGCGCCACTTCACCAGCATGATGTTCGAGGGTGTCTTCGACAAATTCCCCTCGGTGAAGTTCGCGTTCCTGGAGACCGGGGCTACGTGGGTGCCCTGGTGGATGGATCGTCTGGACGAGGAGTACGAGAGCCGTGGGGCGGTCGACGCTCCGTTGGTCAAGAACGTGCCCAGTTCCTACGTCCACACTGGTGGCAACATCTTCTTCGGGTGCGAATCCAACGAGCGCATGTTGCCGCAGGTCATGGATGTGATCGGCGCGGATACCGTGATGTACGCCTCGGACTACCCGCACTGGGACTGCGAATACCCGGAATCGCTCCACAAGATACAGACGCGTGAGGATCTGTCAGACGCGCAGCGACGAACGCTGCTGCACGACACGGCAGCACGCTTCTACGGCATCGAATAGTCGATATTCAACTGGTAGCTGAAGCACAGGGAGACACAAGATGGCAACCACCGACGACTCAACAGAACGCATGCTCCACTCGATCCCGGTCGAGGATGGCGCTGAAGCGTTCGTCGAGATGCTCAACAACAACGGGGTTGAGTACATCTTCCTGAACTCCGGCACCGACGTGTTCCCCATCCTGGAGGCCACGCAGCGCATGATGGAGCAGGAGCGGACGGTTCCCAAGATCATCCTGTGCATCGACGAGACCACGGCGATGTTCGCGGCCCACGGGTACTACCAGAACACGGGACGCGCGCAGGCGGTGCTCGTGCACGTGGACGCTGGCACCATAAACATCGGTGGCGCGTGGCACGACGCCCAGCGTGATCGTGCGGCCATCATGGTGTTCGCCGGACGTGCGCCATCCACCATCGGCGGGGCAGCGCGTGGTGGTAAGGATATGAATATCCACTGGATCCAAGAGCAGCCTGACCAAGGCGGAATCGTTCGTAATTTCACCAAGTGGGACTACGAGTTGCGCAGCCTCGAAAGCCTTAACTGGGTGATGCAGAAGGCCCATCAGGTCGCTGAATCGGAGCCCGCAGGCCCTGTCTATATGACGCTGCCCCGTGAGTTGCTCATCCAAGAGATGACTGAACTGCAATTGCCGTCCGCTGGTCGTCACGGCCAGCCCACCCCCCCTGCGGCCGATCCGGGTTCGATCGCTTTGCTGGCTGACTGGCTTGCCAGCGCGGAGAAGCCTCTCATCATCGCTGGCTCCTCTGGACGCTACAAAGAAACGGTCGCCGTACTCACCGAAATCGCCGAGCTCACTGGCGCACCCGTTCAGGGCGCTATCGGAACGCGTCTGAACTTCCCGACGCAGCACCCGCTTAACGCCGGAACGTGTGGCGCACCAAGCGTCAAAGACGCCGACGTTGTTCTCGTCATCGACCACGACAATCCGTGGATCCCTGACCAAGAGACGCTGGAGCCATCCGCGAAGATCGCCTGGATCGACATTGACCCCACCAAGGACACCATCCCCATGTGGTCCTATCCGGCCGACTTGATGATGCATGCGTCGTCGAAGATCGCGCTGCCTGCGTTGCTCGAAGCGTTGAAGGCGCGCATGACCAGCGACGACAAGGCTCGCGTCGCCAAGCGCGTAGAGGCTTACACGGCCAACACCGTCACGGAGCGGGCGCGCCTCAAGGCGGTAGCCCTCTCCCACAAGGACGACCGGCCGATCCACCCGCTGTGGGCTGCCTACTGCCTGGAGCGGGTCATCTCAGAGGATGCCATCGTCATGAACGAAGGCATGTCCGGCGGCTGGCCGTGGATCGCGATGTCGGACCGCAGAGTGCCTGGCACGGTGTTCATGGCAGGTGGCTCCAGCCTGGGCTGGGGGCTCGGCGCGTCCATCGGCGCCAAGCTCGCGAACCCAGACCGCGATGTCATCGCGCTGGAGGGTGACGGGTCGTTCGTGTTCGCGCGGCCAACGTCGGCGTTCTGGGCGGCGGAGAAGTACAACGCGCCGTTCCTGACGATCATCTACAACAACTCTCAGCACATGGCCACGGTCAACAGCTGGGCACGCACCTACCCGGATGGCGTGGGCAATACCAAGAACGACTTCCTTGGCACCGCCATCGACCCATCACCGGACTACGCAGTGCTCGCCCAGGCAGCCCGCGGGTACGGCGAAACGGTCGAGGACCCCGCCGAGATCGAGCCCGCCATCAGGCGTGGGCTTGATCGCGTCCACGCTGGTCAGGCCGCTGTCCTCGATATCCGCATCGCGAGGATGGACGGTCGGCAGGCGGCGCGCTAGTACCGGTTACATCGCTCGGCGCATCCAATCCCCACCTGATGGTGTGTGGGGAGGGGATGTGCTGCGCGAGTTCAAGCCGTCGGTTCCGGTCGAGACCCGAAAGAAGAAGACCGCTGATTCGATATTCCATGAGCTGACCCGCAGCTTGTGTCCTGTGTGTAGGCGCGTCATCGATGCGCAGATCCACCTGCGTGACGGTAAGGTGATCATGCGCAAGCGCTGCAAGGACCATGGTTGGTTCGAGGCGCTGATCTCGCCTGACGCCGAGGCCTACGTGGATTCCGTGCGCTTCAACAAGCCTGGCACGATCCCCCTGGAGTTCACGACCGAGGTCAAGGACGGCTGCCCGCACGATTGCGGGCTGTGCCCCGAGCACAAGCAGCATGCGTGCTTGGGCCTGATCGAGGTCAACACGGGGTGCAACCTCGCGTGCCCCACCTGCTTCGCGGACGCAGGGCCCGGTCACAACCTGACGATGGAGGAGGTCGAGATGATGCTCGAAACCTTCGTCAGGACTGAGGGAGATCCCGAGGTGCTTCAGTACAGTGGCGGCGAGCCCACGCTGCATCCCCTGCTCCCTGATTTCGTTCGCCTGGCGCAGGCCAAGGGAATCCGTCACGTCATGATCAACACCAACGGCCTGCGATTCGCCCGTGACCCCGAGTGGGCCGCCACTATCGGCGAACTCAAGCCGATGATCTACCTGCAGTTCGATGGCCTGACGGACGAAACCTACGTCACGCTCAGGGGTGAGCCACTGCTGGCCGAGAAGCTGAAGGCGCTTGACCGGCTGGCGGAGCTTGACCTGGACACCGTATTGGTCGCCGCCATCGAGCGTGGCGTTAACGAACACGAGATCGGGCCGCTGGTGGAGTTCGGCCTGAAACACCCGGCGGTTCGCGGCGTGAACTTTCAGCCGGTCACCCACACCGGGCGCCACCCGGACTTCGATCCGTTGGATCGAGTCACGATCCCCGAGGTCGTCGGGCGTATCGCAGAGCAAACATCGGGTCTGTTCGCCAAGAGCGACTTCGTGCCCGTGCCCTGCTGCAACCCAGGGTGCCAATCCGTCACCTACGCCTACGTAGAGGACGGCAAGGTGACGCCGTTGCCGCGTTTGCTGAACGTGGACGACTACCTGGACTACATCACGAACCGCACGTGGCCTGAGTTCTCGTCGGATATCAAAGTAGCGCTGGAAGGCCTGTGGTCATCTAGCGCCGCGCCCGGCGGGGACACGCTGGCCGACCAGTTCGAGTGCGTCGCGTGCGACCTAGGCCTGATCGCGTCGGGTCATGAGTTGGCCAAGCATGTGTTTGCGATCAGCATCAAGGACTTCATGGACTCCTATACGTTTGACGTGAAGAAGGTGATGAAGTGTTGCGTGGAGATCATCACACCGGAAGGCAAAATGGTGCCTTTCTGTGCGTACAACAACGTGGGCTACCGCGAAGCGGACCGTGCGCACATGGCCGCGAAACGCCTGGCTGAGCGCCAGGCCAAGAAGGGCCTCGTCACCATCGAGTTGGACGAGGTCTAGTGACACAGCTTCACCCCATCACCGAGTGCTGCTCCACGTTGTACGGCCACCCGCTGGCAGCGTTCCTCATGGGCGATTCATTCCACCCTGGTGGACTTGGGCTTACGTTGGAGCTTGCGCGCGCCGCGGGGGTCAGCCATGGCCAGCGCGTGCTGGACGCTGGATCTGGGCGTGGCGTGAGCAGCGTGTTTTTGGGAGAGACGCTGGGGTGCCGTGTGACGGGCTTGACCATCGAGGCCGCTGGCGTGGCCGAAGGCGAGGCGCACGCTACCGCGCAAGGAGTGTCCGAGCGCGTGGCGTTCGTCCAGGGCGACATCATGGACATGCCCGCGAACCTCACCGCGTTCGACACGGTCGTGATGGAGTGCGTGCTGTCGACGTTGCCGAACAAGCATGAGGCGTTGTTGCGCATCCGCGACGTGCTGAAGCCGGGCGGGACGCTCGCAATCACTGACGTGACGCGTGAGGGGGAGGTCCCGGAGGAGCTTGAGGGAGTCACGGCCGCTGCGCTATGCCTCGCAGGGGCGATCTCGCTGATCGGCTACGCTCGCGCCATCGAGGACGCAGGGTTCGCCGTCGAGGAGGCGCGTGACCTGCCGGACACGGTGGGTGGTTTCATCGATAAAGCCCGCAATGGCCTGATGCTCGCGGAGATCGCGGTTGGTCTGGGCAAGCTGGATGTCCCTGCGACGACGCTAGAGCCCGCCAAGCGTGCGGTGAAGGCGGCGCGAGGCCTTGCGAGCGACGGTCGGCTCGGCTATGCGCTACTGGTGGCGAGAGCGCTGACTGCGACCTGATCGGCTTGCGCCGCGCAGCCGGTCTGGGGGAATAGGCTGCTCCGGCTGGCGCGATTCTCGATCGCCTCTTTCATCTCGGGCACGTGCGTGCGCATCATGCGCTCGACGATCGCTTTCGCGTAGAAGCGGGCGATCAGCCAGCCAAACCACCAGCCGCGTACGCCTATGGAGCTCTCGTAGCGGAACTGGGTGCAGCCATTGTCATCTTCGAGGGTGAACCGGTCTTCTAAGTGCTGGAGAGGCCCTTTGACGCCAGAGAAACGGATCTCGCCAGGTTCATCGACCGCCACCCACTCGTGGGTGACCGCTGTCTTGCCGGGCCTGCCGGTCTCTGACGTGAATTCCACCAAGCGGCGTCCGTCGTCGGCTTCGTGCAACACGCGCGACGGGCCAGCTTGCTGGTTCTTGCTGCCGAACGCGGTCAACACTTGAAACGCGAGGCGTCGGTCGGCCCTGAATTGCGCTTCGATCGTCTCTAGCTTTACGGGAATGATCCACCAACTCATCGCTCCACCTCCTCCATCGCCGTTCTCCGTGTTCCGCTTCGCTCGCGCGCCAGGTGGGTGCCTAGGACCAGCATCGAGACTGCGCCACACATGGCCAGCACAGGCATGGGTGCGCCCGTTGCGACAACGAGCACGTTGGTGACCGCGAACGCCAAGACGCCCGCGCCCACGATGTTTCGCATGCCTACGAACCACACCGCGCCCACAATCAGCCCCACGAACGCGACCGCGGGCACCATGACGGTCGATACGCCTAGGGCGGTCGCCACGCCACGTCCTCCGCTGAGGCGTAGGTAGGGCGAGAAGTTATGCCCCACGACGACCGCTAGCGCCACCAACGCTGCGCCCCACGGTGGCAGGTTGAGAGCAAGCGCCAGGCCAGCCGCCAGCGCGCCCTTCGTAGCGTCGGCGAGAAGCACGATCGCCCCAGCGCGCGGCCCGAACGACTTGGCAGCGTTGGACGTGCCGACGTTGTGCGACCCGAGCGTGCGGATATCGACCTCATGCCACCGCTTGCCCAGGAGGTATGCGGTAGGTATCCCGCCGAGTAAATAGGCGGCGATCAACGTCGCGATAAGCGTTGTCATAAGTGACCCATCGTTGGGTTAGATAGCATTGGGGCCCCAGCAGGTGCACATAGCGCGCCCCTGGTTTAGGTGTGCCTGTCTCACCCGTGAACTTCGCAAGCTTAGCCCCTGTGCTCAACGACTGCCCTCATCCCGTAGCGCTGGTGGCGTACTGCGCTGGATCAGCGTTGAACTTCTCGTGGCAGGCAGGCGAGCAGAAGTAATAGGTCGCCCCTGCGTACTCTTCGTGGGCTGCTGCGGAGGCTGAATCGATAGTCATTCCACACACGGGATCGGTTACGGTGGCCATCTGCTCTCCGCCCTGATGATGATGTTCGTGTTCTGATGGGCCACTGACCTCGATGGCAGTCGTGGCTGAGCTTGTAGCGATTGTGGTTGGTAGCTCAGGCCGACGGTAGCGGCGCAGACGGTTGGCATTCGTGACGACGGATAGGGAACTGAGCGCCATGGCCGCTGCGGCGATCGCAGGGCTGAGGAGCAGGCCGAAGAACGGGTAGAGCGCGCCTGCCGCGATGGGTATCCCGATCATGTTGTATCCGAACGCGAACACCAGGTTCTGCTTGATGTTGCGCATGGTGGACCGGCTGAGGGTGATTGCGGTTACCACGCCCCCCAACTCTCCCGAGATCAACGTTACATCGGACGATTCGATGGCTACGTCGGTGCCCGTGCCTATCGCGATGCCCACGTCAGCTTGAGCGAGCGCAGGCGCGTCGTTGATCTCGTTGCCGACCATGCCCACGATCTTCCCTTCGTCTTGAAGTCGGCGTATCTCAAGAGCCTTGTCTTCTGGCATCACCTCGG
Organism: Chloroflexota bacterium; assembly: GCA_027618515.1. Classification (GTDB taxonomy): domain Bacteria; phylum Chloroflexota; class Dehalococcoidia; order Lucifugimonadales; family Australimonadaceae; genus CALGTL01. Next base: position 28,688 of record JAQCEV010000014.1, on the reverse strand, counting down.
CGAGCACTCTGCTTATCCCGACCTGCCGAGCGATCGCTTCAGCAGTGCGCTTGTTGTCGCCGGTGATCATGACGACCTCTACGCCGATCCGGCGGAGAACGGCGACGGCTCGTGCGGAGTCTTCCTTGACGGTATCGGCCACGGCGATGATCCCCGCCGGGTGCCGGTCGATCGCCGCGAACATGGGCGTCTTACCTTGCGTGGCCAGCGCCTCCGATTGCAAGATGAGTGCTGTGATGTCCATGCCTGCGTCGACCAGCAGGCGTTGGTTGCCGACGAGCAGCTTGCGGCCGTCGACGGTGACCTCGATCCCTTTGCCGGTGATGGACTGGAAGTCTGTAGCGTCTGAGAGCGCGAGGCCTTCGGCCTCCGCTCCTTGGACGATGGCTTGTGCCAGGGGGTGCTCCGAGTTCTTTTCAGCTGACGCGACCAAGCGGAGCAGATCATCTCTCGGAGTTTCGCCCGCGGGTATCACGTCGGTTAACGCTGGCTTCCCGTGAGTGATTGTCCCGGTCTTGTCGAGTACCAGCATCTGGAGCTTGTGGGCCGTCTCCAGCGCCTCCGCAGAGCGGATCAGGATGCCGTTTTCCGCGCCTTTGCCAGTGCCGACCATGACGGAGAGTGGGGTGGCGAGCCCTAGCGCACATGGGCAGGCGATGATCAAGACGGCGACCGCACTGACCAAGGAGAAAGGTCAGCACAGGGTCAGGGCCGAAGTTGAACCAGATCACGAACGTCCCAATGGCGATGAATATGACGACGGGGACGAAGTAGCTGGCGACGAGGTCGGCCATGCGTTGGATGGGCGCTTTCGATGATTGCGCTTCCTGAACGAGCCGGATGATCTGGGCCAGCATGGTTTCTTTGCCGACCTTCGTGGTCCGGAATTTGAAGGCTCCGGTCTGATTGATGGTCGCCCCTACGACCGTATCTCCGACCTCTTTCGTGACGGGAATGCTCTCACCCGTGACCATGGACTCGTCGAGCGTGGAACGGCCTTCGACGATCTCCCCATCGACGGGGACTTTGTCGCCAGGGCGCACGAGCACCACGTCGTCGATCTCCACTTCGTCGACCGGCACCTCCAACTCTTGGCCGTCCCTCTCGATCCGCGCTGTCTTGGCCTGCAAGCCGATGAGCTTGCGTATCGCCTCGCCCATGCCGCTCTTGGCGATCGCTTCCAGCAGGCGCCCGAGGAGGATCAGCGTGATGATGACGCCTACCGCTTCGTAGTAGACCGCCCGGAGATTCTCTGGCACGAGATCGGGGGCGAACGTAACGAGCAGGCTTTACCCGTACGACGAGAACGCCCCCAACGTGATAAGGCTGTTCATGTCAGCGGTGCGATGGCTCAGCGCGAGCCAGCCCGTGCGGTGGATCGGCCAGCCTGCGTAGAACATGACCGGCGTGATGAGGATGAGTTGGAACCAGTGGTTCAGGAAGATGGAAGGCAGCCAGTCGGGGCTGAAGAATTCATGGGTCATCATGCCGAACAGCACGGGCGCGGTGAGGACGGCGCCGACCAGCACCCGGCGGGTCAGGTCGCGCTGCTCCGCTCGGCGTTCGGCTGCTTCCTGGTCTTCCGTTTCCGGAGACCCTGGCTTCTCGCGCCGCCGTACCGTGTAGCCGCCAGATCGAACGGCGGCCTCCATGTCATCGACGGACACCTGCGTCGGGTCGAATCGCACGCCAACGCGCTCCGCGCCGAAGTTGACCTGGACGTCGTCGACCCCAGGCAGTTCGTTGATGAACGCTTCGATGTTGGTTACGCACGTCGGGCAGGTCACACCGCCACCGAAAATGGCGAGTTCGACACTCTCCAATTCACCAACTTGTAGAGTCGGGCCTACGCCCACCGCGCGAGCGAATCCGTGGGTGTGCCCCGCGTGCTCGTCGTGCTCATGGTCGTGATGTTCAGGCGCCTCTGCGGTAGCGGTCGCCGTTTGCCCGGCGGTCGGCTCGCGCGGGCCTGCATCGGCCGCTTCGACTATCAGCGTCCCGTGCAGCATGTTCATGCCGCAGGCGAAGCCGAACTCGCCCGCCCGATCCGGGGTGAACTCAAGAGTGGTGGTCTTGAAGGCGGCGAGGCTCTTGCTCACCCTGAAGTCAGGCAGGACGACGCGGGACGAGCAATCGCCTGCCTCTTGCCTGTTGAACTTCAGACGGACCGGAACACCCTCTTTGACGCGGATGATGTCCGGGGAGTAGCCGCCTTTGACCGTGATCTCTATCTCCTGGATACCACCGACCAGGGACGCAGTCTTGGCTTTCTTGGGCCCGAAGAAGAAATAGGCAAGAACGAGGATCGAAGCGATCCCTACCAGAGTCACCGCTATTTCACTGGCTGACATAAGCCCTCCCCTCCTGGGCCCTACTTGGCCCTCGCGCCTCTACCGACGTGGATCAGTGCTGTGCGTGGTCGTGCCCTGCGTGGGGATCCAGCGAAACGCGGTTGTTGGCGATGACCAACCACTTCTCCGGCTCAGCCTTCACCTTTTCCTCGCAGCCGGTGCTGCAGAAGTAGAAAGTTGTGCCCTTGTACTCCCAGTGCGCTGCGGTCGCCATCTCCACGTTGTGGTTGCAGGGGTAGCAGACGGCCGTCCCAGGCCCTGCGTGATCGGCATGATCCCCATGGGCGTGATCGGCGTGATCGGCGTGTTCCGCATGTTCCTCGTGGTGCTCATGCCCTTCGTGGTCGCCGTGATCCATATGCCCCATGTGCCCCATGTTGGCTGCGTCGGCTTCCAGGAACTTTGCCGGGTCGGCGACGAACGCCTCACGGCAGCCGGGGCCACAGAAGTAGTAGGTCTCACTCTCGTGGTCTGCCGTTCCGCCACCGGGGTTGGCCTTCTGCACGGTCATCTTGCATACGGGGTCGATCGCTGTGTCGCCCGCCTTGCCGAATATCAGGTCTAGCTGAGTCATCGATTTCTCCTAATGTGGGGCATCGCCCCTGGTTCTAAGCCTGTTCTCAAGATGCTTCGGGCCGCCTGCCCCATCGACGCAGGCGCAGGCTATTGCTGACTACGGATACGGAGCTCATGGCCATCGCCACCGCCGCCAGCATGGGATTCAAGAAACCACTATCGCCGAGAGCCCACCTGAGGGATTCCGGCGCCCCACCCTGCCCGAAGACCAGGTAGAGTCCGCCGGCTGCGACCGGTATGAGCACCACGTTGTATCCGAAGGCCCACACCAAATTCTGCCTGATCACCCGCATCGTCGCCTTGGATAGCGCTATCGCTGTCGCCACACCGCGAACGTCTGCGTGCATCAGCGCCACGTCCGCCGTCTCCAATGCTACGTCGGTGCCCGTGCCAATCGCGATGCCAACGTCGGCGGCAGCGAGCGCAGGGGCGTCGTTGACGCCGTCACCAACCATGGCCACGCGCTTCCCCTCGGCCTGCAGTCGCCTGACCTGTTCGGCCTTCTGCGAGGGCATCACCTCGGCTAGCACCTGCTCGATGCCCAACTCTGATGCGATGGCTCTCGCCGTCGCCTCCCCATCGCCGGTGAGCATGACCACGTCGATGCCGAGTGCCTGGAGTTGCGCGACCGCCTCCGCAGACTCTGGGCGCACCGTGTCGGCGACTGCGAGTACGCCCAACAGGATCATATCGCGTAGCACCACCATGGGCGTCTTGCCCTGCTCTGCCAGCAATCTGGCTGCGGTTTCTGCGGGACCGTCCAACTGCACCCCGGCCTGCACCGCGAGATTCATGCTGCCAACGGTGATCGATTCGCCGTCTACGTTCGCGCGGACACCCAGGCCGGGCACTGATTGGAAGTCAGTTACCTTTTCGAGGGTAAGCCCGCGTTCCTTGGCGCTTGTGACGATGGCGCCCCCCAGTGGGTGTTCGCTGAACTGCTCCACGGACGCCGCGAGCCGTAGCACCTCCGCGTCGGTCTCGCCTCTGGCCAAGATATCCGTCACCTGCGGCTTGCCCATGGTCAGCGTCCCCGTCTTGTCGAACACGACGACGTCCAACTTGTGCGCTTGCTCCAGCGCCCCTGCCCCACGTACCAGGATCCCTCGGTGTGCGCCCGCGCTGGTACCCACCATGACTGCTGTGGGCGTTGCCAGGCCAAGTGCGCACGGGCAAGCGATGATGAGCACTGCCACTGTGTTGAGCATCGCTAGGTTGAAGGCAGGATCAGGCCCGAAGACCGCCCAGAGCACGAACGTCAGGGCCGCGATCGCCAGCACGGTCGGCACGAAGTAGGAGGCCACGGTATCGGCGAGGCGCTGGATCGGTGCCTTGGAGCCCTGTGCTTGCTGAACCATGCGCACGATCTGGGCTAGTGCTGTGGCGCTACCCACCTTGGTCGCGCGGAACGTTAGGCTGCCGGTCTGGTTGATGGTGCCGCCGAATACCGAGTCCCCCGCGTGCTTCTCCACGGCGAGGCTCTCGCCGGTCAGCATCGACTCGTCAACGCCCGATGCGCCTTCCACGACCTCGCCGTCGACCGCCACCCGCTCGCCAGGCCGCACGACGACGTGGTCGCCTGGCACGACGTCCGTGATGGCAAGATCGATGTCCTCGCCGTCGCGGATCACGTGAGCGGTGCGTGGTTGCATCGCCATCAGCGCCCGGATCGCCTCGGACGCGTTGCCCTTGGCTCGTGCCTCCAGCAGGCGACCGATCAGGATGATGCCGATGATCATGGCGGAGGTGTCGAAGTACGTTGGCTCCTCGCCTTCGACGAGTCCGCCGAATACGGTGACCAGCAGGCTGTAGCCGTAGGCGACGCTTGTGCCGAGGGCGATGAGCGTGTTCATGTTGGATGTGCGATGCCGTGCCGCTGCGATCGCACTCGTGTAGAACACCCGCCCCGCCCAGAACTGAATAGGCGTCGCGAGTACCAGCGCCAGCACGTTGACCCACGTCATGCCGATTGTGCGACCGATGGCAGGGACGAACATGAGAATCATGATGGCCGTCGCGGCGACAGCGCTGACGATGACCTTGGTCCATAGCTTTCGGATCTCGGAACTGCGCGCCAGGCGTTCCATCTCGATCTCCAGAGCATCAGCGCTGGCGATCTCGCCCGGTTCGTAGCCTGCGGATCTGATGGCCTCTCGGAGGTCGGACGGCGCCACCGTACCAGGGACGAACGTCACATTGACCTGTTCGGTTGCGGGGTTCGCGGACGCGTCGAGCACGCCCGCAAGCTGGCTGAGCGTGGCCTCGATGATCTTGGCCGTGCTGGCGTCGGTGAGGCCGCTGACGGCGACGGTCGCGGTCTCCTCGGCGGTGCCGTAGCCGGAACTCGCGACCGCTTTGGTCAGCCGGGTGACGTCGACCTGCGCCGCGTCGTACTCAACGGAGGCCGTTTCCGTCGCCAGATTCACCATAACCTGGCTCACGCCTGGCACGTGCTCGATGGCGCCTGTGACGGTCGATACGCACGCCGCACACGTCATGCCCTCGATGGGCAGGATGATGCTGGTTCGGTTTTCTGGAGGACTGGTTTGCTGGGTTTCTGTACTCATGGCTAGCGGTTCGCTACTTGGTAGAGCTCCAACAACTCGCCGAGCACTTCGTCTTCGCGCCCTTCCTTCACGCCTGTCACCACGCAGGAACGTAGGTGGCCATCGAGCATGAGCGCTTCGAGCTTTTCGATCGCTCGCCGTACCGCGTGCGTCTGCTTGAGCACGTCCACGCAGTAGGTGTCCGCCTCCACCATCTTTTTGATACCGTCGAGATGGCCTGAGATGTAGTTCAGCCGTTTCAGGGCGTCGGCTTTCGTGTCGGTGAGCATACTCGTTCCTGTTGACCCACACCCCCCCGGTAGGGGTTTAGTACCAGCATACGCAGGCGTGAGCCGTTGTCAATCGGTGCCACCTATACTGGCAGTGCCGATTGACATGCTTAGCGACTCAGGAGTCAGAGATGGACCGGACGACCCGCATAGGTGTGATGCTGCTGGGCGGCTTGGGGCTCACCGCGCTCTTCGTGATGGTGCTCGTGTTGTTCCTGGGCGTAAAGCTCTGGATCGGCCTGCCGTTGCTCGCCGTGCTGGACGTGATCGAGCTGGCCTGGGCTTACGACTCGCTGATCCGCAAACGCCGCAAGCCCGCGAGTTAGCGAAGCGCTGGCTAGACGGGCATGCCCCAGATCGGAAACCACTCCGCTGTTTGACGCTCCGTGGGCAACTCGCGCCTGATGGCGGCTTCCATCCTGACCTCTAGCTCGTGGTCACGTCGCTCGTTGCTCGGGTCACCCTCGGGAACGAATGGCGTGAAGCTGCGGATCCGTGACTGGTACAGCCAGTAGATCGTTCGATCTCGCTGGTTGGTCGAGTCGTGCCAGCGCATCGGAAACACCGCCGCAACGACCCGTTCACCGAGACCCGCTGCGGCAAAAACGTCGCCCATCTGCGCGGCGCCCTGCGCGAGTTCCTGCAAGTGCTCACCCTTCAGGATCACCCAGCCATGGCCGACCTCATCGATCGTCACGTCGAAATGGTGCTTGGTGCGATCCATGCCGGTGAGCGCCCGCTCCAACTCCGCCTTGGTCTGTGTGTGCGACTGTTCTGGAGTCGGACGCACGAGCACGGCGACCTCGCCTGTCGTGACGGTGTCGAGCTGCTGCTGAAACCGGTCGCTGTTGCGGGCCATCGCCTCCATCGCCTCAGGCCAGGTTGAGTGCTTCGGAGCTCGTTTGAATGTCATTAGGCACACGGTCGGTTTACCTCAAAAACGCCATCTGTTGTTGGTACTGCTGGAGACGCTGAACCCGTTTCTCCGTCGACGGGTGCGAGGAGAATAGCTGACCGAGGCCTGAGCCTACGGCTGACATGATGAAGAAGGCGTTCATGCCTTCGACCTTGCGTAGGTCTTGCTTGGGAACGCTAACCATTGAGCCTTGGAGCCGCTGAAGCGCGGAAGCTAGAGCCATGGGCTTCAGCGTCAGGGCGGACGCCCCACGGTCGGCGGAGAACTCGCGGTAGCGCGAGAGCGTGGCTACCAGGATGCTCCCGATGATCCTCACGATAAACGTTACGAGTAAAGCGACCATGATTACGCTGCCTGCGTTGTTGTTCCTGCTGCGGCCCATGCCGCCGAATATGGCGGAGAACATGAGAAAAGACGACAGCGTTGCCGCGACAATCAAGAAGAACGACGCGTAGGTCATGACGATGACGTCCCTCGTCTTGATGTGGCTGATCTCGTGGGCGAGGACGGCTTCAAGTTCGTCATCGTCAAGGATGTTCAGGAGACCGGTCGTCACCGCAACGGCGGCGTGCTTCTGGCTACGTCCCGTCGCGAAAGCGTTAGGCGTTGCCATGTCGGATATTGCGACCTTCGGCTTGGGAATGCCTGCCTTCATACATAGTTCATCCACCATCCGGTGGAGCTTGGGGGCCTCGGTGGGCGTAACGACTTTCGCACGCATGGACGCGAGAACCATCTTGTCCGACAACGTGAACTGGATGATGACCATGACGAGCGCGATGGACAGATACATGGGGCTGAATTGCCACGCGATCCACATGAACACGCCGTACAGCAGCCCAAGGCCGAGCATGGTGATGAACATGCGAGCCCTGAGCTGGTTATCTCTACCGAATTGCACTGGCTGGAACATAATTTCCTCCGGCGCTTTTCCTGATCCACTCTGTTCTATAGCGCGTGCTAAGAACTACGAGGCGCGCGCCGTTTGCGTTCCCTCTGTGGTATTGGGCATGATACCGGGTCGTCCTCCGCATCGCATCGGCTAGCTGGAGGCGCCAAGCTCTTTGGCGACAGCCTGGAATCCTGGCACTGCACCCTCCAAGACGTGTTGGTCAACGCAGTACGAGATTCGGAAGTACCCAGGCATGCCGAAGCCTCGGCCTGGCACGACGAGTACACCGTGGCGCTGCAAGGCTTCTACAAGCACCATCTCGTCCTCGACCGGTGACTTGGGGAACATGTAGAAGGCGCCTTCGGGCTTGAATACCTCATATCCCGCCTCGGTCAGCACCCCGTAGAGGTAATCTCGCTTCCGCTGGTAGTCGCTCACGTCCACCGTCACGTGTTGGAGCGCGCGAACCACGTGTTGCATCATCGCCGGAGCGTTGACGAAGCCAAGCACGCGATTGCAGAACACGAACGCATCCATCAACTCAGCGGCGCCCTCGTAGTCTGGGTGTACCGCCACGTAGCCGATGCGCTCGCCGGGCAGCGCTAGGTCTTTAGAGTGCGACGTCACGGTGATGGTCTTGTCGTAGGCCAGCTGTGGGAACGGGTACGGCTGGTCGTCGAAGATGATCTTGCGATAGGGCTCGTCGCTGAGCAGATATATCTCCGTCTCCAACTCGTGGCCCTTCCTCTGGAGCAGCGCTCCTAGATCACGGATGAACGTGTCTGGGTACACGCGTCCTGACGGGTTGTTTGGCGAATTTACCATTACCACTTTAGTTCGTGGCGTGATCTTTGCCTCTAGCTCCGCGAGATCTGGTGTGAAGTCCGCGCCGCAGCCCACCGCGACGGACTTGGCCCCATGATTGACGGCGTAGAAGAGGTACTCGGCGAAGAAGGGCGCGAAGATCACCACCTCATCGTCGGGCTCGCAAAGCGCGTGTAGGACGGCGTTGATCCCGCCACCAGCGCCGACCGTCATCAGCACGTGTTGCGCGCCGTAGGCGAGGCCGGTCTCTTCGGCGAGCGCTGAGGCGACAGCGGCTCTCGTCTCGACGTAGCCGGCGTTGGGCATGTAGCGGTGCGAACCGGCTGGCAATTCATCCAGAAGTCGCCGCATCTCAGCCATGAATTCTGGCGGCGGCTCCATCACGGGATTCCCCAGCGAGAGATCGAAAACGTTCTCTTCGCCTCGCTCGCGCTTCATGGCGATCCCGAGTTCGAACATGCGGCGGATCCACGAGCTGTCCGCCATGTACTGCTTGATCTGCGAGGCGATAGCCATGCGCACACTCCCCGTTGGTTGGTCGGCGCGAGGATAGGGGCGCGCCTGGGCCGCCGCAACCCTCAACACTTAACGGCACGGGGCAAGCCGAGCGCTTTGCTATCATTGCAGGGTTGGCCAGAAGGCCACACAGAAGGTCACCCAGAAGGCCACAAGGTGAGGTGAATCGTGCCGTCAGTGATGGGAAAGCGCTTCGAGTGCAGCGACCACGGAGCGCAGTACATGGTGACTAAGGCCGGGGCCGGTGATCTTTCTTGCACAGACGCAGGACAGGACGGCCCTAATCAGCTAGGCAAGCGCTACCAGTGCGCGACCTGCGAGGCGACTCTGCTGTGCACCAAGGCAGGCACCGGCATCGTCTGCTGCGATGGCGCCCCAATGGCACTCCTCGCCGCCAAGACCCTCCCCTCCTCCGACTAGCGGTCTACGTCACCGCAGGACGGTATGCTGCCGCTCGGCAGGGGCTATCGTCAGCTGATGGCCAGCGTCCCGGCGTTCTGCGCCAGCCAGCCTGAGCGCTGACATCCACCGCTCAACAGTCGCCTTCATAGTGCGAGCCGAAATTATGGGTCCAGGGGGCACCCTGGTGGGTTCAGGGGTTACCCTGGCCCTGGCTTGAGTCACTCGTAGAGGTGGTAGTGGTCGCGGGTCATGCCGATGGCCTCGTAGACCTGCTGGGCGCGCTCGTTGGTCTTGTCCACGTAGAGCCGCAGCCCCTTCAACTCGTCGGTCGCCTCGACCGTCGCGTGGAGGTGATCGTAGATCGCCCGGAACGCACCCTGGCGGCGAGCATCTGGGGTCACGTAGACCGAGTGGATCCAAACCACAGTCCCGTTGCGCCAATCGCTCCACTCAGGCACCGTCATCGCCATGCCCTTCGCCGTGCCGCCTTGCTCGACGATCCAGTACCCGGCGCGCGCGCTGCCCTCGAAAACGGCGGTCACGCCTGCGGTGAGCGTCTCGCGATCGAGCACGACTCCCTCGCTCTCCTCAGCCATGTTGAGCTGGAAATCGACGATGAGGGGGACTTCTGAGGGTTGGGCGAGACGAACGTTGAACATGGCTCGATGATACGTCACCGGTTGGCATGAGAGCGCTTCGCGTTTCCAACGACGGGCTTATGCGGCTAGTTCATCCGGCGGATGACACCCACGACCCGACCATGCACCTGGACGTTGCCCGCGGGCACCATGATGGGGTCCATCTGCTTGTTCTCGGGCTGCAAGCGCACCATGTCGCCTTCAAGGAAGAAACGCTTGAGTGTTGCGGTCTCCTCCAACGGCAGCCATGCGGCGATCATGTCGCCGTTGCGGGCCTGCGAGGTGGGCGTGAGTACGACGATATCGCCGTCGGTTATCAGGGCGTCGATCATCGAGTAGCCCTTCACGCGCAGAGCGAAGAGTTCTTCGGGGTTACGAGTGGCGAGTTCAGGGGGCAGTGTGATGGTCTCTGATCCTTCAGAGCGCCACCCTTCGGATTCGGGCACGGGGATCGGCTCACCGGCAGCGATGGAGCCCAGGACCGGGATCTGGAAGATCTCGATCTGTGGTTCCTTCTCCTCCGTTCCCACGAGTTCCAAGCCCCGTGAGATGTCGGGGGATCGCCGGACGAACCCCTCACGCTCTAGGATGCGGAGGTTGTAGTCGACCACCGACGTGGAACTGATTTCGCACGCGGCTTGTATCTCGCGGACCGATGGCATGTAGCTGCGGTCGAGGTGATATCCGCGAACGAAATCTAGGATCTCTTGCTGTCGTGGGTTCAGTAGGGTCATTGTCGTCCTCCGGGGAACACATGTTCTATTGGAAGACTAATTGGCCCGTGACAACGCGTCAACGGGCAGTTGTCACAGATTCCCGCGTGTTCTGTATGACCACGAAGAGGCCTTGGAAACGGCCAAAAGAAAAGGCCGGGCATTTGCCCGGCCTTTTGGCTACATAGGTTAGGTGCCTACTTGGCAGCGGCGTTCAGGCGCTTGGCCAAGCGGGACTTGCGGCGGGCCGCATTGTTCTTGTGGATGATCCCTTTGTTCGCGGCTCGATCCAGCGAACTGATGGCGATAGCAACGACTGTTGTTGCCTCGGTCGGCTCACTAGCGATCGCAACGACTGCGCGCTTCACTGCCGTTCGGGTGCGCGTGCGTACGAGACGGTTGATGACGCGGCGGCGCTCCTGGACTCGGGCTGCTTTTGTTGCTGGCAACGGATCCCTCCTAAGGGCTCTGCGGACGGTGCGAATGATGTCGCAACGTTGAATTTCGGATTACAACCTAACCATTATGCCTTGAATGGCGCTGCTTGGCTAGGTAGCAGCAGGCGCTACCGATTGGATGGTACGGCTTACAGAGTGGACGCCTCGTACGCCTTCGATGCGGGAGAACAGGCGACTGAGCTGTTCCAGGCCTTGTACCTCCACCGTTACGTGGACCGTCACGGTGTGGTCGCTGTGGACATCGGTCTGTGAGCCACGTATGTTCACGCGCTCGATGGATGTCGCACCCGTGATGTCATGCAACAATCCCATCCGGTCGAACGCCTCGATCTTCAGGCGTACCGGATACTGGTTCCGGCTCTTGCCCCACGAGACCGGCACCATCCTGTCGCCGGAGCTATCCGAGGCGTGGAGGCTGTTTAGATTGGGGCAATCAGTCCGGTGAACGGTCACTCCTCGGGATCGCGTCACGTAGCCCGTGATGTCGTCGCCAGGCAATGGGTGGCAGCATTCCCCCATACGCGTAAGCAGTTCGCCGACACCAAGCACGGTGATACCTGCGGTTGGCCCGGTGAGTGACGCGTCATCGACGCTCGTGGGGTCGGTTCGGCTGTCGGCGTGGGTAGTGAGTCTGCCTGCGACCTGGGCCATGGAGACCATGCCGCTGCCCACAGCAGCGAACAGGTCGTCCTCTGACGCATAGCCAAACATCTTCGCGATCTCGACTTCATCAGTAGCGTCGTTCAGGCGCTTGAGTTCTCGTCTGAGCAGATCACGACCCCGCTGGACGTTCTCTCCACGCTCCTCGCGACGGAACCACGCGCGGATCGATTGGCGGGCAGTGGCGGTCTTCACGTACCCAAGATGGGAGTTCAGCCAATCCAGGCTGGGGCCGCGCGCGACCCGGCTCGTGAGTATCTCCACCGTGTCGCCGTTCTTGAGTTGCGTGTCCAGGCCTACCAGCTTGCCGTTGACCTTTGCGCCGATGCAGCGATGACCAAGCTCCGTGTGGATCCGGTACGCGAAATCGATGGGAGTTGCCCCCGCGGGCAATTCCTTGATCGCGTTCTTCGGCGTGTATACGAAAACTTGGTCTCGGAAGATGTCGGTGCGAACGTTTTCCAGGAACTCCTCAGTCCCTGAGACATCCCGCTGCCACTCCAGTAGCTGGCGAAGCCAGGTCATCCGCTCTTCGAACTTGACGTCCTTGCCGGCGCCCCCGCCCTCTTTGTAGCTCCAGTGGGAGGCGACGCCGTACTCGGAGATGCGGTGCATCTGGTACGTTCGCACCTGCACCTCAACGGGTAGCCCACCTATGGAGCGCACGGAGGTGTGGAGCGACTGGTAGTCGTTCTCTTTGGGATTCGCGATATAGTCGTCGAACTGGCCGGGGAGCGGACGCCAGAGCGAATGCACTACGCCCAGCACGCCATAGCAATCCTGCACGCTGGGCACCAGCACCCTCACGGCGAACAGGTCGTAGATGTCGCCGAGCTGCTTGCCCTGCGCGGCGTACGCCTGTGCCTTGTGGTGGATCGAGTAGATGTGTTTCGGTCGACCGGTGACCTCTGCGTTGAAGTTCGCTCGCGCAAGCTCCCGCTTCAAGACCTCCGTAACCTGTTCGATGTACGCCTCACGCTCTCGGCGCTTGGTTGTTAGGCGTTTGGATATGGACTTGTACTCGATTGGCTGGAGGTACCTGAACGACAGGTCTTCCAACTGCCACTTAACCTCACCCATGCCTAAGCGGTGCGCCAGTGGAGCGTAGATATCCAGCGTTTCCTGGGCGATAGCGATCCGTCGGTGGTGCGGCAGCGCGCCAAGCGTGCGCATGTTGTGCAGCCGGTCAGCCAGCTTGATGAGCACCACGCGGATGTCTTCGGCCATCGCCACCAACATCTTGCGAAGGCTCTCAGCCTGTTCGTCATCGACTGGAGTTGGAAGCGTGCCGTTCTCGTCGAGCCCTAGCAGATCCAGCTGGGTGAGTTTCGTAACGCCGTCAACCAGGCGCGCGACCTCGTCGCCGAAGCGCTCGCGAAGCTCATCGACGGAAACGCCACAGTCTTCGACTACATCGTGAAGGAGCGCTGCCGCGATGGTCGTAGCGTCGAGCAGTAGGTCGGCTAAGTAGGTCGCGGCGCTGACGGGGTGTTCGATGTAGGGCTCGCCAGAGCGGCGCTTCTGCCCCTCGTGGAGCTCGCGTGCATACTCCAGGGCGTCTTCCACCAACTGCACGCGGTCCTGCGGCAGGTAACTTCTTACCTTTTCGAGTAATGCCTGCATTTTCGCATTATAGTCGCCGACATCTCATGCACCCCTAGATTGGGGGCCGGTTTCGACGTATGGTCGGCTTACACAACTTGAATCGGGATACGAAGAGGAGTGGTGTTATGGCCATCATCGATGCGGACGCTCACGTAGTGGAGAACGAGTACACGTGGGATTTCATGCCGGAAGAGGACCAGCCCCATCGGCCTGCGATCCTCGTGCCCAAGCCAGGTCACAAGACCCGTGCGGGGGAATATTGGTTCATTGATGGTCGGGTGTTTGCCAAGGATGTGAACGTGGGGCTCGACACAGACCTGGAGACCCGCGAGGCGTCGGACGTCAAGAAGCGGCTTGCTCACATGGACGAGTTGGGAGTGACGACGCACGTGCTCTATCCCACAGTTTTCCTCCGTCCGCTTGCTTACCACCAGGAGGTGGAGGTGGCGCTAGCTCGCGGATACAACCGCTGGGTCGGGAACATCCATGCCCAAAGTGAGGGCCGACTGCGTTGGACAGTGATCGTGCCAACATCTCGCATGGACATTGCCATCGAGGAATTGAACTACGGCAAAGAGCACGGCGCATGCGGTGTGTTCATGCGTGGCATAGAGGGCGATCATCGGCTGAGCGATCCGTACCTCTACCCGCTGTGGGAAGAGGCGCAGCGCCTGGACCTGCCGATCTGCATACACGCCGCTACAGGCAAATTCGAGTTTTTCGATTACTTCTCGAGGGACGCCGGTTTCTCCACTTTCAAGCTCCCCGCCGTCGGAGCATTTCATGACATCATCATGAAGGACATGCATAAGAAATTTCCTGACCTCCGTTGGGGGTTCGTGGAGATCAGCGCCTCATGGCTGCCCTACGCCATGAACGACTTGTCGGTCAGGTACACCCGACAAGGCATCCCGTGGGCCGGTCGGGAGTTGCTGCAGGAGCGCAACATCTTCGTGGCCGTGCAGACGACGGACGACATCGACTACATCGTTGAAACCGCTGGCGAGGACAACCTGATGATCGGGACGGACTACGGGCACAACGACACGTCCACCGAACTCCGCGCGCTCACAAACCTCCGCGACAACGGTGGCCTTTCGCCTGCCCTCGTCGAAAAGATTCTGGATGCGAATCCGCGGAGGCTCTACGCCTTGTAGCCCGAAACCCGGCCGCGCGAGGCTCGCCCGTATAATGACCGCTCCGATCCACCGATCAATCCACTGGAGACGTGCCACATATGTATCAGGCGCCGCGGGGCACCGCTGACATCCTTCCCGAAGATCAGCCGCTGTGGAGCTTCACCGCTGCCACGGTTACTCAGGCGGCCCACGTCCATGGCTACCGGCGGATCGACACTCCGATCTTCGAAGAGACAGGCCTCTTTTTGCGCACGGTCGGTGAAGAGACCGATATCGTCCAAAAGGAGATGTACAGCTTCGACGATCGTGGAGGCACCAACATCACGCTGCGTCCCGAAGGCACGGCGGCTGTGTGTCGCGCGTACCTTGAGAGCGGCATGCACAACCAGGCGCAGCCGGTGCGACTTTTCTACTTGTGCCCCATGTTCAGGTACGATCGTCCTCAGGCAGGTCGCTTCCGGCAGTTCCACCAGTTCGGTGTGGAGGCCATCGGTGACACCAACGCGGCGGTAGACCTAGAGGTGATCCAGCTCGCCATGGACACCATGCGCCGACTCGGCCTCGGTGGCATGAAGTTGCTTCTCAACAACATCGGAGACGCTGTAGATCGGCCCCGTTTCATGGACGCCCTCCAGGAGCACTTCCGCCCCCACATCGCCCACCTTGGCAAGGACGACCGGCGTCGTTTCGACACCAGCCCGCTCCGGCTGCTGGACTCCAAAGAGCTAGCGCGAGAATCGTTCATGAACGACGCTCCCAAGAGCACCGACTTCCTCGGCGATGAAGCGCAGGCCCACTGGGACGAACTGCTCGCCTACCTCGACGATCTCAAGATCCCCTACGTACTCGACAGCAAGCTCGTGCGCGGGCTTGATTACTACACGCGCACGGTCTTTGAGGTGCACCCCGACCGTGAGGGCTCCCAGAGCGCTGTCTGCGCTGGGGGTCGTTACGACGGACTGATCGAGCAACTCGGTGGCAAGCCCACGCCCGGAATCGGCTTCGCGGCGGGCATCGAGCGTCTCATCCTGAACCTACGCGAGCAGGGGGCGACGGCAGGCATCGTGCCGCCAGCGCCTATCGTCATCGCGTACAGCGGTGCAGAGGCGAAGACCAAGGCTGTTGTCATCGCCACTGAATTGCGCGCAGCCGACGTGACGGCGGTTCTCGCACCCGAACGCAGCATGAAGGCTCAGATGCGCTATGCCTCTTCTGTCGGCGCGCGTAAGGTCGTGATCCTGGGCCCCAAAGAGCTAGAGGCCGGTGTCGCCACCGTACGTGACATGGAAACCGCGGAACAGAAAGAGGAGCCTCAGGGGGGGCTCCTCGAATCGCTTTCTAACTAACGCGTGGATTTACGCGGATCTGCCAGTTAGGGGAAAAACAGATTATTGATGAGCGTGCTACTTGGCGTGTAGAGGCTTGTCGTCGGGGATGGCTTGGAGTTGAGCCAGAAGTCCACGACCCCGTTGGCGAAAATCGGGTCGCAGATACTAATCGTGAGAAAGTAGCGTCCGACGTTCGTGATCGGCTGGGAGAACCAAAGTTCTTCTCCCGTCGATGTCTTGGTTGTTCTGGCGTACATGCGTAAACCGATCGCTGCTGGCGCTCCGCCGATGGAAAGGTCACCCTTGTAGATCGCAGGGATCGGCGGCGGCGCGCCAAGATCGACGCACTGCCCTGCCGTCGCGTAGATGATTGAAACGCCCGCCTGGAGGCGGGGAATCATCGAGCTCGCTAGGGCAAACGAGTCCATCGCCCAAACCTCTCCGATCCGACCGATGCCGATGCTAATCATTCTGTCTGAGTCCATGCGCAGACCGCGCAGCCGTCCTAGCGCGTCGAAGACGGCCCCACCGTCTTCGTCTCCTACCGAGAATCCCTGGAGCTGCAAGTAGGAGATGCCCGTGATCGCGTCCTGACGGGATCCGACTACTGCGGAGTTGAATTGTTGGGTAACAACACCGCCAGCCTTGAAATGCATGAGCACTAGGTTCTCGTTGCGGTTTGGGGGATCCTCGGAGGAAACCTCTACGGACGCGAACTGCTGCCCGGGGTTCAGAACTTCAAGGACGGCGAGGTCAAGATTGTCGTCGCGGCCGACAACCCAAGCCTGACCGGTCGCACCGTCAAACGTGCGGAACGACACTAGCGGGGCGGTGCCCAGGTTGGTTGACGTTGTCACGATTCGCCCGGATGGGTCAATCATGACCCCCGACCACTGAGATGACCCAGCAGTGAGCTTGACCATCGCCCTCTCGCCGATGGCGATGCCGTCGCTTATGGATGGTGTAGGTGTGGGCGTCGGCGTGGCAGTCGGTGTTGGCGTGGCGGTTGGCTCTGGAGTTGGAGTTGGCGTTGGCGATGGCGTTGGCGTCGGCGTGGCCGTTGGCGGCGATGCCGTTGCTGTTGGCGTGGGAGTGAACGTGGGAGTGAGCGTGGGCGTCGAGGTCGCCGTGGGTGTGGGGGGCAGCGGGCCGGCGGTGGGCGTGCCACCTCCTGCACAGGCCGCTACCAACACGATCAACAGCACGATAGCGGGTCCTAATAATGAGAGACGACCGATTTTCATACGAACACAACCGTTCTACCAGCAGACGTTTTAGCAGCCAAAATCCCGTCAAGTCTACAACGACGATTGGGAGCTATGGCAGTAGTCTCAGCGTCGATTGCCCGCATTCTGGCCGGATTGGCCACTCTCTCCGTGTCGTGACTAGCCAGTGCTATACTTTTGGGTACGGCCTCCGCTAAGCGGGGGCTTCCTTGTGATAGGTCTTTGACAGGTCACTGATTGGACGGCAGATGCTCGAAAAGCTCGAAAAACTCGCGCTACGATTCGCGGAGATCGACGAACTCCTCGCGAATCCGGACATCGCTGGCGATCATGCTCGGTTGAGCAAGCTGGCCAAGGAGCGAGCTGGCCTCCAGTCCGTCGTGGAGGCATACATGCGCCTCAAAGCAACTCAGGAGGAGTTGGATGAGGCCCGCGCTCTCGCCAGCGAGGACGACGCGGACATGGCCGCCATGGCCAAAGACGAGATCCCCGGCTTGGTCGCGCGTATCGCAGAGGTAGAGGGCGAACTTCACTCGGCCCTGCTGCCCAAGGACCCGAACGACAACAAGAACGCGATCATCGAACTCCGGGCGGGAACCGGGGGCGATGAGGCAGGCCTCTTCGCAGCGGACCTGTACAGGATGTACGCACGCTACGCCCAAAGGCACGGTCTAGTCGTCGAAATCATGGACTCCAACGGCAGCGAGCAAGGCGGGTTCAAAGAAGTCGTCTTCGAAGTCGTAGGCCCCGACGCCTTCCGGTATATGAAACATGAGGGTGGCGTCCATCGCGTGCAACGCGTGCCCGTCACCGAGACTCAAGGACGCATCCACACCTCAACCGCGACGGTCGTCGTGCTTCCAGAGGCCGAGGAATCGGACTTCGAAGTCCCTGCCAACGAACTTCGTATCGACATCTTCCACTCAGGTGGCGCTGGCGGCCAGAACGTCAACAAGGTCGCTACAGCGGTCCGGATCGTTCATATCCCCACGGGGACGATGGCCGTGTGCCAGGATGAGCGCTCCCAGCTCAAGAACAAGACCAAAGCGATGACGGTGCTGCGGTCGCGCTTGCTCGAGATGCATCTGCGGGAGCAGTTCGAAGCGACCGCCGCAACTCGCAAATTGCAGGTGGGCACAGGTGAACGCTCCGAGAAGGTGCGCACTTACAACTTCCCCCAGGATCGGCTGACCGACCACCGTGTCAACCTCACGGTTCACGGATTGCCTGAGATCCTCGATGGGCAGGGACGCCTAGACGACATCGTTGAGGCGTTGCTGCAAGATGAGCAAGCCCGCCTTCTTGAAGAGAGCGACAGCGCGTAGCGGGTGACAACGTTCGGCCAACTCCTGCGCAAGACGGAGCGCCGATTCGCTGTTGGCGGTATCGGCGATGCTCGCATCGAGGCGGATCTCGTCTGGATGACCACTCTAGAAGTCTCCCGGGCCGAGCTCTACGCTCGAATGGCTGATGCCCCTTCCGACGCTGAAGCGCAGAGCGCTGAAGAGTTGATCCAACGTCGCTTGCGTCATGAACCCACCGCCTATCTGCTCGGCCACCGTGAGTTTTACAACATCGACCTGCTGGTCGGTGTCGGTGCGCTGATCCCACGTCCGGACACCGAAGCGTTGGTCGAAGAAGCCTTGCGCATCGCCGCAGGCCTTCCCGCGCCGCTCATCATCGCCGACGTTGGCTGTGGCACCGGTGCCATCGGGCTCGCCATCGCAGCCAACCTGCCTAGCGTCCACGTCTATGCAACTGACCTCTATCCAGCGGCGCTCGATCTCGCCCGTCGTAACACTGATCGTCTTGGGCTTGCCGAGCGTGTCGACGTTCTCGAAGGCGACTTGCTGGCGCCGCTGCCGGGGCCCGTGGACATGATCACCACCAACCTGCCCTATGTGGAGTCGGGCGAGATCCCCACGCTTGACCCTGAGGTGCGCCTGTACGAGCCACGCGAAGCCCTCGATGGCGGCGACGATGGCCTCGACCTCATTCGCCGTTTCCTCGTCGATGTCCCCCGCTATCTGAAGCCATCCGGCGTGCTGCTCATGGAGATGGACCCACGCCAGATCGCCCGAGCGAGCGCCTTCGCGGCTGACGTCGTCCCCGGCGCGAGCATCCGCATCGTCCAAGACCTCACGAGGCGCGACCGCGTGCTCGTCTTGGAAATGTCGGCGTAGACTTGCTGGCATTCCCCGATCGGACCCTAGGGCACCAGGCAGCAACCAACCCTCAGTAAGTAAGGATCCCCATGACGCAACTCGACAACTTCGCGATGCACGACGAGATGGACATCTACGTAACGATGCGGGACGGCGTGCGTATCGGCCTGCGCATCTATCGACCTGACGCGGAGGGCGAATTTCCCACGCTATTCGTGGCATCGCCTTACCAATATGACACCGACGATCTGCCTTCGCTGCCGCTGTTCCTTTGGCGCGAGACCGGGCCCGTCGAGTGGTACGTCCAGCACGGGTACGCCTACGTACGCATGGACGTGCGCGGCGCAGGCAAGTCGGAGGGAACCTACGGCTACCTGGACCGCGACGAGCAGGAGGACTGCACCGAAGTTATCGAGTGGATCGCCCGCCAACCCTGGTCCAATGGCAAGGTGGGCGGCTACGGGCAGTCTTACTACGCGATGATCCAGTGGCTGGTTGCTGGGTGGAACACGCCTAGCCTCACGTGCATCGCGCCTTACGACGGCTTCGTGGATCCCTACCGTGGCTCGGCGTATAACGGCGGCATCTACGCTCCGTTCTTCCCTTCGTGGTACGCCGGCGTACGTGCCAACAACATCATGCGCCCGGCAGGTCGGCCCAACGGCCCTGGAACCATGCCGGACCTGCCTGGCGAGGCGCTGGCCCACGCCACCTACGATGCGTGGTGGAAGGAGCGCAGTGCCTACGAGCGGCTGCCCGAGGTCACCATCCCCGTGCTGTCCATCGGTCACTGGGGCAAAGTAGGCCTTCAGCTGCGCGGCAACATCCTTGGCTACGAGCAGGTCAAAGGCCCCAAGAAGCTCGTGGTCACAGGCATGCGTAACACGGTCGAGGCTCACCACCTTTTCGACACCATCGAGTTCCACGAGAAGGAACTCCTGCCCTTCTACGATCACTACCTCAAGGGCATCGACAGCGGCTTCATGGAGGGCAGCCCCGTGAAGCTGTTCGTCCGCGGCGAGAACGCCTACCGCGAGGAACCTGCCTGGCCGGTGGCCAGCGCCGATGCCGTGTCCTACTACCTCAGCGCTGGGCCGACCAACAGCATGACCTCGCTCAACGATGGCGCGCTCTCGACCGATCCACCAGCAGCCACCAGTGGCTCGACCACCTACGCCTACCCCGACGATCAGTGGGCGTCTGGCGTGGTCGCTCGCACGTCCAACGGCATGGATCCCGTGGCACGCGTGCTCACGTTCACCACGCCCGAATTGGCCGTCGACACGGAGGTCACCGGTTGCTTAGCGCTGGAGCTTTACGCCTCATCTGACCAGCCTGACACCGACTTCATCGTCAAGATTTCGGATGTGTTGCCGCTGGATGCGGGCAAGCGAGCGGCGGGTGAGCAACCG
The DNA here is from genome assembly GCA_027618515.1 of Chloroflexota bacterium. GTDB lineage: Bacteria > Chloroflexota > Dehalococcoidia > Lucifugimonadales > Australimonadaceae > CALGTL01. The sequence goes on along the minus strand of JAQCEV010000014.1, from coordinate 8,030 downwards.
GAGTTCGTCAACGTCACTAAGGGCTGGCTGAAGGCGTCCCTCCGACAGAAGGACGACGCCCGCAGCAGCCCGTCAAGGCCGTTCCACACCCCCGCCGACCCCCAGCCGCTAGAGCCAGGGCGCGTGTACAAGTTTGAGATCGAAGTCCACCCTGCGTCGTACCTGTTCAAGGCTGGCCATCGCATGCGCCTAGAACTCGCCAACGGTGACTCCACGTTCACGGATGGCAACTTCGCGCACCAGTACCTGTGGTTCAAGCAGGGCGCGGACACCATCTACCACGACGCCGAGCACCCCTCGCGCCTGCTGCTTCCAGTGGTGTCGCGGGCGTAGGCGGGGACGCCCCGCTTGCTACACGTCCACCGTCGATGGAGTGGGTGGCGTGCCAGGACCCTCGCGGGGGTCGCGGTCTCGACCCTCGGGGTCTTTGAGTTCCACAGGCTTCTCGCCGTCGCGTGGGGCACGTGAGTTGCGGTCGGCACCACGTAGGCGGTCTGCCATGCCTTCCAGCGCTGCTGTTACCTTCGCGTTGATAGTGCCCTTGGGGTACTTGCCCCCTCGGCCTGGTACGCCTGCCTTCACGCCCGTCAGCAACTCGATGCCTTGCTCGATGGTCTCGACGCCATAGATGTGGAATTGGCCCGCCTTGACCGCATCTACGACCTCCTTACGCAGCACCAGATGCCTGGTGTTGGTCGCAGGGATCAGTACGCCTTGCGACCCTGTGAGCCCCTTGGCCTTGCAGACGTCGAAGAATCCCTCGATCTTGCGGGTCGCACCGCCGATGGCTTGCACGCGACCGTGTTGGTCGATCGATCCCGTTACCGCGAAACTCTGTTTGATAGGCACGCCTGAGAGCGCCGACAGCAAGGCATAGGCCTCCGTGCTCGACGCACTATCGCCGTCAATCTCCTCGTACGTCTGCTCAAACGCGATGCTCACCCGTACGGGGAACGTGGCATCCACGCCGTACTTGCCCATCAGGTAGCCGATCAGAATCTGGAACCCTTTGGTATGGATGCGCCCGCTCATCTGGGCAGACTGCTCCACGCTGCCGAACTCGCCACGTCCTAGGCCGACACGGGCCGTCAACCGCGATGGTCGACCGAAGGAGTAGTCCCCCATGTCGATGACAGCTAGGCCGTTGATCTGGCCCACCTGCTCCCCGTCTACCTCCAGCCGGATCGTGCCATGGTCGTAGAGATCCTGGAGGCGATCCTCGATGAGGTTGGAGCGCTCGCGTTGCTCCTGCACTGCACGGAGCACGTCTTCGCCAGTCACCAGGTCGTGGTCGGCCATCTTCGCGCAGTACGCCGCCTCGGTGATCAGATCCTCGATCTCCACGAACCTGGCCGTAAGGCGATCTTGGTCTTCCACCAGGCGCGATGAATGCTCGATCAAGCGTGCCACGCCTGAGGCGTCGAAGTGCCGCAGGCCATGTTCCTGTACGCGATTCACCACGAACTGCGCGTGCTTCTTGATGTTCTCCGTGTTGATTTCAAACTCGTGGCCGAACTCGGCCTTCACCTTGAAAAGCTTGGAGAAATCCTCGTCGTACAGCATCAGCATCCGGGCGAGGTTCGAGTTTCCCACCAGCACGACTTTCACATCCAAGGGGATCGCCTCAGGCTCCAGGCTTGACGTTGGCATGAGCGAGTACTGCTCCGCAACGTTCTCGATCTTGGCTTGACGATTCTTGAGCGCCTGCTTGAGCGCCTGCCAGACGAAGGGGTAGGTCAATAGGTCCGCTACCTGGAGCACGAGGAACCCGCCATTGGCTTTGTGGATGGCTCCGGCGCTCAGCATGGTGAAATCGGTGCTCATCACGCCCTGGCGCAAGACGTGCTGCATCCGGCCGAAGAGATTGTGGTACGTGGGACTCTGCTCGGACACGTACGGAGCGCCGTTGCTTCGGGAGTGATCCACGAATACGTTGACCCTGTAGCGGAGCGTTTCATCCCCTCCCCCGCCGCCACTCATCCCTGCGATGAGATCCTGCAGGCCGGGAGGTCCTCCCTGCGGGCGCTCTTGGTGCAGGAACGAAGAGACGTTTTGCACCATGTCTTCACGTACCTGTTCCAGGTAGGTGATCGCCTCCGGGTGTTCTTTGTAGGTCTCCCGTAGCTCTGCGAACAGCGCTTGCAGAACGAATTCGCCGATATCTCGATTCACCTGGTGGCGCACGCGAACCGCTTCGCGCTCCAACTGGCGGAGCGTTGATATCCGCTCGCCGATGAATTCCTGGAGAGCCTTTTGTTGCTGCTGGACGCGCTCTGCATCCGCCTCGGACATCGCACTAAGTTGCTCGGGGGTCATGGGTTCACCGTCGGCACCCAGTGGGGTGGCGAGGATCCCCGAGTCCGTGAGCGCGAGCGCTACACCACGGGTCCGAGCCTCTGCCACCATCTCCTCCGTTAGTTCACGGTGCTTGGCGTGCACATCGGCCAGCGCCGTCTCCACTCGCTGCTGGTACTCCCCACCTTCGAATGCTCGCGGTATGCGCTCCTTCGCTTCAGTGACGACCTCATCCATGTTGGAGGCCAAATGCCGACCCATGCCGGCAGGCAGGCTGATGCTCCTGGGTTTCATGGGGTCATGGAAGTTGTGGACGTATACCCAGTCGCTGGGCACGGGCCTGCTCGCGGCGAGCTTCCCGATGACGCTGGCCAACGTCGTGTTGCGCCCAGAGCCGGGAGCGCCTGCCACGAATATGTTGAAGCCGTGGGCGTCCACGTCCAGGCCAAAATCGAGCGCTTTCAAAGCGCGCTCTTGACCGATCGTGCCATCGAGTGGGGCCATCTCGCGGGTCGACGTGAACCCCAACGACGCCTCATCGATGTGCGTGGTCAACCGGTCGACGGGAACCGCCAAGCGTTGTTCGAGGCTGTCTGATTTAGTGGTCATGTTTCCCTCGCCACCTGGCCCTCAGCTTGTTGCTTCGCCGCATCCGCTGTCCCGTGTCACCTACTCGGTGTACATTACATCATCGCCCTCACGCCTAGAATCACGTGCGCATCGCACTTTGCCATCTCACTATTGGAGGTATTCCCCCTCATGCAGTTTGAACCTGGTATCCACCAACTCACTATCGGCCGTCAGCCGTTCGCTGGATTCCCCACGCCCAACTCGTTCGTGGTGGTCGGCAACGACTCCTCGATCCTGATCGACGCTGGTTACGATGACGAAAACGACCATCGTGAGCGCATGACCTACATCGAGTCTCTGGGCGCGCCTCCCGTGTCAGAGCTGATCATCACCCATCGTCATCCCGATCACGGAGGTGGAGCAGCTGCGATCCACGCTGCCACCGGCGCCGCGTTGACCTGCCATCCACTGGACCGAGAGGCAATCGAGCGCGACCGCCTCCAAGGGCGCGCGCCTATCGCCGCTGACGTGCACGGCGGCGAAGTCCGCGATCTCGGTGGACTCACCGTGGAGATTCACCACGCGCCAGGACACACCCCTGGTTGTCTGGCGCTGTACGTTCCTGAACGTGGCGCGCTCTTTGCTACGGACACCGTGATGGGGATGTCGACCACCGTTCTGCGCCCCCCAGAAGGCGATCTGCGTGCCTACGCCAACACGCTGGAGAGCTTCCGGCAGATCGGCGCCAAGACCATCTACGGAGGCCACGGCGACCCCATAGCGGATCCCGCGAAACGCCTCGACCAACTGGTGCGTCATCGCGAGCAGCGGGAGCAGGATTTGCTGCGCGTGCTAGGTGAGGGGACGTACACCGTTCGCGAGATTCGCGAGATCATGTACACGGGATTGCCGGAGGTCCGCTGGGCGCTGGCTGAGGATCAACTGCGAACCGGGATCGCCAAGCTCATCGAGGATGGCGCTGCGCGTGAAGATGGCGACCGCTACACGCTCGCCCACTAGCGCTACGCTGGCCCCCGCCTGGCGCGTCTTCTCGCCCTCGCGCGGGAGCGCCGTCAGCGATATCCTCAACGTATCACCTGTGGAGCGTTTGTATGACGACCGTCCCTAAAGCAAAAGTATTTCCCGTATCAACCGAGGTCAACGACCTCGATCACCTGGTCATCGGCGGATGTGACCTCGTCGACCTGGCCGCCGAGTTCGGCACGCCTCTTTACATCTATGACGAAGCCACCCTCAAGGCGCAAGCGAGCGCATTCAGGACTGCTTTTCAGTCGCGCCACCCCAACTCCAAGGTGCTCTACGCCAGCAAAGCGTTCATCAACGTGGGCCTGGCGCGCATGCTGTCGGCCCAGGGGCTCGGCTTTGACATCGTTTCTGGTGGCGAGCTTGCAGTGCTCCGCGCAGCAGGCGTGCCAGCGGCTGACGTTTACTTTCACGGCAACAACAAGACTCCCCTAGAGCTACGTGATGCGGTGGACTGGGGCATCGGCCAGGTGGTCGTCGATAGCTTTTACGAGCTAGACCTGCTGAACAAACTCTCGGGTGAGGCTGGCCGCAAGCAGACCGTGCTCATCCGTGTCTCCCCCAGCATCGACCCCCACACTCACCTGCTCACCACGACTGGCGTGCTGGACTCCAAGTTCGGCTTTCCCATCGAGACAGGCCAGGCCAAAGAGGCGATCGAGCTCGCTCTCGCAGCGGAGCACCTCGACCTCAAGGGCATCCACTTCCACCTTGGTTCGCCCATCTTCGAGCTTGAGCCGTACGAGGAAGCCGTCACCCGTGTGCTGACCTTCGCGTCAGAGATGCGTGAGCTTGGCCTCGACATGCAGGAGTTTTCACCCGGCGGCGGCTACGCCATCGCCTACACCGAAGCGGACGAGCCCCCGCCACCTTCGGCCTACGCCGAGGTCATCGTCAAAGCACTCAAGGACGGCTGCGCGAAGTACCACATGCCAGAGCCCAGGCTCATCATCGAGCCTGGACGCTCCATCACAGGCCCGGCTGGCGTCGCCATCTATACGGTTGGCGCGATCAAGCACGTTCCTGGGGTCCGTACCTTCGTTTCCGTGGACGGTGGCATGGGCGACAACATCCGTCCTGCGCTCTACGGGTCTGAGTACGTCGCCGTCACCGCTGACCGCGCGACGGTTGAGCCGGATGTCACCGTCACGATCGCTGGCAAGTACTGTGAGTCGGGCGACGTCCTCGTCCACGACGCTCAGATAGCCGCCGTCACGGCTGGCAACATCATCGCCATACCCGCATCGGGGGCCTACGCGCCTTCGATGGCCAGCACCTACAACGCCAACGGTCGCCCGGCCATCGTCATGGTCGCCGACGGCAAGGCCACGTTGATCCGCCGCCGCGAGACCTACGCAGACCTCATGGCGCAGGACGTCATCTAGCGTGCTACGCCTGCAGGGGCACGACGCAGCGGTACAGGCATTCGAGGCTGCCCTGCGTTGCGCCCGGATGCATCATGCCTACCTCATCACCGGGCCTGCCCACGTGGGCAAGCTCACCCTGGCGATGCAGATCGCGCAGGCCGTCAACTGCTTGACTGCTGGCGACGAGCCCTGCGGCACGTGCGAGGCTTGCACCCGCATCGCGGCTGGCACCCATGCCGACGTTCGCGTGATCCGCGTTGACCCGGAGGCCACCGAAGGCCCCAAGACCGCGATCGGCATCGACGCTGTACGCGAGTTGATCGCTTCAGCGCACCTGCGCCCGTACGAGGGGCGAACCCGCGTGTTCGTTTTCGATGGCGCAGACACGATGACCAACGATGCGGCCAACGCGCTCCTGAAGGTGCTGGAGGAGCCGCCCCCAGACGTTCGTCTGCTGCTGCTTGCTCCTAGCCAAGACAGCGTTCTCCCCACGATCACGTCGCGGTGCCAGCACGTTGAATTGCACCCGCTACCTACGATTCAGGTGGCGCAGATACTCCAGGCAGACCATGGCATGGGTGCCGAACAGGCAGACATCGTGGCGAGATTGTCGCGGGGGTGCTTGGGTTGGGCGATCGAGGCCGCCCACGAGCCCGCGTTGCTGGCCGGCGTTCACCAAAGCCTTGAGCGCATCGCCGAAGTCGTCGAAGAGGGCCTCGAAGATCGGTTCGGCTACTCGGAGCAATTGGCGCGGCGTTTTCAGCGCGATCGCGCTGCGGCGCGCGAGGAGCTCTACCTATGGCTGCGATGGCTCCGGGACGTGCTGCTGGTCCAGCAGGGCCAAAGCAACTCTATCGTCAACGTGAGCTGGCGCGACACCATCCTGCGCCACGCCGCCGCCCTTACGCCTGCCGACACCGTACGTTGGCTGCATCTCGTCACCGAATCCATCGAAGCGCTGGATCGCAACGCCAACCCTCGCCTCGCTCTTGACGTCATGATGCTCGAAGCACCTTCGCTGCGTACCACCTAGCGGCGTTCACGGAAACGGTCTTCGGGTTTTCCTTCGAAGTCACAGGTTCTTCACATCGGCATGGCATAGTATTCCGCGGGTAATTCCCCGGGGAATACAGATGACAATAGAACACGCTCCACGCGTGATTGGTGTGCGTTTCAAGACGGCCCAAGCCGTCACTTTCTACGATCCAGGAGAGCTTGAAGTAGCGGTTGGGGACAAAGTGGTGGTAGATACCACCAGTGGCCCTGACGTGGGCAACGTGGCCATCGCGCCGCGTGCTTTGGTGCATCGCGACCCCATGGTCGCGATACGCCCGATGATTCGCGTTGCCACCGACGCGGATCTCGCTCTTCGCGAGCTGCTCAAGGTCAAAGAGGCGGAAGCCTTGGTTCAAGCAAGAGCCAAGTCACGGATACTTGGGCTCCAGATGAAGTTCAGTTCTGCGCGGATCTCTTTGGATGAGCGCAAGGTTGTTCTTGAATTCACCGCAGGAGAGCGGGTGGAGCTCCGGGAGCTGTACCGTAAGCTGACCGACGCGCTCAAAGGCAAGGTCGAGTTGCGATCGGTGGGCCCTCGCGATGAAGCGAAGAATATCGGGGGGATGGGCCGCTGCGGACAGGTGCTCTGCTGCGCCTCATGGTTGGAAAAGTTTGAGTCCGTCACCGTTCGCATGGCCAAGGAACAAGCGCTGCCTATCAGCGCCGAAGGACTCGCTGGTCAGTGTGGGCGTCTCAAGTGCTGCCTCAGATTCGAGTATGAGCAGTACCGTGCGACCAACAAGATACTCCCGCGCATCGGTGAGCGTGTGAACACGCCAGACGGCCCCGCACGGGTCGTCGTGGGTCACGCGGTCAAAGAATCGGTCTCCGTGATACTCGAACAGCGAGGTGAGAACGACTTCGTTCGCACCGTCGAATTCCCGCTCAGCGAGATCGAACGCCAACCGCGAGAAGAACGACCCGATCACCGAGGCCAAGGGCCCGCGCGCGATCAACGACCGCCCCAAGACCAACGGCCCCAAACCTAGCTTTCCAGCACTGGTGGCTGGAAAGTTTAGGCTGAAGCTAAAGCCATCGCGTCCCGACGAGGCTGCATCCACGGCAGATAGATGCTCCACTCTTCGGGGAGTTGGCGGTGCATCAGGTGGTAGTAGGGGTTGGGCTTTGGCGGCGCAGGCTCCTTCAAGAGCCGCATACCCGCCTCTTGAGGTGATCTGCCAGCCTTGCGGTGGTTGCAGGCCTCGCAGGCCGTCACCACGTTCTCCCACGTGTGTGGGCCGTTCTTTACCCTGGGCTGAACGTGATCCAGCGTTAGTTCGCGCACCTGCTTGCCGCAGTACTGGCACCGGAACCCGTCACGCCAGAAAATCTCGCGCCTTGATAGGCGTCGAGAAAACACAGGGCGCTTCACCATGTGCAGCAAGCGAATCACTGAGGGCACGAGGAAATCGTTGGTAGCTGCGTGAATCATCACTTCGCTTGAGTCGAGAGGCTGGGCCTTCTCGCGAAGCAGCAGGACGATAGCCCGCCGAACGCCACAAACGTTCAGCGGTTCGTAGTTATGGTTGAGAACAAGGACGGATTCGCTCAGAGTTCACCCCCAGCCTGCCGTTCCATACCACTTGAGGCAACGCCTCGTGACGAATAGTAGATACGGAATGCGTTCGCTGCAACTAGCCAGGGGAGTTGCGTTCTGCGAGATGGGTGCGGGATCGGCGCGTAGCCGGTGTTCAGCCC
>JAQCEV010000117.1 GCA_027618515.1 Chloroflexota bacterium | reverse complement strand
GGAGGGGGAGGGGGATCGCGCGAGGAGAAGAGTGCAGTGTGGTCGAGGATCGCCCACGGGATCGCCAAGGTGCAGCGGGGGATGCGGGCTAAGAGGCGGGTGTCAGAGTGGCAAAGGAGGCGGATCGGACGACGGATTCAAAGCTAGTAGGCACCACCGAACCCACCAACGAGCCCGGAGCAGCCTCTACCCTTGCCCACCCAAATCAGCGAGCCAAACCAACAAGCGCTCCACAGCGTTCGTATCGGCCAGCGAATAATCCGCCGCCTCCAGCACCTCGCCCGGCGTCCCAGCGCTCAGCACGCCGATCGACAATCCCTGGATCCGGCCCGCATCGCGCATCCGAGCAACGGCCCGGAAAGCATCCACGTCAGTTGTGTCGTCGCCCAGCATCGCGGCAGCCCGCAGCCCCCGTTCCTCAACGACCGTAGCCACTGCAGTTCCCTTGTTGATATCTATCGGAGGCCGCACCTCCTTGACCAGCTTCCCGTCGCTGTGACGCAGACCCACCGCAGCCGGATGCTCATCGATGAACCGACCGATCGCAGCAGCGGCAGCAGGTCGGTCCGCGACAGTGCGGTAGTGGATGGAAATCGACGGCCCTTTGTCCTCCACGTAGACCCCCGGCCAGTCCACGAAGCGCACCAACGCGTCACTCGCTATCTGATGCATACGGGGCACGAATTCTCGAGCGACAGCAAGCACCGACTCCTGCCCATCACGCAGCCACTCGCTGCCGTGATTGCCCACATACGTAACGGCATCGGATCCCACGATACCGCGCGAGTCTGCGGTGGCACGACCCGACAGCACCACGACCTCCATCCGCTCAGAAAGCGAAGCAATGGCCTGCCGAACCGCAGCAGTGATAGTGACGGCCGTCGGGTCAGGATGCAGTGGCGCCAACGTCCCGTCGATGTCCAAGAACAGCCCGGCTGGCTGCTCCTGCAGCACACGGGAGATCGCCTCTCGGTTGTCCAGCAGATCGGGCGGGATGGAAACCATCTGGGGCTAAGCCCCCGAAACCGCAGCCACAGGCACCGGCGGCCCGGAAGCGTCGTACACCAGCTTGCGCACGGGGTAGTTGATCTCGATGCCCTCATCCCTGAACCGCGACTGCAACCGCTTGATCAGTTCGTTGGTCAGCACGAAGCTGCCCCACCGGTCCCGGGCCTGCAGGAACACCCAGAATCCGATATTCGAGTCGCCGAAGCTGTCAAAGCCAAAGAAAGCATCCGTCGTCTTGATCGCATCAGACGAATCCTCTATCAATTTGCGGCCTACCTCCAACGACACATCCTCAACCCTCTGGAGATCAGAGTCGTAGCTAACGCCGGACGTGATCATGATGTTCATGGCTTTCACCGGCCCGTTGTAGTTCGTGACGATGGAATCGGCCATCACCGAGTTAGGGATGACCACAAGATTGTTGAGCCAGGTCCGCATCTTCGTGCTACGCCAGCCAACCTCTATCACGTACCCCGCCGGCCCGCCCTGGAGCTCGATGTAGTCGCCCACAGCAAAACCACCGTCGGACAGCACATACGTACCCGCAAAGAAATTCGCAAGCGTGGGCTGAAGAGCAAGGGCGACGGCCAAACCGCTGATGCCCAAACCACCGAGAACCGGGCTGATCGAGATACCCAGCGACTGCAACGCCACCAATCCGCCCAGGAGATAGGAAGAGACAACCAGGAACCGCCGCAGGAGCGGAAACATCTTGTCATCGAACTGCGATTCGGTTCTAGGTGCCACGTACTGGGCGTACCACGTGAATACAACACGGATCGCGCTCGCGGCACCATGGGCGATCTGCAGCGACGCTACTACGCGCCACGCGATGCTGATCTGGTCACGCCAGGGTTCCACCTCAGGAAGCGCGGAAACCCCGAGGAATATCCCCAGCGTGACGAGAAGCAGAGGGCCGGTGTTCCTGACAGCCCCCAACGCCATCTTCCCGGCGATGTGCCCGCGGCTTCCCCCAAGTCGACGCGCTGCCAACGATGTAGCCAGCCGCAACAGGATTCCAGCAACCACGAAACCACCCAAAACGGCAGCCGCGATGATTCGTTGCAGGACGGGATCGTCAGTAAGTGTGTCGAAAGGCATAAGGTCACTCCCAGTTTCGCGCTCAAATGTACGGCCATCTTCGAACCCTGGGGAGCGGATAGAGTGACCCCCTGTACCGGATTCCCGCATTCCTCTCTCTTGTTCAGCGCTGCTCTTTGGTGTAGCGTTACTCGTCGGTACAAGCCGCGATAACCTGCGGCGCACCCCCCACGGAGGAACAGAGTTATGTCGGTACGGAGCGCAGCCCCGCCCCAATCGGGCCTCGTCTACACGATCCTCATCACCCTTGGCGTGATTGCCGCGATAGTCGGCGCCGCCACGGTCACCTACATCTCATACGAGTACGTAACGCGCCAAGAATTGCGCGAGCCCGTTCCGGTTGAAGGAGCGCTCCACGGCCAGCTCCCCTCCTGGCTCGCGTAGCCCAGGCCCCCGCAGAACACAAGACAAGAGCGAACCAAGCGCCCCGATCATCGGGGCGCTTCTTGTTTCAAGGCCCGCAAACGTGAATACGACCGCAGGTCACGATATGATTGCCGAATATCTGCGGCACGCAGATGGAGGAGATAAGAGATGCGCGTCCTGGTTATGGGTACCGGCGGTGTAGGCGGATACTTCGGAGCACTGCTCGGTCGCGCTGGACACGACCTCCACGTGATCGCCCGTGGCGCCCACCTCGACGCCCTCCAAACCCATGGACTCGCCGTCGAGACGGTCGCCGAGGACGACTTCACGATTCCCGTCCACGCACTGCCAGCGCCCGGCCCCGCACACAAAGCCGACCTCGTGATCGTAGCGGTCAAGTCGTACGACCTCGAAGAGGCGATCGCCAAGATCAGACCGGCCGTCACTCCCGACACGACCGTACTCACGCTCTTGAACGGCGTTGAGTCTGGCGAGCGACTGGCGCAGGTGTTCGGCCCAGAACGTGTGCTCGACGGCGTCGTCTACATCGAGAGCTTCGTCAAATCGCCCGGAGTGATCGCCCAGGTGGGCGGCCCGCGCAGGGCCGTTTTCGGCAACCGCAACGGCGCCAACGGCGAGCGCGAACAGCGCTTCTACCAGGACTTCCTCGCCGCCGGCTGGCAGGTGGAACTCGCCGAAAGCGTCGTGACCGCACTTTGGTCCAAGTACGCCTACTTGGGGCCCTACGCTGCCTTCAACACCGTGACCGGCCTCGACTCCGCCCAGCTATGCCAGGCCCCAGACTGCGAATCCCTGATGCAGCGGATGGTCGAAGAGTACGTCGCCGTCGGCAACACCGAAGGCGCCGCGTTCGGCGACGATGCTGTCGCGTTCATCATCGACCGCTACCGGAATCCGCTAGTGGGCCAGACCTCCATGTACCGCGACCGACTCGGAGGCAGACGTATTGAAGCTGACGCCCTAGTCGGTGCCGTCGTGCGGCGCGGCGCGGCTGCTGGGGTACCCACGCCAGTCACCGAGATGATCTACTCCATGCTCAAGCCCATGGCCGCAGGTGGCACCCCGCCAGGTGCCTAGCCACCCACCATATCCTCGTTCGAGCCCTCGATGCGCTCACCCAAGTGAGGTTCAAACAACTCAAGGTACCGTTCCGCGGCATCAGTCATCTCGCCTTCAGACAACACGACCTCAGCCTCGAACACCTTTCCGACGCCCTCGATAGTGTCCAGGTTGAACAACGTCCGAGGCAGCGTCCACAACTCCCTGCGTTTGGTGACGACAGCGCTGACTCCCAACGCCCCAACCAGCACCGCTTTCAGCGTCTTCGGCACTTGAATCACCTGGTAATCGACCTCCCGAAGTCCTCCAACGTAGCTATCCGCGTACCCGACAAGCTCAGCCCGCCGCAACTGCTCCCGTATCTTGAGTCGCCGAAACCTAGTCGAGCCCTCACTCGCAAGATTGAAGTACGTATCCACCTGGCGCTTGGTCACCACGTGACGAGCACCGATCTGCCGGAGCACCGACCTGACAGGCCTGAAGTCCGGGCAGTACCGCTTGATCTCAAGGTTCTGACTCAAAGTTGCCTCCAGTCGGCCCGCTGCCGTAGCGAGCACCATTCTGACGTTTCCGTATAATCGCCGCGAGGTACACATGGCTGACGATCCGTTCAATCTCGATGGCAAAGTAGCGGTGGTCACTGGCGCGGGCCAGGGCATCGGTGAGGCATGCGCGTTGGCGCTAGGCCAGGCGGGCGCGACCGTCGCAGTGACCGGCCTGGCTGACCGCCAAGCGGACCTCGACAAGGTTTGTGAAGAGATCGTGGCTGCGGGCGGCAAGGCGAAAGCCTTCACGCTTGACGTGAACAACGTGCCGAGCATCGCACCAGCGGTCGGAGCGATCATCAACGAGCTTGGTGCGCTGGACATCCTAGTCAACAACGCTGGCGTTCGCGTGAATGGCCCGTCGCTGGGTATCTCAGAGCAGGACTGGGACTGGGTCCTCGGAGTCAACCTGAAGGGCACGTTCTTCTGTTGCCAAGCGGCGGCCGCCCACATGAGTACCCACGGCGGCGGCAGGATCATCAACGTAGCTTCGCAGCTGGTGGTGAGCGCGGCACCGGAGCGGGCGGCGTACATCGCCAGCAAGGGTGGAATCGTTTCATTGACCAAGACGCTGGCCATCGAGTGGGCTAGCCTGGGCATCCAAGTCAACGCCGTTGGCCCAGGCCCCACAGACACACCGATGACAGCGTCAACAGACCCTGCGGCGAGCGCCCAGATGTTGGCGCGGTCTCCCATCGGACGACGCCTGCAGCCCAGCGAGGTTGCCACTCCCGTGGTGTTCCTCGCGAGCCCCGCTAGCGGGGCGATTACGGGGCAGCACTTGCTAGTGGATGGTGGCTGGACCGCAGGCTGACCTGGAGGGGTAGAACATTGGGCAAGATTTCAATCTCATGTAAGGACATGGGTCTCGAATGGTGTGACTTCGAGGCTCGCGCCAGCGACAAGCAGGAGCTGGTCAATATCCTGACCGCTCACTCATCAGCGGTACATGACCTGGACGTTGGCGATCTGATGGCTGGTGAAGGCGGCATCATGCTGGATGCCCGGATCAAAGAGGTCGCCGACTGATGGCCACACCCGAGGGGGTGGCCATGATCGATGCGATGGTCCAGCAGGTCTAGGTGAGCACGCCCGCGATGGGCAAGCGAACCACGAAGATCGTGTCGCCTGACTTAGACGTGAACGTCACCGTGCCACCGAACCGCTCCTCAACGACGCCGTCCATGCCTTCACGGACGAGAACGACAGCGACGACGAGGGCGAGAATGCCGAACATCGTGAGTAGCGACGGGTCGATCCGTCGTTTTTTACGGGTGGGTGAAGCCAACAATCAGTCCAGGGAGGCCGAAGGCCAGAAGTTACCAATCCAGTATGGGCCTGCGAGGGGCGGTTGTCATGTGAGCCCGGCGCTAGGGCAAGGGCGCAAGCTCGATGACGAGGGTGGGGCGGCGATCGACGTTGGAGTGCTCCCGCGAGTCGAATCTCTTCGCTGTCTTCTGGTGCGCCTCATCGCCAATGGCGAGCCAGCCAAAGTTCGGGGCGGCGCGGCTGGTCCACGCATGGATATCGTCAACCAGCCCCGGGCCGGTCCAGGAGTAGCGGACGAAGTTGTCCACGCTCGTTGTTGCACTGGGTTCTGCGACGTAGTCGCCACCATCAGTGGTCCAAAGGGTGTTGGGGTAAGCGGAGTGAATCCATGTTGGGTCGCCTGGTACTGACGCGGTGCCCTTGCCTCCCATGCCGGAAGCTGCGGATGTGCCCTCAGCCCAGGCGGTCGTGACGCGATGCAGCGAGACGTCGAACGCACCGCTGGCCGACTTGGACATCCGCATCTCTAGGGTCGCTGCGACGATCTCGCGGTTGGCCGGCAAGGACGAGAGGTCGAAGGCGATCAGCATCCGTCGTCGCACGTTGCGGTTGGTCATGCCAACGAAGTTGTTCGCGCCGGTACTGCTGGCGAGTCCGCCGATGTGGTGTTCAAAGAGCGTGGCGTCCTGGCTCGGCGTGAGGCGTACGACGTTGGGGTTAGGCGTTGGGGTTGGGGTCGGGGGGGCGCTAGGCTCAGCCGCGCACGCCGAGGCGACGCTGACGAAGATCGCAACGAGAATGCCAACGGCCATGGTAGGCGTGTGGAGGCGGGAGAACATCAAGAGTGATTCTAGCTGCTGGGCACGTAAATGATGGTCAACGCGGGGGGTGTTGCACCTTCGCGGCTGTCGAAGCGTCGGACGGTCTGAGGCGCGTTCTCGTCGCCGATGATGATCCAACCATGGTTGGCTGATGGATCGTCCAGCCACGTCTGTACGTCAAGCACGAGGGCGTCAGTCGACGGCCAGGTGTCGGTGATGGTCTTGGCGCTCGCACGCTCGGGGAAATGTCCTCCAGGGTGTTCAACGCCCCATGCCAGGTAGTTGTACTTGCGCCACGTCCAAGTCACGTCGTCTTCCCGGGCCTCGATGCCCGCTCCGCTGTCGCCTGAGTTGGAAGAACCTTCGCCCCAGGACGCTAGAAGCGGGTGGAGCGCGAACGGCTCTATGGTGGCGGTCATGGGCACTTTATTCGTGTTCACCACGAGAGTGACTGAATGGATGGTGGCGCCTGCGGGAATCTCGCCTGCAATGTCGAACTGCAGCAACGCTCGCCTTGCTCGACCGCGGTTGTTGTTACCGGCGAACAGGTTGGGGCCAGAGCCGTTGGCGGTGGTGTTGAATCCTTCCCAAATGGCCGCGTCCTGGGTGGGTGCAAGCGTGACTGCCTGGCCATTGGGTACGTCGATCACTATCGGCGTCGCGGTGGCGGTCGCGGCCGGGCCGGATGGAGTCGCGGTCGGCGTCGATGTTGGCTCGACCGTTGGGGTCGGGCTCGGGCTCGGTGTCGGCGTGGGGTCAGCGCTACACGCTGCCAGAACGCCCAGCGTTGCCACGGCGGCCAGCGATAAGGATAGGGCTCGAAACATAGATCCTCAATGCACGAGAGCAGCCGTGCTCCGGCGGGTTAGTTGGAGGTAAACGTTACGGTCAGTGAGGGCCCCTGGGATGACTCGCGGCTGTCGAGCCTTCGCACGGCCCGGTTCATCCCAGGGGTCTCGATGATTATCCAGCCGTGGTTGGCTGAGGGGTTGTTCACCCACGCTTGCACGTCTGAAATCAGCGAGGTTGTCGAATCCCAGCCTAGCCCGGTGGTCGTTGCGCTGGCTGTGGCGGCGAAGTCCCCGCCTTCGTTGGCCCATGATGCACCGCCGGTGAATCGTTGAGTCCATGTGGCATCGTTAATCGTGGCGGATGCGCCTTTCCCGCCAGTGCCATTGCCCCCGGAGTTTGAGCTTCCCTCGCCCCAATCAGCGGTCAGGGGATGCAATGCAAACGTTGGAGGGGCAGATCCACTCTTGTTGGCCGTCACGTTGACGTTTGCGGACGTCACGACTGAGCCCGTGGGCACGCCCGTCAGGTCGAACCGAATGAGTACTCGTCGCGGCTGCCCACGACCGATGGTGCCCACGTAGAGGTGGTTGCCACCACCGCTGGCGGTCGTTCCCGCGCCCTGCCAGATGGTCGCGTCCGCTACGGCTGACAGCGTGAGCGTGGCAGGGGTGGGGGGCGCCGCAGGCGCCGTAGCCGTA